>JBBINK010000019.1:6458-25522 GCA_037443925.1 Betaproteobacteria bacterium
AGCGGTGAGGGGTGACCCTGGGCATGTTGCAGATTTCGCCCGGCTGCGCCGGCACGTCGCGGACCTCGAAGGCCATGGTGGCCAGGTCCCCGAGCACATAGGTGGGGGGATTGCCCACGCCGCCCACCGTGCCCGGGTTCACCAGCAGCGTGCGGCCGCCCTTGACGTTGGGCAGCCATTGGATCTCGGGGCGGTGTTCGTGGCCGCAGCACACCAGGTCCCACTCACCGGTGGCCGCCATGCCCCGCGCGTAGTGGGGATAGTGGACGATGAAGATGTTCCGGCCGCCGAGGACGATGCCCGCGTCCGCCCCGTAGTAGTGGACGAGGCTGTCGGGCTCCTGGGCCAGCCGGCTCATGCTGTACATGTCCCCGGTGTTGTTGCCATGGATGACGTGCACCGGAAGCCCGTGCTTCTTCAGCACACGCAGCGTGGTCGGCGCGACCACGTCGCCGCAATGGAGGACGGCCTCCGCCCCATGGGCCTTGGCGTCTTCCACCGCGTGGTCGAGCAGGCGGCGGTTGTCATGACTGTCGGACAGGATGCAGATCTTCATCTCGGCTCATCTCGCATTGGACGAAAGCCGCCGATGCTAGCACGGCTTGCTGCGACGGGACCGGGGCGCTCACTCCACGCGCGGTTGCGAGAAGTAGTAGCCCTGGGCCCAGTCCACGCCGATGTCGCACAGCACCTGCGCGGTTTCCGCCGTTTCCACGCATTCGGCGATGGTGAGGATGTCGAAGCGCCGGGCGGTGCCCACCAGGGTTTCCACCAGCTGGCGCACCCGGGGATCGGTGGTGATGCGGCTGACCATCCAGCCTTCGATCTTGATGAAGCGGACTGGCAGTTCGGCCAGATACAGGAAGGAGGAATAACCGCTCCCGAAATCGTCCAGCGCCAGGCGGAAGCCGAAATCCGTGAGCGGCTGCAGGTGTTTCTTGAGGGTCAGGATGTCGCCGCCCTGGCGTTCCGTGATTTCGATCACCAGGGGCTTGACCGCGGCATCCTCCAGACCGCAACCGTGGCAGTAGCCGCGGGCCCGCTCCAGCAGGGCTTCCACCTCCTCGCCGTTGGCCAGGAACTGGGGCGAGAGGTTGATGAAGTGGGCGATGGCCTGGGCCCCGGCTGCGCGGACGGACCGGGCGCAGCGGTCCATGGCCGCCGCGGAGATGCTCTGGTCGATCGCGCCCACCAGGTGCAGCGCCTCGGCCGCCTGGATGAAGCTCTGGGCAGGCACCAGCGTGTCCTCACGGGTGCGGATGCGGGCGAGCGCCTCCTCGGCCACCACCCGGCCGGTGCGCAGATCGACGATGGCCTGGAAGGCGGGCACCACCCGGCCTTCGCGCAGGGCAGCCTGCACCTGTCCGCCCTCCCAGATCACCCCGCCCCGGCGCACCGTTTCCGAACGGGCGCACACCACCCGGTCGCGTCCGGCCATCTTGGCCTCGTACAGCAGGGCATCGGCCTGGGCCAGCATGGCGTCCACGTTGGGGTGCTCCGGCCCGTACAGGGCAACGCCCATGCTCACCGTCACCGGCAGTTCGCCCTGGGGCAGTTCGAGCACCTTGCTCTTGACCTGCCGACGCAGGCGCTCGGCCGCCGCCTGGGCGCCCCGGCAGTCCAGGTCGTGGAAGCAGATGATGAATTCCTCGCCGCCCCAGCGGGCCACCCAGTCGCCGCCGCGCAATGTGGCCGCCATCACCTCGGCGACGTGCTGCAACACCTGGTCGCCCACGTGATGGCCGTACTGGTCGTTCACCAGCTTGAAGCGGTCGATGTCGGCCACGGCAATGGCGAACGTGCCCCGGTCGCGACGCGCACGGTTCCATTCCAGCATCAGGCGGTCCTCGGCCGCGCGGCGGTTGGGCAGGCCGGTGAGGTGGTCCTCCAGGGCCATGCGGGCGATCTCCTGCTCCGCATGCTTGCGCTGGGTGATGTCCATCTGGCTCGACACGAAGTGCGTGATCTCGCCCTGCTCGTCGCGCGCAGGCACGATGGACAGGTCGAGCCAGAAGGGTGCCCCATCCTTGCGGTAGTTGAGGATCTCCACGTGGGCTTGCCCGCGGCGAGCCCCTCGCGGATGGCCATGCGGGTGGCCTGGCTGGTGTCGCGGCCCTGCAGGAAGCGGGGGTTCCTGCCGAGGACCTCCTCCACCTCGTAGCCGGTGATGCGGCTGAAGGCCGGATTGGCGTAGATGATCCGGCCTTCGGCATCGGTGATCAGCACGCCCTGGGCCGACACGTCCATGGCCGTGGCCAGCAGCCGGCGCTGCTGGGCCGCCGCCTCCGCTTCCGTCACATTGAGGGCGAAGGCGCGCAGGATCTCCTCGCCGTCGTCCCGTTCGATGAACGGGGTGAGCTCCAGCACGACCGCCTCCCCCGTCCGGTAGCGCGCCTTGACCGAGACGCGGCCGCCCCGCGTCCCACCCCGCGCCACCGCCAGGACCTGCTCCCAGGCCCGCTTGGGAATGAGGCGTTGCACGCCGTCGCCGACGATCTCATCCCGCGGGTAGCCGCAGAACTGCAGGAAATTCTCGTCGGCGTCCACGATCACCTGGTCCGACAGGCGCACCGAGAACCGCCCCAGGTGCGCGGCATCCAGAAACTCGTGCTCGTAGCGCGCGGCCAGCTGCTTTTCGTGGGCCTTGATCTGGTGGAGAAGCTCGGACATGGCGCCGCCCACCAGCAGCCCGGTCAGTTCGTTGGACGCCGCGAAGGCTTCCTCCAGACGCTGCTGAGCGGCCGGCCGGTCGCCCCGGCCGGCCGCGGCCACGGCGGCTTCTGCGGCGCGCAAGAAGCGCCGGTGCACGCGGCCGAGGGCGCTCCAGGCCTCGCGCAGCTCTTCGCTGGGAAGCTGCCTGGGCAGCTCGGGCGCGGCCGTCTCGTAGCCGCGCCAATAGTCGGCCGCCGGCAGCGGCGCGGCGCCCTCGCCCGCCAGCACCCGGTCCACCACCTGCTTCAGGAACAGCAGGTGGTGCTGGATCTCGATGAGCAACGGTGGAAAGACGGTCTTGAACGTGGCGATGGTGCGGCTCCGGGACGATGACCCTGATGGCGCAGCAGTTTAAGGAGAGCGGGCGGCACCGGCAACCGCCCGACCTCAGACGCGGCGCCAGGTGGTGCCCTGGGGACCGTCCTCCAGCACGATACCGGCGGCGGCGAGCTCGCTGCGGATCGCGTCGGCGCGGGCGAAGTCCCTGGCCTTGCGGGCGGAAAGCCGCTCCGCGATCAGCTGCTCGATGCGCTCGGGCGGATAGGCGAGGCCGGAGGGGTCGCCCCGCAGGTGCCCCACCGGGTCGTCCTGGAGCAGCCCGAGCGTCCCGCCCAGGGCCTTGAGCAGCCCCGACAACCGGCCGGAGCGGGTCCGGTTCGCCTCGCGCGACAGCTCGAACAACACGGTGATGGCGCCGTGGGAATCGAAGTCGTCGTCCATGGCCTGGCGGAAGCGCGCCGCGTAGGGATCGTCCCAGTCGATGGCCACGGCCTCGGGGGGCACGTCGCGCAGGGTGAGGTAAAGACCGTCGAGGGACTGCTTGGCGTCCTTCAGGTGCTGATCGGAGTAATTGAGCGGGCTGCGGTAATGGGCCCGCAGGATGAAAAAGCGCACCGTCTCGGCATCGAAACGCTCCAGCACCTCGCGGATGGTGAAGAAATTGCCCAGGGACTTGGACATCTTCTCGTTGTCCACGCGCACGAAGCCGTTGTGCATCCAATAGTTCACGAAGGGATGGCCGTGGGCGCCCTCGGACTGGGCGATCTCGTTCTCGTGGTGGGGAAACTGCAGATCCTGGCCGCCGCCGTGGATGTCGAAGTGCTCCCCCAGGAAGTGTTCGCTCATCACCGAGCACTCGATGTGCCAGCCGGGCCGGCCCGGGCCCCAGGGCGAATCCCACTGGGGCTCGCCCGGCTTGGCCGCCTTCCACAGCACGAAGTCGAGCGGATCGCGTTTGTAAGGATCCACCTCCACCCGCTCGCCAGCACGCAGATCCTCCAGGGATTTGCCCGACAGCTTGCCGTAGCCCGGGAAACGGGCCACCGCGTAATACACGTCGCCGTTGGCGGCGGTGTAGGCCAGCCCCTTGTCGATCAGGGTCTGGATCATGCGCACCATGCCCGGCACGAACTGTGTCGCACGCGGTTCGTGGGTGGGGCGCAGCACGCCGAGGCGTGCCTCGTCCTCGTGCATGAAGCGGATGAACCGCTCGGTGAGTTCGCCGATGCTTTCACCGTTCTCGGCCGCGCGTTTGATGATCTTGTCGTCGATGTCGGTCACGTTGCGCACGTAGGTGACCTGGTAGCCACTAGCCATCAGCCAGCGGTAGACCATGTCGAACACGACCATCACCCGGGCATGGCCGAGGTGGCAATAGTCGTACACGGTCATGCCGCAGACGTACATGCGTACCTTGCCCGGCTCGAGGGGAACGAAGACCTGCTTTTCGCGGGTGAGCGTGTTGTAGATCAGCATGGGAGGCTCAGGAGGAAAGGACGTGCTGCACCAGGCGGTGGCGGGCGCGTTCGTAGCCCATCAGACGGAACAGGGCGGGCATCTCGGGGCCGAAGGTCTGGCCGGTGAGCGCCGCGCGCAGGGGGAGGAACAGGGCCTTGCCGGACAGGCCGCTGGCGTGCCTGACCCGCTCGGCGAAGCTCACGAAGTCCATGTCCTCCAGCAGCGCGTCCGCGGCGATGCGGAACAAGTCGGGCGAGGCATTCTCCAGCACGCGGCGGGCCGAATCGGAGACCGGCAGCGCCTCGGCATAGACGGCCTCGGCCCACAGCCGGGCATCGTGGGGAAACACCACGTTGGGGCGCACGGCGACGGCGAAGGCCTTCATGTCGGCTTCCGGCACCAGGCCCTGCACCGCGGGCGCAAGCCAGGCCGTCAGGCTGTCCTCGTCCACCTGCTGCACCGCCAGCGACTGCCAGTGGTCCAGCTGGGAGCGGTCGTACCGCGCCGGCGCGCGTCCGAGATGGGCGATGTCGAACGCCGCGGCCAGCTCGTCGAGGCCCAGCAGGGCGCTCTGCTCGAAATGGTGTCCGAGGCGGGCCAGGTAGTTGTTCACCGCGAGGGGGAAATAGCCCAGCTCGCGCAGCTCCTGCACCGACAGGCTGCCGGTGCGCTTGGACAGCGGCGCGCCGTGGCCGTCCACGATCAGGGAAATGTGGCCGTACTGGGGCACCGGCAGGCCCAGGGCCTGCAGGATGGCGATCTGGCGCGGCGTGTTGGCCAGATGGTCCTCGCCACGCAGCACGTGGGACACCCCCATCAGGGCGTCGTCCAGGGCGTTGACGTAGAAGAAGGCGAAGGTGCCGTCGGAGCGACGGATGATGAAATCGCCGATGTCCTCGCAGGCGAACCGCTGGGGCCCCCGCACCAGGTCATCGAAGGTGATCGCACCCTCGGCCGGCATGCGGAAACGCAGGGTGTGGGGCAGTCCCTCCGCCTTTTTCCGCGCCACTTCCTCCGGCTTGAGATGGGCGCATTTGCCCGAATAGCGGGGCGGTTTGCCGGAAGCCGCCTGCACCTTGCGGGAGACCTCCAGCTCCAGGGGCGTGCAGAAACAGGGATACACGCGCCCCTGGGCTTCGAGCTGCTCGAGATAGCCCTCATAGATGGGCCCGCGCTGGGACTGGCGATAGGGAGCGGCCTCGCCGCCTTCCCCCTCCCCTTCCTGCCAGAAGAGTTCCAGCCAGCGCAGGTCCTCCTTGAGGGCCTCGATGAATTCCTCGCGGCTGCGCTCGAGATCGGTGTCCTCGATGCGCAACAGGAAAGTGCCGCCGTGCTTGCGGGCGAGCAGGACGTTGAACAGGGCGGTGCGCACGTTTCCGAAATGGATCAGCCCCGTCGGGCTGGGCGCGAAGCGGGTCTTGATGAGCGCCATTCTTTGGTTGGATTCCGCGATTGTCGGGTCGGGAGCTTGTGGTTAAAATGCTGGAATTACAAGGAATTTTACTTCGCCCGAGTATAACACAATGACCTTCCGCGCCGCTGCTTCACTGCTCGTTCTGCTGGTTTCCTGCTGGCTTTCCGCCCTATCCCTTGCCCTTGCCGACGAAATCGACGACGCGCAGCAGCTCATCCGCCAGGGCAATCTCAACCAGGCCCTGGAACGGGTGAACGCCTATCTGGCGAGCCGGCCCAAGGATGCCCGGGCGCGTTTCCTCAAGGGCGTGATCCTGACCGAACAGAACAAGCCGGCGGAAGCCATCAAGATCTTCGCCGCGCTCACCGAGGACTATCCGGAACTGCCCGAACCCTACAACAACCTGGCCGTGCTCTATGCCCAGCAGCAGCAGTACGACAAGGCACGACAGGCCCTGGAGATGGCCATCCAGACCCATCCGTCCTACGCCACCGCCCACGAAAACCTGGGCGACATCTATGCCAAGCTGGCGAGCCAGGCCTATGACCGGGCCCTGCAGCTGGACAGGAGCAACACCGCGGCCCAGACCAAGCTGTCCCTCATCAGGGAAATCTTCCCCATCAACGGTCGGCTGCAGCGGCCCACGGTGAAGGCGGAGCCCGCGCGGCCGGCGGCCTCGGCACCCGCGCCCGCGCAGCCCGTCCGGCCCGCCTCCGCCACACCATCGGCGCCCGCCTCCGCCGCACCATCGGCACCCGCCGCGCCGGCCAGCGCCGCCCCCGCAGCCGCGCCGGACAAACCCGCGGAGCCGGCGGCCAAGCCGAAACCCGACCACACCGAAGCCGTGGTGAACACCGTCCACGCCTGGGCCCGCGCATGGTCGGCGCAGAACGTGGGGCAGTACCTGGCCTTCTATGCGCCGGACTTCACGCCGCCCAAGGGCCTGAGCCGCGCCCAATGGGAAAAGCAGCGCCGTGAGCGCATCACGGCGCCAAAACGCATCCAGGTGGACGTGGCCGACCTCAGGGTCCGCCCCATCGACGAGCGGCGCGTGGCGGTCACCTTCCGCCAGCACTACAAGGCGGAGACCCTGACCACGGCGACCACGAAGACCCTCGTGCTCGTCCGTTCCGGCGACCGATGGCTCATCCAGCAGGAACGCATCGGCGGCTGAGCATGCGACCTGGCCGCAGCCGGTCCCGCCGAAGCCTGCGGGACATCCTGGCCGCCCATCGCGGCAAGCTCACCGTCCTGTTCACCTGGCTCGTGCTGCTGCCCCTGGCGGAACCTCCGGCCACGGCCATGGGCCACCGGCCGCGCGGGGTGGCGGCCCCCGCCCCCATCACCCCTGCCCGCACCCCCGAGGCGCTCCTGGTGCAGAGCCTGATGGAAATCCAGAACAATCGCCTGGATGCGGCCCTGCGGCACATCGACGCGCTGCTCGAGATCCGTCCCAATTTCCGTCTCGCCCATCTCATCAAGGGCGATCTGCTGATGGCGAGGGCCCGGCCCATTTCCACCCTGGGTGACGTGCCGGACCAGCGCGTGCCGGATCTCCGCGAGGAGGCCCGTGCCCGGCTGTTGCGCTACCTGGAACCCGCCCCGCGCGAAAAGATCCCCGCCTACCTGCTGCAGATGGATCCGGGCCAACGCCATGCCGTCGTGGTGGACACCACGCGCTCGCGCCTGTACCTCTACCGCAACGCCGACGGGCAGCCGCAGTATGTGGCCGACTACTACATCACGGTGGGCAAGAAGGGCGCCGACAAGCATCGCGAAGGGGACCAGCGCACCCCCCTGGGTGTGTACTTCGTGGTGGACGATCTGCCGACCAACCGCCTTGGCGATTTCTATGGCGCCGGCGCCTTCCCCATCAGCTATCCCAACGAATGGGACCAGCGCCAGGGCCGCAATGGCTCGGGCATCTGGCTGCACGGCGTGCCCAGCGACACCTACAGCCGCCCGCCCCGCGCCAGCAATGGCTGCGTGGTCCTCAGCAACGAGGACATCACGGATCTGCGGCGATACCTGGACATCGGCCGCACACCCGTGATCATCACCAACGGCATCGCGTGGATCGACCGCAACGGCTGGCGTGCCCAGCGCGAGGCGGTGCTGAGGGAGATCGAACGCTGGCGCCGGGACTGGGAGAGCCTGGACACGGAGCGCTACCTCGCCCACTACTCCGCCTCGTTCCACAATGGCGAGCAGGACTTCGCGGCCTGGGCGGCCCAGAAACGCCAGGTGAACGCCACCAAGAGCCACGTGCACGTCGCCATTTCCAACCTCAGCGTGTTCCGCTATCCGGGCCAGGACGAGCTGCTCGTGGTCACCTTCGATCAGGACTACCGCAGCAACAACCTGCACAACACCATGCGCAAGCGCCAGTACTGGCTGCGGGAGAACGGCGCGTGGAAGATCGTGTATGAAGGTACGGCCTGAACGTTTGGTAATTGCCCGTGGCCGGGCAGCTGGGCTAAAAACGGCGTCGTCATCACGCACAGAGGAGGGGCCATGAAACGTCTGCTGCTTTGCCTGTTCCTGCTCGCCTTCGCCGTGTCCGCGCAGGCCGCCAATCCGAGGGTGGAGATCGCCACCACCCATGGCAACATCGTGCTCGAACTGTTCCCCGACAAGGCGCCGGTGACCGTTGCCAACTTCCTCAACTACGTGCGGAGCGGTTTCTACGAAGGCACGATCTTCCACCGGGTGGTGAGCGACTTCATCGTCCAGGGCGGTGCGTTCACGCCGGATTTCACGCCCAAACCGACGCTGCCACCGATTCCCAGCGAGGCCAAGAACGGCCTGCTCAACGAGCCGGGCACCGTGGCCATGGCCCGGGGCCGGGACATCGACTCGGCCACCTCCCAGTTCTTCATCAACCTGGACAGCAACAAATTTCTGAATCACTACAAGGACGATCCCGATTATTATGGCTACTGCGTCTTCGGGCGCGTCGTCCGTGGCATGGACGTGCTGAAAAGGATCGCCTCGCTGCCCACCGGGGCCGCCGGCCCGCTCAAGGAGGATGTCCCCCTGGAGCCCGTCGTGATCCAGAAGGTCGCGCTGCTGCCGCCCGAACCCGCCGTTTCCCCATCACCCACCAGACCCAAAGGAAAAGCCCATGGCCAAGGTAAGACTAAACACAAACCTCGGGAGCATCTTGCTGGAACTTGACGCCGAGAAGGCGCCGCTCACGGTCGCCAACTTCCTCGAATACGTCAACAGCGGCCATTACAACGGCACCCTGTTCCACCGGGTGATCGACGGCTTCATGATCCAGGGCGGCGGCTTCGCGCCGGGGATGGTGCAGAAACCCACCCGGGCGCCCATCCGGAACGAAGCGGACAACGGGCTCAAGAACGAAGCCTACACCATCGCCATGGCGCGCACGCCGGACCCCCACTCCGCGACGGCCCAGTTCTTCATCAACGTGGCCGACAACGACTTCCTCAACTTCACCGCGCCCACGCCCCAGGGCTGGGGCTACTGCGTCTTCGGCCGGGTGGTGGAAGGCAAGGACGTGGTGGACAAGATCCGCAAGGTCCGCACCGGCAACCGTGCGGGCCACCAGGACGTTCCCGTCGAAGACGTGGTCATCGAAAGCGCCGAGGTGGTTTCGGCCTGAGAAAAGGGGCGCGCCTCCGCGCCCCCGCCATCGCGTCATGCCCCATACCCTGTTCGTTTCCGATCTCCACCTCAGCCCGGAACGCCCCGCCACCACCCAGCTGTTCGAGCGTTTTCTGCAGGACATCGCGCCCGCGGCCCAGGCCCTGTACATCCTGGGCGACCTGTTCGAATACTGGGCCGGTGACGACGACCTGTCCGATCCCTTCAATGCGCGCATCGTGCGCAGCCTGGGGGCGACGGCGGCGGGCGGGGTCCCCGTGTTCGTGATGCACGGCAACCGCGACTTTCTGCTGGGCGCATCCTTCATGGCGGCCACGCAGGCGTCGCTGCTCGCCGATCCGAGCCGCATCGACCTTCACGGCACGCCCACGCTGCTCATGCATGGCGATACGCTTTGCACCGGCGACGTCGATTACCAGCGCTTTCGCGCCCAGGTGCGGGATCCCCGCTGGCAGGCGGAATTCCTGTCCCGGCCGCTCGCCCGGCGCAAGGCCGAGATCGAGGCCCTGCGGCAACGAAGCGAGACGGAGAAGGCGGCCAAACCGGCCGACATCATGGACGTGAGCGAGACCGCCGTGGTGGCCGCCCTGCGCGGCCACGGCGTGACACGCCTGATCCATGGCCACACCCACCGGCCGGCCCGCCACGCCCACCGGGTGGATGGTATGCTTTGCGAGCGCTGGGTGCTGCCGGACTGGTACGAGCACGGCGGCTACCTGCGGTGCGATGCCGAGGGCTGCGCCCTTCACGATCTGACCTGACGAGCGACCATGATTCTCATCCTGACGCCCAACGTGGATCCCCACGACCCCCCCTACCGGCAACTTTTGGACTTCCTCGACCGCCTGCCCAACGTCGAGTATCGCGTCCACCACGAGCAAGGGGCCCAGCAACGCCTGACGGAAATCTATCTGATCGGGGACACCGCGCCGCTTTCCGTGGAATACATGAAAAGCCTGCCCTGCGTGGAGCGCGTGGTGCGCGTGTCGGAGGAATACCGCGTGCTGGGGCGGCACAAGGACGACACCCGTCCCACTCACTTCGAGTACAACGGTGTGCGTTTCGGCCAGGACAACCTGAACATCTTCGCCGGCCTGTGCGCCGTGGACACCCGGGAGCACGTGGAACGGATGCTCAGGGCGCTCCAGGCCAACGGCCAGACGTGCACCCGGATGGGCGCCTACAAACCCCGCACCAGCCCCTATTCCTTCCAGGGCCATGGCAAGGCCTGCCTGCCTTACGTTTTCGAGCTGGCAGGCAAGTACGGGATCAAGGTCATCGCCATGGAGGTGACCCACGAATCCCACGTGGACGAGATCCGGGAGGCCCTCAGGCTGACCGGCAGCCCCACGGGCGTGATGCTGCAGATCGGCACCCGCAACACCCAGAATTTCGAGCTGCTCAAGAGCGTGGGCCGGCAGCAGGAATTTCCCGTCCTGCTCAAGCGCGGCTTCGGCATCACCCTGGACGAATCCCTGAATGCCGCGGAGTATCTCGCTTCCGAAGGCAACCGCAAGGTGGTGTTCGGGCTGCGGGGGATGAAGACCAACATGGGCGATCCCCACCGCAATTTCGTGGACTTTGCCCACGTGCCGGTGGTCAAGCGCCTGACGCGCATGCCGGTGTGCATCGACCCATCCCACTCCGTGGGCTCGCGCGCGGCCGATCCCGACGGCATTCTGGACATCCAGCACGTGGTGGCCCAGGGGGTGATCGCGGGCGCGAACATGATCCTGGTGGACTTCCACCCGGATCCCGCGCGGGCGCTGGTGGATGGTCCCCAGGCGCTCACCCTGGAAGAGCTTCCCCGTTTCCTGGAGGACGTGGCGATCGCCCGCGAGGCCTACGAAAAGCGGCTGGCCCTCGCGCGCCGGTCGGCGGCATGACGGCCACGGGCTCCGCCCCTGGGGCCTCCCGTCGGGTGGAGGGGCCCCGCGGGGCGGGCCACGAATAGGCGCCCAGCTGCCGCGCCGTCAGCGCCGCGGACGGGCCTCGTAGGCGCGGATGGCCGGCAGCACCGCCTGATAGGGCAGCGCATCCAGATCGCCGTGCCGTTCCAGGGCGGCCCGCAACAGGCCGGCCACGTTGTCCACGGCCATCCCCTCCTCCCCCTGCACCGCCTGCTGCAGTCCCAGCAGGCCCCCGCATTGCAGCCTCAGTTCCTTGGCATGGGGCAGCGGATCGTCCGGGTGTGCCACTTTCAGCACGAACATGGCGGCATGCTTGAGCCGCTCCTTGAACAGTGCGCACAGGTCGTGGGCCGCGCGGTCCCGGCAACCCACGGCCTCGCGCTCGGCGATGTTGCGCCGGATGCCGGACTCGCAACCCACGCAGCGGCGGAGCATGGCCCGCTCGAACACGCATTGCAGCGGGTTGACTTCGGAATAGGCCTGCCGGTAGGCATTCTCGTCGTACATGGCGCGCCGACGCCCCGGAGCCGCCGTGGCTCAGTAATCGTCGCCGATGCGGGGCGGCGCCTCCCGCACCTGGGACAGCAGATCTTCGGCCACCAGCTCGTTCTCGGCGTGAATGACCTTGATCACCACGCCTTCGGGCAGGTCCTGGCTCGCCCGCTGCTGCTTGGCGAAGGCGCTCGCCTCCTTGAACACCTCGAACACGCTGAGTTTTTCCAGGCGCCGAATGGGCACGTTCTCGATTCGGTACACGAAATACGGCATGACTGCTCTCCCTTCAGTTGCTGTTTTGACCCTCGCCCCGGGCCAGACGATAGTCCACGTAGCGCGCCACGCCCTCCTCCACGGTCAGGAAGGGTTCGGTATAACCCACGTTGCGCAGGCTCGATATGTCGGCCTCGGTGAAACTCTGGTATTTCCCCTTGAGTGCATCGGGAAACGGGATGTATTCGATCACGCCCTGGGCCTGAAGTTCGCTCAGGGTCATGGCCGGCTCGCCCCGCGCGCGGCGGCAGGCATTGACGGTGGCGACCGCGACGTCGTTGAAGGTCTGGGAGCGACCGGTCCCCACGTTGAAGATGCCCGAATACTCGGGGTGATCGAGGAAGTACAGGTTCACCTTGACCACGTCCTCCACCGAGACGAAATCCCGCCGCTGTTCGCCGTTGCCGTAGCCGGCGCAGCCCTCGAACAGCCTGACCTTGCCGGTGGTCATGTACTGGTTGAAGAAGTGAAAGGCCACGGAGGCCATGCGTCCCTTGTGCTGCTCGCGGGGGCCGTACACGTTGAAATAGCGGAAGCCCACCACCTGGCTGGTGAGGCTGTTCCAGCGCCGGCGCAGATACTGGTCGAACAGGAACTTGGAATAGCCATAGACGTTGAGCGGGGCTTCGTACTGGCGTTCTTCCCTGAACACCAGACCGCCGCCATAGACGCTGGCGGAGGAGGCATACAGCAGCGGGATGTCCTCCGACTGGCAATGCTCGAACAGGGTCACCGTGTAGCGGTAGTTGTTTTCCATCATGTAGCGGCCGTCCGTCTCCATGGTGTCGGAGCAGGCGCCCTCGTGGAACACCGCCGCCACTTCGCCTTCCCAGGCCCCGTCCAGCAGCATGTCGAGGAAGGCCTGCTTGTCGATGTAGTCCGCGATCTCGCAGTCCACCAGATTGCGGAACTTGTCGGCGCGGGTGAGGTTGTCCACGCAGATGATGTCGGTCTCGCCGCGCTCGTTCAGGGCCTTGACGATGTTGGCGCCGATGAATCCGGCCGCGCCGGTGACGATGTAGTACATGGATGGTTCCCTTCGATTGACGGTTGGCTTCGCGTTTCTTCCCAGGGCGGTCAGCTTCCGAACAGCTCGTGCCGATGCACCACCGCCGTGCCCAGCTTGCCCACCACGATGCCCGCGGCCCGGTTGGCGGTGCGCACCGCCTCCTCCATGCCGGCGCCGCAGGCCAGCATCACCGCCAGGGTGGCGATCACGGTATCGCCCGCGCCGGAGACGTCGAACACTTCGCGCGCCTGCGTGGGCTGATGCAGGCGCTGGCCCTCCCGATACAACGTCATGCCTTCCTCGCTGCGCGTGACCAGCAGCGCACCCAGCTCCAGCTCCTCCACCAGGGCATGGGCCTTGCGCGTCAGATCGTCCTCGCTCTTCCAGCTTCCGGCGACTTCGCGGAACTCCGCCCGGTTGGGCGTGAGCAGCGTGGCGCCACGGTAGCGGGCGTAGTCGTCCCCCTTCGGGTCCACCAGCACGGGTTTGCCGGCGGCCCGGGCCAGGCCGATCATGCGCTCGATGTGCATCAGCCCTCCCTTGCCGTAGTCGGACAACACCACCACGTCGCATTCGGGCAGCATGCGTTCGTAGTCGGCGAGCTTCGCCGCGAGGATCTCGTGACTCGGCGGCGTTTCGAAATCGATGCGCAACAGCTGCTGCTGGCGTCCCACCACGCGCAGCTTGATGATGGTGGAGATGCTGGGATCGGTATGGAGGAAGGTGCGCACCCCCTCGGCCTCCACCAGCCTGCGCAGCGTGGCTCCCGCCTCGTCCGGGCCGACCACGGACAGCAGCCATGCCGCTCCCGACAGCGCGGTGATGTTGCGCGCCACGTTGGCCGCGCCGCCAGGCCGGTCCTCGCTGCCGGTGACGCGGACCACGGGCACCGGCGCTTCCGGGGAGATGCGGCTCACTTCGCCGAACCAGTAGCGGTCGAGCATCACGTCGCCGACCACCAGCACCCTGGCTTCGTTCAAGTCACGCATGGCGATCCCCGGTTGCATTCATGATGGTCATCGCTGGCGGCGTCCCTCGGGCAGGGCGTGCAGCCCCTGGCATGGCCATGGTTCAGGGCCTTCCGATGGGGAAATATTCCAGGCCCGCCGCGCGCACCACCTTCGGTTCGTAGAGGTTGCGGCCATCGAAGATGACGGGCTGTTTCAGCCGTGACCGGATCTCGGCGAAGTCTGGACTGCGGAACACCTTCCATTCGGTCACGATCACGAGGGCATCCGCGCCCTCCAGGGCGCCCAGGGGGGTGTCGGCGTATTCCAGGCGCGGCTCGTCGCCGTAGATCCTGCGCGCCTCGTGCATGGCCACCGGATCGTGGGCCCGCACCGTGGCGCCGAGTTTCCATAAGCCTTCCATGATCACGCGGCTGGGGGCCTCGCGCATGTCGTCGGTATTGGGTTTGAAGGCGAGGCCCCACAAGGCGAAGCGCCGCCCGCCCAGGTCGGCTCCGAAACGGGCCTTGATCTTCTCGATCAGCACCTGCTTCTGCCGCTCATTGGCCTCCTGCACGGCGTTGATCACGCGCAGGGTGACGCCATGTTCCTGGGCCGTGCGCTGCAGGGCCTGCACGTCCTTGGGAAAGCACGAGCCGCCATAGCCGACGCCGGGATACAGGAAATGGTAGCCGATGCGCGGATCGGAGCCGATGCCCTGGCGCACGTGTTCGATGTCGGCACCCAGCTTCTCCGCGAGCAAGGCCAGCTCGTTCATGAAGGAGATGCGGGTGGCGAGCATGGCATTGGCCGCGTATTTGGTCAGCTCGGCGGAGCGGATGTCCATGGCGATCAGACGCTCGTGGTTGCGCTGGAACGGCGCATAGATGGCGCGCATGATCTCCAGGGCGCGGGCATCGTCGGTCCCGATCACGATCCGGTCCGGGCGCATGAAATCCTCCACCGCCGCCCCTTCCTTCAGGAACTCGGGGTTGGAGGCCACGGCGAAGGGGATGTCCAGGCCGCGCCGTGCGAGCTCTTCCTTGACCGCCTCCCGCACCCTGTCGGCCGTGCCCACGGGAACGGTGGACTTGTCCACGATCACCTTGTAGTCCTGCATGTGGCGGCCGATGTTGCGCGCGGCGGCGACCACGTACTGCAGGTCGGCCGATCCGTCCTCGTCGGGCGGCGTGCCCACCGCGATGAACTGGACCTGTCCGAAGGCCACGCTTTCGGCGACGTCGGTGGTGAAGTGCAGACGACCCGCGGCGACATTGCGCTTGACCATGTCCTCCAGCCCGGGCTCGTAGATGGGGATGCCGCCCTGCTTGAGCACGTCGATCTTGCGACGATCCAGGTCCAGGCACATGACCTCGTTGCCCACCTCTGCCAGGCAGGTGCCGGTGACCAGGCCGACATAGCCGGTACCGATGATGGTGATCTTCATTGCAGGGCTCCCTCCATTTCCATTTGGATTCGTTGCAGCGCCGCCAGCGGGTCGGGCGCCTGGGTGATGGGCCGGCCGATGACCAGGTGGCTCGCACCGGCCTTCAGCGCCGCCGCTGGGGTGGCGATCCGCGTCTGATCGTCTGCCGCGCCGCCGGCGGGGCGAATGCCCGGTGTGACCAGCAGGAAGCGGCTGCCATGGGCCTGCCGGAGGCCGGCGGCCTCCCGGGCCGAGCACACCACGCCATCCAGTCCGCAGTCGGCCGCCAGGCGGGCCAGCCGATTCACCTGGGCCTCGGGTGTCGCCTCGATGCCCACCTCCAGCAGATCCGCGGGGCCCATGCTGGTCAGCACGGTCACGGCGATCAGGTGCGGCGGGTTGGGCAGCGCCGCCACGGCCTCCCGGGCCGCCATCATCATGGCGCGGCCGCCCAGGGCATGGACGTTGATCATCCACACCCCCAGCCCCGCCGCGGCGCGGCAGGCGGCGGCGACGGTGTTGGGAATGTCGTGGAACTTGAGGTCCAGGAACACCCCGAAGCCCGCCGCGACCAGCTCTTCCACCAGGCCAGGGCCGGCGGCGGTGAACAGTTCCTTGCCCACCTTCACACGGCAGACCCGCGGATCCAGACGGCGGGCCATGGCACGGGCCTGGGCCGCGCCGGGATAGTCCAGGGCGACGATGATGCGGGGTTCGGGCGCGGGGAGGGTCATGGCGATCGCTCTAGGGCTGCTGGGCCTGGCGCTCCTCCAGCCGGCGCGGAGGCAGGGTCTCCCAACCACCGCAGGCGGGGCAGCGCCAGAAAAACTGACGCGCCTTGAAGCCGCAGGCGTCGCACTGGAAGAAGGCCAGCCGGCGGGCATGCTGATGCACCAGGTCGTGGATGGCCTGCAGGTCCTGGCGTGCCTCGGGCGGCGCGTCGTAGATCTGGGCCTCGAGAATGCGCTCGAGCGCCTGCAGGGTAGGGTTGCGGCGCAGCTCCTCGCGGCCCAGGCGATAGGCCGCTTCGCTGCCTTCGGCCTCCAGCACCGCCTGGAATGCGGCGCTGAACAGATCCACCGAGGGATGATTGGCCAGCCAGCCCTTGAGCAGGAGGGCGGCTTCCTGGACGCGCCCCAGATCCCGGTAACAGGCGAGCAGCTTGTCCGCGACGAGGGGCAGATAGTCGGGATTCTGGGCCTCGATCCGCTTCCACGCCGCGATGGCCTCCTCGGGCCTTTTCTGAGCCAGGGCGAAGTCGCCCGCGAGCACGGTCGCACGCACGTTGCGCCGGTTGACCCGCAATGCCGCGTCGAGCTCGGCGCGCGCCGCATCGAACCGCCCCTCCACCGCCTCGGCGGCGGCCCGTTCACAGTGGAACTGGCTGATCTCCACCAGCAGGGAGGAGGAGGACGACGATGCCAGCGTCTCGGCCATGGCGATCGCCTTGGTCCACTCCTTTTCCTGGACGTAGATCTCCATCAGGGCCCGCCGCGCGGCGTCGGCGTAACGGGTCTTCTCCAGCGCCAGAAAAAGCTGCTCGGCCCGGTCGAGCAGGCCCGCCTTGAGGTAGTCCTGCCCGAGCTCCTGCTGGGCGGCCAGACGCTGTTCCTCGGGCAGGTCCGGGCGTTCGATCAGGCTCTGGTGCAGCTGGATGGCCCGCTCCACCTCGCCCCGCCGCCGGAACAGTCCACCCAGGGTGAAATGCAGCTCCACCGTCTCGCTGTCCGCCCGCGCGGCCTCGGTGAACGCCTCGATGGCCTTGTCCGGCTGCTGGTTGAGCAGAAAGTTGAGGCCCTTGAAATAGGACTCGGGCAGCTGGCGCGACTGGGAAATCACGTGCCGGATGTCGATGCGCGCCGCGACCCAGCCCAGCAGGAAGAACAGGGGGAAGGCCAGCAGCCACCAGTATTCGAAATCCATGCAATCCTTCTGGCTCTCAGTTGCCTTCCGCGGTCCTGGCTTCCTGGGCCCGCTGCCGCAGCTCGCGCTTCAGGGACAGGATTTCCCGGCGCTGGCGAAGCACGTAGCCGAAGCTGGCCGCCACGCCGGCCACCACGCCCAAGGCGAAGAACACCAGCAGCAGGACCACCAGGGGCGCCTGCCATTCGGCGCCCAGATAGTAGCGCAGGGTCACCACCTCGCTGTTCTTGACCGCGAAGCCCACGGCCATGAGGAACAGCAGCAATCCGAGGACGGGGGTCACGAAACGCATGGAGCACTTCTCCTTGTGCCGGCGAGGCGGCCTGGGGGCTCACAAACAAAAGGCGGCACCATCTTGCGACGCTGCCGCCCCCGTCTGCAACCCTGGCGTCAGGGTTGCTGAGGCTCTCCGGTCGATGCCCGCTTGCGGGTGTCCACCCGGTCCCGCAGCTCCTTGCCGGCCTTGAAGTGGGGCACGTACTTGGCCGGCACCTCGACCCGCCCGCCGGTCTTGGGATTGCGCCCGATCCGGGGGGGACGGTAGTTGAGGCTGAAGCTGCCGAAACCGCGGATCTCGATACGCTGACCCTGGGACAGGCTCTTGGCCATGGCATCGAGGATGGTCTTCACCGCCAGTTCCGCATCCTTGGCCACCAGCTGGGGAAACCGCGCCGACAGCCGCATGATGAGTTCCGATTTGGTCATGACCGGACCCCGTGGTTATTGTTGTTCGCTGCTCTTCGTATCCAGTTTGGCCTTGAGGAGTGCGCCCAGATTGGTGGTGCCGGAGCTGGCCGACTGATCGCTCGCCATTTTCTGCATCGCTTCGGAGGCTTCCGCGGCTTCCTTGGCCTTGATGGACAGGTTGATGCTGCGGTTCTTGCGGTCCACGCTGATGATCATGGCCTCGACTTCGTCGCCTTCCTTGAGATGGGTGCGGATGTCCTCCACCCGGTCGCGGGACACCTCGGAGGCGCGCAGATAGCCTTCCACGTCATCGGCCAGCTGGATCACCGCGCCCTTGGCGTCGAGGGACTTGACCGTGCCCTTGACCACGGAACCCTTGTCGTGGCTCATCACGTAGTTGCTGAAGGGATCGCCCTCGAGCTGCTTGATGCCGAGGGAGATGCGCTCGCGCTCGGCGTCGATGGCCAGCACCACCGCCTCGACCTCGTCGCCCTTCTTGTAGTTGCGCACCGCCTCTTCGCCGGGCTGCGACCAGGACAGGTCGGACAGGTGCACCAGGCCGTCGATGCCGCCGGGCAGCCCGATGAACACGCCGAAGTCGGTGATGGACTTTATCTGTCCCCTGACCTTGTCGCCCTTCTTGTAGTTGGCGGCAAACTCTTCCCAGGGATTGGGCTTGCACTGCTTCATGCCCAGGGAGATGCGGCGACGCTCCTCGTCGATCTCCAGGATCATGACCTCGACCTCGTCGCCCACCTGGACCACCTTGGCGGGGTGGACGTTCTTGTTGGTCCAGTCCATTTCGGACACGTGCACCAGGCCTTCGATGCCCGGCTCGATCTCCACGAACGCGCCATAGTCCGTGAGGTTGGTCACCTTGCCGAACAGGCGCGTGCCCGGG
>JBBINK010000020.1:0-604 GCA_037443925.1 Betaproteobacteria bacterium
CATGACCCCGTCAAATACGCCGCTTGATTCAAGTTTATCTTGGCCGGATCAATAGGATCCTCCTCAACCTCTCCGCCCGGCGCGTGACCCTGGGCCTGTTCTCCGGCGGCCGGCTCGTGCAGGTGGCGAGTCATGCCCACGACGAGGCGCAGGCGGCCTTCGCGCGCCTTCTGGCCGGCCACCCCGACCGCCCGGTGTACGTGATGCTGGACGTGGTGGAGGAAGACTTCCGGACCGAGGCGCTTCCCCACGTGTGGGGACGGGCCCGGCGCGAAATGGTGGCGCGCAAGCTGGCGCAACTGTTCCGCGCCGCGCCCTATCGCGCCGCCTGCCTCCAGGGCCGCGTGGGCTCCCGGCGGCGCGACGATCAGTATCTGTTCATGGCGCTCACTGCCGCCGACCTGCTGCGACCTTATCTCGACCTGGTCGAGGCCCGGCACGCCCCGCTTGCCGGCATCTGGCTGCTGCCCGTGGTGAGTCAGGCGCTGGTGGAGCGGCTGTCGGGCCGGGGCAACCTGCTGCTCGTCTCGCTCCAGGGGGGCGGGCTGCGCCAGAGCCTGTTCGTGGACGGCTGGCTGCGCGTGAGCCGGCTCACTCCGGTGGA
>JBBINK010000020.1:622-2539 GCA_037443925.1 Betaproteobacteria bacterium
GCATGCCCGCGGGGGGGGGCTTGCCGGCATCCTGGCCGAGGAAATGGAAAACAGCCGGCTGTTCTTCTACAACGCGCGGCTGATCGCCCGCGAGGCGCTGCTGGAGGCCTGGGTGCTGGACCCCGACGGCAGCCTGGCCCAGGCCTGCGAGCGCATCGCGCCCGAACCCCACTTCCACTGCCGCGTGATCGGCGCGGACAGCCTGGCCCGGGCGCTCGATCTGCCCACGGACAGACCCCTGCCGGACATGGATGCGCTGATGCTGTGCCTGCTGGGGCGCAAGGCGCCGGCCTGCAGCCTCGCGCCCAGGGAGCAGACCCGGGGCTTCGCCTACCATCGGTGGCGCCGGGGGCTGGCCGTCGCCGCCGGCCTCGTGCTCCTCGGCGGCCTGGGCGTGGGCGCTTACAACCTGCTGGAGCGCCAGCGGCACCTGGAGCAGGCCCGGCTGTTGCGCGCCCAGGCCGCCCAGGTCCAGGCGCGCTACGAGGCGGCCACGCGAAGCTTTCCCGCCGCGCCCGCCTCGGCCGACCACATGCGGCACGCGGTGCAGGCCGTGGAGCGTCTGCGGGCCCTGGCGCGGCATCCGAAGACGGCTTTCCGCCTGGTGGGCCGGGTGATGTCGGCGTTCCCCCAGGTGGAGCTGTCCCGGCTGGTCTGGCGCGCGGGCGAGACCGGGGCCAACGGCGAGGGGTTTCGTCCCGGGCCCGAAACGCTGGAGCTGGCGGCGGAGATCCGACCCTTCGATGGGGATTACCGCGCCGCCCTGGCCCTGATCGGGCGATTGGCGCAGGCTCTGCGCGCATCGCCCGGCGTCGCGGAGGTCAGGATCGCGCGGCTGCCCGTGAACCTGGACCCCAAGGCGCCGCTTACCGGCAACACCGCCGATGTGCCGGAGACGGCGGTGGCCCGTTTCGACCTGACCGTCGTGCTGGGAGGCGCGCCATGACCCGGACGGAAGCGGTGCGCCGGCTCCTGGGGCCCGTGCTGCTGGTGCTGGCCAGCAGCCTGATTGCCGCGGTCGTCGTGCGCTGGAGCGGCCAGGCGGCCGCCGAGGCCCGCCGCGGCCATGAGCAGGCGCGCGCCCTTCTGGACGAGGCGGTGCGCCGTCTCGCCCAGGTGGACGAGGAACGCCGCCTCATCGAGCGCTATGGGCCGGCCTACCGGCAGCTTGCGGAGGCCGGCATCGTCGGGCCCGAGCAGCGGGTCAACTGGATCGATGCCCTGCGGCTTTCCAGCCAATCCCTGCGGGGCTTCAACGTGGACTACCGGCTCGGCGGGCAGCAGCCGGCCCGGCTGGGCGTGGAAGCGCCCGGCATCGAGCTGCGGGCCTCGACCATGGAACTCAATCTGCGCCTGCTCCACGAGGGGGACCTGCTGGCCTTCCTGGACGCCCTCGAAGCCCAGCGCGCCGGCCTGTTCCTGCCCGCGGCCTGTGCCATCGAGCGGCTGTCCTCCGGCCCCTTCACCGCGCGCTTCGAGCCCAAGCTCGGCGCGCAATGCCGGCTGGTCTGGATCACCGTGGGCGAAACCGTCCCGAAAGGCGCGCCATGAACAGGGCTCCGGCGGCCTTCGTGCTGGCCCTCGTGGCGCTCGTGGCGGCCCCGGTTGCGGCGGACGAGCTGGGGCGGCTTTTCTTCACGCCGGAACAGCGCAGCCTGCTGGACCTGGCCCGCCGGACCCAGACCGCGGCGCCATCTGCCGGCGAGGATGGCGCCGGGGTGACCCTGAGTGGCATCGTCGTCCGCAGCGATGGCCGGCAGACGGTATGGATCAACGGCCGCGCCCAGTCCGCTGCGGTGGCCAGCCCGCGCGCCCCGGCCACCGCGGTGATCTCCCTGCCCGGCGCCGGAGGGGGCGTGCGCCTGCGCGTGGGACAGACCCTCGACCCCTTGACGGGCCGGGTGGAGGAGGCCTGGC
>JBBINK010000020.1:2566-3604 GCA_037443925.1 Betaproteobacteria bacterium
CGCCGCCGGCCGCCGAGGGCGGCGCCGGTTCCCGCGCTCGAACCGGCGAGGTGGCCCCGGAGGAGACCGGCCTGACACCGGAGGTCCGGCCGTGATCCCGCCCGGACGGCAGCGCGGCGCGGCCCTGCTTTTGCTCCTTTTGCTGCTGCTGGTGGGCGGGGGCATCGCCTTGGTCGGCCATCTGAAGCGCACCGAGCCCGAGGCCGCGGCCAGCCGCCGCACGGCGCGGGCCCTGGCCGTGGCCAAGGAGGCCCTTCTCGGCTGGAGCGTGGTGGATGGAGCGAGTGCGCCCGCCAATCAGAACCCGGGCCGGCTGCCCTGCCCGGACCAGGACAACGACGGCGACGCCGAAGGGGCCGCCTGCGGCCAGCCCTACATCGGCTGGCTGCCCTGGCGCACCCTGGCCACGGACGATCTGCGTGACCGCAGCAACGAGCGGCTCTGGCTGCTGGTGGACACGGCCTTCCGCAGCAACGGCCACCCCCTGAACAGCACCATCCAGCCCACCCTGACCCTCGATGGCAGGCCCGTGGTGGCGGTGATCGTCGCGCCCGGCGCGCCCCTGTCGCAGCGGGGCCAGACGCGTCCCGGCAGCGGCCCGTTCCAGGCCCAGTCGATGTATGGCCATTACGTGGAGGGCTTCGCGCCGGCCAGCGCCAGCCTGACCACGATGAGCGGCTCGGCCGACGACAACGACCAGGTGCTGGCCATCACTGCCGGCGAGCTGTTCGGTCGGGTCACCCGGCGCCTCGTGGCGGAGCTCGCCCAGCTCAATCCGCCAGGGCCATCGGGCTATACCGCGACCTCCCTTGCCGATCTCGTCAAGCCCGAAGTGTGGACGCGCAATGACTGGGATGCGGCCGTGGACAGCTTTGGCATCACCCCCACCGAGATCACGATCAAATTCAAGAACTGTGGCGTCGTCTACCGCATCACCGGCCCCACGGCGGTGGCACGCAGCCAGCCTGCCTGCTGAAGCCTGGCGGCGCCCTCAGCCCCGGGCCAGGACCGGCTTGAGATAGCGGCCGGTATGGCTGG
>JBBINK010000020.1:3614-4368 GCA_037443925.1 Betaproteobacteria bacterium
ACCGTTCTCCGCCACCTGCTCCGGCGTGCCTTCGGCGATGATGCGCCCACCCCCTTCGCCGCCCTCCGGGCCCAGATCGATGATCCAGTCCGCGGTTTTGATCACGTCCAGATTGTGCTCGATGATGATCACCGTGTTGCCGTTGTCGCGCAGGCGGTGCACCACGGACAGGAGCAGCTCGATGTCGTGGAAATGCAGGCCCGTGGTGGGTTCGTCCAGGATGTAGAGCGTGCGGCCGGTATCGCGCTTGGACAGCTCCAGGGCCAGCTTGACCCGCTGCGCCTCGCCGCCCGACAGGGTGGTGGCCGATTGCCCCAGGGTGACGTAACCCAGCCCCACGTCCAGCAGGGTCTGCAGCTTCTTCGCCACGGCCGGCACCGCGCTGAAGAAGGCATGGGCCTCTTCCACGGTCATCTCGAGGACGTCGTGGATGGTCATGCCCTTGTAGCGGATCTCCAGCGTCTCGCGGTTGTAGCGCTTGCCGTGGCAGACGTCGCAGGGAACGTAGATGTCGGGCAGGAAGTGCATCTCCACCTTGATCACGCCATCCCCCTGGCAGGCTTCGCAGCGGCCGCCCTTGACGTTGAAGGAGAAGCGTCCCGGGCCGTAGCCCCGCTCCCGTGCCTGGGGCACCCCGGCGAACAGTTCCCGGATCGGCGTGAACAGCCCCGTGTAGGTGGCGGGGTTGGAGCGGGGGGTGCGGCCGATCGGGCTCTGGTCCACGTCGATCACCTTGTCGAAGAACTCCAGCCCT
>JBBINK010000020.1:4378-25250 GCA_037443925.1 Betaproteobacteria bacterium
ATCTCGTCGTAGGGGGCGGGCTCCACGCTCGAGCCATACAGGTGTTGCGCGATCACCGGATAGAGCGTGTCGTTGATGAGCGTGGACTTGCCCGACCCCGACACGCCGGTGACACAGGTGAGCACGCCCACGGGCACGCGCAGGGTGACGTTCTTCAGGTTGTTCCCCCGGGCGCCCTTGAGCACCAGCCAGCGCCCCCGCTCCGGCTTCGCACGCCGCTTCGGAACCGCGATGAAACGCTTGCCCGACAGATACTGGCCGGTGAGGGAGTCGGGATTGGCCTTGATCTCCTCGGGGGTGCCCTGGGCCACCACCTGGCCGCCGTGCACGCCGGCACCGGGGCCGATGTCGATCACGTGGTCGGCGATGGTGATGGCCTCCTCGTCGTGTTCCACCACGATCACCGAGTTGCCCAGGTCGCGCAGGTGGCGCAGGGTCGCCAGCAGCCTGCCGTTGTCACGCTGGTGCAGACCGATGGACGGCTCGTCGAGCACGTACATGACGCCCGTGAGTCCGGATCCGATCTGGGAAGCGAGCCGGATGCGCTGCGCCTCGCCGCCGGAGAGGGTCTCCGCGGACCGGTCCAGGGACAGGTAATCCAGCCCCACGTTGGTGAGGAAGCGCATGCGCGAGACGATCTCCTTGACGATCTTCTCCGCGATGGCCTGGCGCGCCCCGGTGAGCCGCAGTTCCTCGAAGAAGGGCAGGGCCTGTCTGAGGGGCATGCGGCTGACCTCGTAGATGGCCTTGTTCCCCACCTTCACATGGCGGGCTTCCAGGCGAAGGCGGGTGCCCTCGCACTCCGGGCAGGGCTTGGTGTTGAGATACTTGGCCAGTTCCTCGCGCACCGTGAGGGAATCGGTCTCGTGGTAGCGGCGCTCGAAGTTGTGCAGGATGCCCTCGAAGGGATGCTTGCGCGTGGTGAAGCCTCCCTTCTCGGCGAGATAGCGGAAGGCGATGGCCTCCTGGCCGCTGCCGTAGAGCAGGATGTTCTGGATGCGCTTGGGCAGCCGCTCGAAGGGCTCATCCAGATCGAAGCCGTAGTGCATCGCCAGGCTCTGCAGCATCTGGAAATAGAACTGGTTGCGCCGGTCCCAGCCCTTGATCGCGCCCGAGGCCAGGGAAAGGTGGGGGAAGGCCACCACCCGCTTGGGGTCGAAGAAGCTGATCACGCCCAGTCCGTCGCATTTCGGGCAGGCGCCCATGGGATTGTTGAAGGAGAACAGCCGCGGCTCCAGCTCGGCGAGGGAGTAGTTACAGACGGGGCAGGCGAACCTGGCCGAGAACAGGTGCTCCCGCCCCGAGTCCATCTCCACCGCCAGCGCCCGGCCATCGGCGTGGCGCAGCGCGGTCTCGAAGGATTCCGCCAGCCGCTGCTTGGCTTCCGGCCGCACCTTGAGCCGATCCACCACCACCTCGATGGTGTGCTTGCGGTTCTTGTCCAGCTTGGGCAGGCTGTCGATCTCATGGATCTTGCCGTCGATGCGCAGGCGCACGAATCCCTGGGCGCGCAGCTCCTCGAACAGATCCAAGTGTTCGCCCTTGCGGCCGGTGACCACCGGCGCCAGGATCATCAGACGCGTGTCCTCGGGCAGGGTCAGCACGTGGTCCACCATCTGCGAGACGGTCTGGGCCGACAGCAGGACCTGGTGCTCGGGGCAATAGGGGTCGCCCACCCGCGCGTAGAGCAGGCGCAGATAATCGTGGATCTCGGTGACCGTGCCCACGGTGGAGCGGGGATTGTGGGAGGTGGCCTTCTGCTCGATGGAGATCGCCGGAGACAGGCCCTCGATCAGATCCACGTCGGGCTTTTCCATCATCTGCAGGAACTGGCGCGCATAGGCCGACAGGGATTCCACGTAGCGGCGCTGGCCCTCGGCGTACAGGGTGTCGAAGGCCAGGGATGACTTGCCCGAACCCGAAAGGCCGGTGATCACCACCAGCCGGTTGCGGGGAATGTCGAGATTGATGTTCTTGAGATTGTGGGTGCGGGCGCCGCGAATCTTGATGAATTCCATGGCGGATCGAGCTTCCATGTCGTACCGCCCCGGGGCGAAAAGGCCAGGGCAAACCTGCTAATATACGCACTTTTGCAGCCTCCCTCCACGCCGCAGCCCGTCATGACCGATGTCGAACGCATGTCGCCCTTCGAACTGAAGGCGGCTGTCAGCCTGGCCAGCATCTACGGCCTGCGCATGCTGGGCATGTTCCTGATCCTGCCCGTGTTCGCCATCTATGCGGAGCACGAGCTGGGCGCCACCCACACCCAGGCGGGCCTGGCCCTGGGCATCTACGGGCTCACCCAGGCGCTGCTGCAGTTGCCTTTCGGCATGGCTTCCGACCGCTGGGGGCGCAAGCGCGTGATCTACTTCGGACTGGCCCTGTTCGCCCTGGGCAGCTTCGTGGCGGCCGTCTCCCACGACATCCGGCTGGTGATCCTGGGACGGGCCATCCAGGGCTCCGGCGCCATATCCGCGGCGGTGACGGCCCTGCTTGCCGACCTCACGCGGGAGGAACACCGCACCAAGGCCATGGCCCTGATCGGCGGCACCATCGGCATCACCTTCGCCATTTCCCTCATCGCCGGCCCGGCCTTCTACCACTTCATCGGCATTCCCGGCATCTTCGCCATGACGGGCATCCTGGCGCTGGTGGCCATGGCCGTGGTGCGCTTCGTCATCCCCGACCCCCGGGTGAGCCGCTTCCACTCCGATGCCGAGGCCACGCCCGCCAAGCTGAAGGACGTGCTGTCCAACCGGGAGCTGCTGCGCCTCAACTTCGGCATCTTCGCCCTGCACGCGGCGCAGATGGCCCTGTTCGTGGTCATCCCCTTCGCCCTCCGGAAGACCGGCAACATCGACCAGAACCACCACTGGATGATCTACCTGCCCATCATGGTGCTGTCCTTCCTGCTCATGGTGCCGGCCATCATCTACGGGGAAAAGAAGCTGCGGCTCAAGGAAGTGTTCCTGGGCGCCATCGCCCTGATGCTGGTGACCCAGCTCTTGCTGGCGGGGCTGATCGACCACTTCTGGGCCATCGTGGTCCTGCTCACCGCCTACTTCGTTTCCTTCAACCTGCTGGAGGCGAGCCTGCCCTCCCTCATTTCCAAGATCGCCCCGGCCTCGGCCAAGGGGACCGCCATGGGGGTGTATAATGCCTCCCAGTCCTTCGGCATGTTCCTGGGGGGCGCGGCCGGCGGTGCCCTGTCCCAGTATTTCGGTCCTTCCGCCGTCTTCCTGTTCTGCAGCGTGCTGGTGGGCCTTTGGCTGGCCGCTGCCAGCTCCATGGGGCGTCCCCCTGCGGTGCGCACCCGGCTGTTCCACGTGCGGGAGATGGACGCGGAACGGGCCGCCGAACTGTCCAGGCGCCTGGCGCGTCTTGAGGGCGTGTCCGAAGCGCTGGTGGTGGGCGAGGAGGGCGTGGCCATCCTGAAGGTGGACATGCGCGGCTGGGACGAGGCCGGTGTGATGAAATTGATCCAAGAGGAACAGAACCATGGCGTCAGTCAATAAGGTCATCCTGATCGGCAACCTGGGAGCCGATCCGGAAGTGCGCTACATGCCCAGCGGCGATGCCATCACCAACATCCGCCTGGCCACCACGGACGTCTGGAAGGACAAGAACGGCGACAAGCAGGAGCGCACCGAGTGGCACCGGGTGGCCTTCTTCGGCAAGCTGGCCGAGATCGCCGGCGAATACCTCAAGAAGGGCAGCCAGGTCTACATCGAAGGCCGCCTCCAGACCCGCAAATGGCAGGACAAGGACGGCCAGGACCGCTACACCACCGAGATCGTCGCCGACCGCATGCAGATGCTCGGCTCGCGCGGAGGCGGCGGCAACGGCTACGAGGTGCAGGACCGCCCCGCGACTGGCAGCGGCAGTGGCACGGCGGCTGGAAAAGCCGTCAAGAAGGGCGGAGACTTCGAAGACTTCGAGGACGACATCCCGTTCTGACTGGGGTGGCAGGGCCCGGGGGACGACCGTTTCCCCCATCCATTGGGGTCAGGCCTTTAATTTATAGTCGCCCCGCTGCCGCCGCCGGCGGCCACCGGCCTTGCTCCCCGTCCCATCGAGGTTTTTCGGGGATAATCGCGGCATGCTCTCCCCGATCGCGCCATGATGCCGGCAGTCGGCGCCTACCACGCCCTGGCGGCAGCCTTTCTGTTCGGGGCCAGCACGCCGCTGGCCAAGGAGCTGCTCGGACAGCTGTCGCCCTGGCTGCTCGCGGGCCTGCTCTACCTGGGCAGCGGGGTGGGCCTGACGGCCATCCGCCTGTTCCGGGACCGGCGCTGGACCACGCCCGCGCTGACGGCGCCGGCATGGCGTGCCCTCTTGGGCGCGATCCTGCTGGGCGGGATGGCGGCGCCGGTGGCGCTGATGGTGGGGCTGACGCACACCTCTGGGGCCACGGCTTCGCTGCTCCTCAATCTGGAGGTGGTGCTCACCGCCCTGCTGGCGTGGCTGGTCTTCGGCGAACATCTGGGCCCGCGGGTGACGGCCGGCATGCTGGCCATCGTGGCGGGTGGTGTGGCCCTCTCCTGGACATCCGAGGGACAGGGCGACGGCGGTTGGGTGGGCCCCCTCGCCATCGCGCTCGCCTGTCTGGGCTGGGCCCTGGACAACAACCTGACGCGTGCCGTGGCCGGTGCCGATGCGCTGTTCGTGGCTGCACTCAAAGGCCTGGTGGCGGGGCTGGTCAACACCACGCTCGCGCTGGCATGGGGAGCAGCGCTGCCGGCGCCGACCACGGCTTTGCTGGCGATGGCGCTGGGCGTGGCCGGCTATGGCCTGAGCCTGGTGCTGTTCGTGCTCGCCCTGCGGGAGCTGGGCAGTGCCCGCAGCGGCGCCTATTTTTCCACCGCTCCCTTCATGGGCGCGGCGGTGGCCATCGTGCTGCTGGGCGAGGCGCCCGCCGCCCACTTCTGGCTGGGCGCGGCCCTGATGGCGGTGGGCATCGGCCTGCATCTGTCCGAGCGCCATGACCACCTGCACACCCACGAGCCCCAGGCCCACGAGCACTGGCACGTTCACGACGAGCATCATCGCCATGCCCACGGGGATGGGCTGCCGCCGGACGAGGGCCACAGCCACTGGCACGTGCACGAGCCCTTGACCCACAGCCACCCGCATTTCCCCGACATCCATCACCGGCACCCCCACTGAGGGGCGCCGCTCAGGTGCCGCAGAACGTCCGGTATTCCGCCATGAACTCGGGTGGCGCCGGTTGGGCGTAGGCGGCCAGGGCGGGGTCCGCGTCGAAGGGGCGGCGCAAGGCTTCCAGCAGTTCCTGGAAGGGCGCCAGGTCGCCTGCCTCCGTGGCCTGGGCCAGAGCCTCTTCCACGCGGTGGTTGCGGGGGATGATCCAAGGGTTGACCCCGCGCATGCGGGCGGCCCGGATCGGCCCGGTGCGTCCTTGCGCTTCTTCCCTCGCGCTGCGCTGCCGCCAGCGTTCCAGCCAGCGCTCCAGGGGGGGCTGACCGGCGAACAGCGCGCGCAAGGGGGCTTCGTTGCCTTCGGCCGCATCGGCGAGGTGGCGCCATGCCAGGGTGTAGTCCACCTGCTGCGCGTGCAGCAGGTCGAGGAAGGCAAGCCCGAGGGCACGGTCGGTCTGCTCGGTGTCCTCGAGCGCCGTCAGGCCGAGCTTGTCCTGCAGGCCGGCGAGCCAGTGCGCCTCGTAACGGGCGGGAAAGGCGGCGAGGATTTCCGTGGCCTGCTCCACCGCCCGGTGTTCGTCCTCGTGGATCAGGGGCAGCAGGGTTTCGGCCAGCCGTGCGAGATTCCACTGGGCGATGCGCGGCTGTTCCTCGTAGGCGTAGCGCCCCCCGTGGTCGATGGAGCTGAACACGGCCCGGGGATCGAAGGCCTCCATGAAGGCGCAGGGGCCGAAGTCGATGGTCTCGCCCGAGATGGCCATGTTGTCCGTGTTCATCACCCCGTGAATGAAGCCCACGTGCATCCAGCGCGCGATCAAGGCCGCCTGACGCGCGCACACGGCGCGCAGGAAGGCCGCATAGGGCTGCTCCGCTTCCCGGAGCTCCGGATAGTGGCGGGCGATGGCGTAGTCGGCCAGCCGCCGAAGCTGCTGCGGTGTGCCATGGGCTGCGACGTATTCGAACGTTCCCACACGCAGGTGGCTGGCCGCCACCCGGGTCAGGATGGCGCCCGGCAGGATCCGTTCCCGATACACCGGCTCGCCCGTGGCCACCACCGCCAGGGCGCGGGTGGTGGGCACCCCGAGGGCGTGCATGGCCTCGCCCACCAGCGCTTCCCGCAGCATGGGCCCAAGGGCCGCCTTGCCGTCGCCGTTGCGGGAGAAAGGCGTGCGTCCGGATCCCTTGAGCGCGATGTCCCGCCGCCGGCCATGGCGATCCACCACCTCGCCCAGCAGGAGAGCCCGCCCATCCCCCAGCTGGGGCGTGAAATGCCCGAACTGATGGCCCGCATAGGCTTGGGCGATGGGCTGCGCGCCCGGCGGCAGGACGTTGCCCGAGAACATCGCCGCGAGATCCCCGGCGGACAGACCGGAAATCTCCAACCCCAGCTCCCGGGCCAGCGTCGTGTTGAGGAACACCAGCGTGGGCGCGGGCACGGGCTCCGGCTGACAGGCCACGTAGAAGCCGGGCAGCTCGCGCACATAGGTGTTGTCGAAGGCGAAGGGGCGAAGGGCGGAATCGTAGCTCATGGTGCCGAGGGTAGGGCCGGTGGCCGCAAAATTCCACCCTGCTCTGATCAGGGGTAGGCGACGCTGATCCCGCCAGGCCTTCGGTGCCAGCGGCTGCCGGCCCGTCCGACGGCCCCGCCGGGCGGCTCTGGCAGGCCACAAAAAACGACGCCGGCCCGATACACTAGCGCTTCGCGGCCAGGCGGTCTGGCCATCGCTCGAGCGACCCGTCAACCACACGTTCCAAAGGAGACGCGAGATGAGATTCAGGCACTGCCTGGTGGGCATGGCCCTGATGGGCTTTTCCGTTGTGGCCAGTGCGGGCTATACGGCCCTGTACGCTTTCGGCGACAGCCTCTCGGATAGTGGCAACCTGCACAATCTCGTGTACGCGATGACGGGTGGGACGGTGGCAGTGCCGCCACCTCCCTATTACCAGGGCCGCGCTTCCAATGGCCCGGTGGCGGTGGAGTACTTGGCGGCCGCTCTCGGGCTCACCGCCCAGGCGGTGATCGCGCCGGATGGCTCGTTCGATCCCGCGGGCACCAACTTCGCGGTCATGGGCTCGGCCACGGGGCCCGTGGTGCAGCGTGACGGAACCTCCTGGAGCAACTCCCTGCCCTTCCGTTACGACCCGCTGCTGCCCAACGTGGGCATGCAGGACCAGGTGCAGGCCTTCGCGTCTTTGCGTGGCGGGGTGGCGGATCGCCACGCCCTCTACGTCCTGTGGGGCGGCGCGAACGACGCCTACCTGGCGTTGGAGGACCCGGCCTTGGATCGCAACGATCATGCCTCGATGGCCATGGTCGCCCGGGATGCCGCGACCGCGGCCGTGGACAACCTGGTTTCCCTGATCACCACCCTGGCCGCCATGGGCGCCCATACGTTTCTCGTGCCCGGCCTGCCGGACCTGGGCAAGACACCGGACGCCCTGTATGGCGGCTATGGCGGCGCCTACGCGCCGGCTTTGTCCGCCTATGCGACGAACTTCAATGGCCTGCTGGCGTCCCGGCTGGCCATGCTCGACGCCGATCCCGTGATCGACATCATTCCCTTCGACGTCGCCGCCGTGTTCGATTCCATCCTGGCGAGTGGCGCCTACGACGTGAGCACGCCCTGTCTGCTGAACCCCGTGTGCGATCCGGAAACGACGCTCTTCTGGGACGGCGTGCATCCCACCACCGCCTTTCACCGGCGGCTCGGCCTGATGATGGCCTCCGCCGTGCCCGAGCCTGCCGTGGCAGGCTTGCTGAGCCTTGGGCTCGCCATCCTCGTCGTGCAACGGACCCGACACCGGCGCGCCCGCATCTGACACCCCGGTGACGGGCGGGCGCATCTCCTCGCCCGCCCGGGATGGTCTTCCCGTGGCCGATCGGGTACAAAGGGGGCTGCGCACGCATCCCCCGGGTTCCCATGGCCGAGTTTCCCGAGACACACACACCCTGGCACAGCCTGGACACCGGCGAGGTGCTCGCTCGCCTCGAGTCCTCCCGCGAAGGTCTGGATGAGGCGGAAGTCGCCCGACGCCGGGCGCGCTTCGGCGCGAACCTGCTGCCGCAGCCGAAGCGGCGGGGGCCGCTGCTGCGCTTCCTGCTGCAGTTCCACGATGTGCTGATCTACGTGCTGCTCGTTTCCGCGGCCGTGACCGGGGCGATGGGGCACTGGCTGGACAGCGGGGTCATCCTGGGCGTCGTGGTGATCAATGCCTTCATCGGCTTCCTGCAGGAGGGCAAGGCCGAGGCCGCCCTGGATGCCATCCGCGGCCTGCTGTCGCCCCATGCCCAGGTTTTGCGCGCCGGCCGGCGCCTGGATGTGGACGCCGCCGAGCTGGTTCCCGGAGACATCGTGTTCCTCGCCTCCGGCGACCGGGTGCCGGCGGACATGCGCCTGATCTCGGTGAAAGGCCTCAAGGTGGAGGAAGCGGCCCTCACCGGCGAGTCGGTGCCGGTGGAGAAGCAGGCCGAGCCCGTGGCCGCCGACGCGCCCCTGGGCGACCGAGCCAGCATGGCGTGGTCCGGGACGCTGGTGAGGGCAGGCCAGGGCATGGGCGTGGTGGTGGCCACGGGCGCCGGCACGGAAATCGGCCGCATCAGCCGGATGCTCGCTGAGGTCGCCCCCCTGGAGACGCCCCTGCTGCGCAGGATGGGGGAGTTCGGGCGCCGGCTCACGCTGATGATCCTGGTCCTTGCCGGCGCCACCTTCGCCTACGGCACCCTGCTGGGCGGCTTTTCCGCCACGGAGATGTTCCTCGTGGCGGTCGGTCTGGCGGTGGCGGCCATTCCCGAGGGCCTGCCGGCCATCCTCACCATCGCCCTGGCCATCGGGGTGCAGGCCATGGCGCGGCGCAATGCCATCGTGCGCCGCCTGCCGGCGGTGGAGGCCCTGGGATCGGTGACCGTCATCCTCACCGACAAGACCGGCACCCTCACCCGCAACGAGATGACCGTCCAGGCCGTGATCACCGCCGACGGCGTGATGGAGGTGACGGGCGTGGGCTACGCGCCGGAAGGCGGTTTCCAGCAGGAAGGCAGGGACGTCGCGCCGGAGGATCATCCCCTGCTCGTGGAGGTGGCGCGGGCCGGCTGCCTGTGCAACGACGCCAGCCTGCAGTTCATCGACGGCGAATGGCGGCTGGCCGGGGATCCCACCGAAGGGGCGCTGCTCACCCTGGCCATGAAGGCCGGGCTCGAGCCCGCGTTCGAGGCCGAGGCCTGGCCCCGCACCGACGTCATCCCCTTCGAGTCCGAACATCGCTTCATGGCCACCCTGCATCACGACCACGCGGGGCACGGCGCGATCTTTCTCAAGGGTGCGCCCGAGCGCATCCTCCCCCTGTGCCGCTACGAGCGCAGTGAGGGCGGGGACCGCCCCCTCGAGGGGGCGCGCTGGCACGGCGCGATGGAGACCATCGCCGCCCGGGGCATGCGCCTGCTCGCCCTGGCCAGCAAGCCGGCCGCCCGCGACCAGCGCGAGCTGCAGTACGCCGACGTGGAGGCGGGCGGTTTCGTGCTCCTGGCGGTGGTGGGTCTGGCCGATCCGCCCCGCGAGGAGGCCCGAACGGCGGTGGCCACCTGCCGGCAGGCCGGCATCCGGGTGAAGATGATCACCGGGGATCACGCGGCGACCGCCCGGGCCATTGGCGCCGCGCTCGAACTCGCGCCCCCTCCGATGCGCGTGCTCACCGGTGCCGAGATCGAAGCCCTCGACGATGCCGCCCTGCGGCGGGTGGTGGGCGACACCCCGGTGTTCGCTCGCGCCAGCCCCGAGCACAAGCTGCGCCTGGTGGAGGCGCTCCAGGCCAATGGCGAGGTGGTCGCCATGACCGGCGATGGCGTCAACGATGCCCCGGCGCTCAAGCGTGCGGACGTGGGCGTGGCCATGGGGCGCAAGGGCACCGACGCGGCCAAGGAAGCGGCGGAAATCGTGCTCGCCGACGACAACTTCGCCTCCATCGCCGCCGCGGTGGAAGAGGGCCGCACCAGCTACGACAACATCCGCAAGGCCATCGTGTTCATCCTTCCCACCAACGGGGGCCAGGCCGGTGTGCTGGTGGCCGCGGTGCTGCTGGGTCTGCACTGGCTGCCGGTCACCCCGGTGCAGATCCTCTGGGTGAATCTGGTCACGGCCGTCACCCTGGCCCTGGCCCTGGCCTTCGAGCCTGCCGAGCCCGACGTGATGCGCCGCCCGCCCAGGGATCCCCGGGAGCCGGTGCTCACCCGCTTCATGATGTGGCGGGTGGCCTTCGTGTCGGCCCTGCTGGTGGGGGGAAGCCTGGCGCTGTTTCTGTGGGAGCTCGGGCGCGGCACGCCGGTGGAGGAGGCGCGCACCGCGACGGTGAACCTGCTCATGATCGGCGAGGCGTTCTACCTCCTCAACTGCCGCCGTCTCACCGCGCCCCTGTCCCTGCGGGAAGGATTCGCCGGCAACCGCTGGGTGGCGGTGGCCCTGGGCGCCCTGCTGCTGCTCCAGCTGGCCTTTACGTATTTGCCGGGCATGCAGCGCCTGTTCCACACCGCGCCCCTGGATGCCGCGACCTGGGGCCGCATTCTGCTGTTCGGGGTGGTGGTGCTCGCCCTGGTGGAGCTGGAGAAGGCGGCCGTGCGCCGGCTCGGCCGGCGGCGTGCCCGGCCTTCGGCTCCGCCCGACGCCGGTTTTTAGGTTTAAGGCTTTGAACGAAAAGCGGTAAAATGGCGGGTTCCGGTATCGGCCCCTTGTCCCGCTCCATGCAGATCTTCGCCTTTGGCATCAACCACCAGACGGCCCCGCTGGCCATACGGGAGCAGGTGGCCTTTCCCGCCGACCAGCTGGAACCGGCGCTGCACGATCTCGCATCCCGTCGCGCGGTGAAGGAAGCGGCCATTCTTTCCACCTGCAACCGCACCGAGATCTACTGCAACACCGAAGCGCCGGACCAGGCCATCGACTGGCTGTCCGAGTTCCACCATCTGCCGCGGGCGAGCCTCGAGCCCTATCTCTACACCCTGCCCCAAGAGAAGGCGGTCAAGCATGCCTTCCGGGTGGCCAGCGGGCTGGATTCCATGGTCCTGGGCGAGGCCCAGATCCTGGGTCAGATGAAGCAGGCGGTGCGGACGGCCGAGGCCGCGGGCACCCTGGGCACGCTGCTGCACAAGCTGTTCCAGCGCACCTTCGCCGTGGCCAAGGAAGTGCGCACCACCACGGAGATCGGCGCCAGCTCCATTTCCATGGCGGCCGCCGCCGTGCGGCTCGCCGAGCGGATCTTCCCCAGCATCGCCGAGCAGGCCGTGCTGTTCATCGGCGCAGGGGAAATGATCGAGCTGTGCGTGGATCACTTCGCCGCCCAGCATCCGCGCCGCATCACCATCGCCAACCGCACCCTGGAGCGGGCCCAGCAGCTCGCGCGGCGCTGCAGCGCCACCACCCTCACCCTCAACGATCTGCCGGAGGCCCTGCACCACTACGACATCGTCGTCAGTTCCACCGCCAGTCCCCTGCCGATCCTGGGCAAGGGCATGGTGGAGCGGGCCATCAAGCAGCGCAAGCATCGGCCCCTGTTCATGGTGGACCTGGCCGTGCCCAGGGACATCGAGCCCGAGGTGGGCGAGCTGGGCGACGTCTTCCTCTACACCGTGGACGACCTGGCCCACATCGTGCAGGAGGGGGTGGGCAACCGCCAGGCCGCCGCACAGCAGGCGGAGGCCATCATCGAGACGCGGGTGCAAAGCTTCATGGAGTGGATGAAGAGCCGGGAGCGGGTGCCCACCATCCGAGCGCTGCGGGATCACGGCGAGCGCTTCCGCCGCCAGGAACTGGAAAAGGCCCTCAAGCGCCTGAACCGCGGGGACGACCCGGCAGCGGTGCTGGACCAACTGTCCAAGGCGCTCACCAACAAGCTGCTGCACGGACCGACCGACGCCCTGCACCACGTCACGGAAGGCGAGCGCCTCGAGCTTGAAAACTGGCTGCGCCGCCTCTACCACCTGCATCTCGAATGAAACCCCAACTCATCGCCAAACTGCGCCAGCTCGCCACCCGGCTGGACGAGCTCAACCAGCTGCTGAGCGCGGAGGACGTGACCCGCGACCTGGAGCAGTACCGCAGGCTGTCCCGGGAACACGCCGAAATCGCACCCGTGGTGGAGCTCTACCATGCCCTGGAGCGCACCCTGCAGGACATGGCCACGGCCCGGGAAATGGCGGCCGACCCGGAGCTCAAGGCCTTCGCCGAAGCCGAGCTGGCGGAGGCCGAGCAGCGCCGCGCGCAGATCGAGACCGAGCTGCGCAAGGCGCTGCTGCCCAAGGATCCCAACGACGAGCGCAACGTCTTCCTGGAGATTCGCGCCGGCACCGGCGGGGATGAATCCGCCCTGTTCGCCGGGGACCTGTTCCGCATGTACGCCCGCTATGCCGAGCGCCAGGGCTGGAAGGTCGAGGTGGTCTCCCACAGCGACGGCGAGGTGGGCGGCTACAAGGAGATCATCGCCCGTATCACGGGCTTTGGGGCGTATTCCCGGCTCAAGTTCGAATCGGGCGGTCACCGCGTGCAGCGCGTGCCGGAAACCGAAGCCCAGGGCCGCATCCACACCTCGGCGTGCACGGTGGCGGTCCTGCCCGAGGCCGACGAGATCGGCGAGGTGGACCTCGATCCGGCCGAGCTCAAGATCGACACCTTCCGCGCCTCCGGGGCAGGCGGGCAGCACGTCAACAAGACCGATTCCGCGGTGCGCATCACCCATTTGCCCACGGGCCTGGTGGTGGAATGCCAGGACGACCGCTCCCAGCACCGCAACAAGGCCCAGGCCCTGGCCATCCTCGCCGCCCGCCTCAAGGACCAGCGCCTGCGGGAGCAGCAGGCGCGGGAGGCGGCCACGCGCAAATCCCTCATCGGCAGCGGCGACCGCTCGGAACGCATCCGCACCTACAACTTTCCCCAGGGCCGGGTCACCGACCACCGCATCAACCTCACCCTCTACAAACTGGGGCAGATCCTGGAAGGGGACCTGGACGAGCTGATCCAGGCCCTGGTGAGCCAGCACCAGGCGGAACAGCTCGCCGCCATGGGTGAAGCAGCCTGAACATGCTCACCGTGCGCCAGGCCCTCGTCCAGGCCCGGCAGGCGCTGGAGCAGGCGCTTGGCCTCGATCGGGGCGCGGCGTCGCTGGAGGCCCATCTGCTTCTCGGGCAGGCCCTGGGCCGGCCACGCGCCTGGCTGCTGGCCCACCCGGAGCAGGGCCTGGACGAATCCGCCCGCGCGGCCTTCGAAGGCCTGCTGGCGCGGCGTCGCCAGGGCGAGCCGGTGGCCTATCTGCTGGGCCGGCGGGAATTCTTCGGGCTGGACCTGCGCGTCACGCGTGATGTGCTCATCCCTCGGCCGGAAACCGAGCTGCTCGTGGAACTGGCCCTCGCGCACCTGCCGCCGGAGGTCCCCGCCGAGGTCCTGGACCTGGGCACGGGCAGCGGCGCCATCGCCCTGGCGCTGGCCCACGCCCGGCCGGCCGCGCGCCTGACGGCCATCGACCGCTCGGCCCGGGCGCTGGCCGTGGCGCGGGACAATGCCCGGCGTCTGGGGCTCGAGCGCGTCCGTTTCCTGGAAGGCGACTGGTTTTCTCCCCTGCCGGCCGGGATGCGCTTCGATCTCATCGTGGCCAACCCGCCCTACGTCGCGGTGGGCGATCCCCATCTGGCCGAAGGCGATCTGCGTTTCGAGCCCGCCACCGCCCTGGTGGGCGGCGCCGATGGCCTGGCGGCCCTGTCCACCATCATTGCCCAGGCGGGGCAATGGCTCGCACCCGGCGGCAGCCTGTGGCTGGAACATGGGTACGACCAGGCCGCGCCCTGCCGGAGCCTGCTGGAACGGGCGGGCTTCGAAGCGGTGGCCAGCCATCGGGACCTCGCCGGACAGGAGCGCGTGAGTGGCGGACGCTGGCCGGGGATCGCCGCTGTCGACAGAGTTTACAATTCCGGCGAAGCTTCCCCGACATCGCCGTGAGCCCGCGGCTAGATGCCTGTCGGCACAACGATTTCCTGCCATGGGGGAGGCTGGCGTGATTCTTGCATGAATACCCGACCGCCCAGTCCCGCGGGGCGCCTGCCCAGCCGGGCCCATGCCTGCGGGGCGCTCAGGAGTGAACGACGATGACCGAACAGCAAAAACCGAACCCCGACGCGCCGTCCCCTGCCAGCCCTTCGGCTTGCACCCCGCCGGCTTGCACCGATGTGCCGCCCGAGGGCGTGGATGCGACACGGCGCCGCCTCACCCGGGCGGCCCTGGTGGGCTCGGGCGTGATGATGACCCTGGTGGGCCACCCCGTGCTCGCCGGGGGTGGCGGGGCCAACCAGTGCACCCGCTCGGCCATCCTTTCCGGCAACCTGTCCCAGCACCAGAGTGCCGTCCAGTGCGGCTGCAGTCCCGGCTACTGGGGCCAGCATCCCGACGTATGGGGCGGCCTCACCGATGACCTTTATCTGCCCCACATGCGCTTCAACGAGGTGTTTGGTCGGGACGTGTTCAAGGACGGTGCCACCCTGGGCCAGGTCGCGCAACAATCCCTGAAGCTGGAGCTTTATGCCTATCCGGGCGGCTGCAGCGCCAAGAGCTACTACGGCAAGATCCGCAATGCCTCGTTCCACGCGGTGGCGGCCCTGCTCAATGCCGCAACCTTCGCCTGGCGCTACCTGCCCGCCTACGACACACCGGCCAAGGTCATCAGCGCCTACCAGTCGGCCTTCGATCTCGCCGCCACGGATTGCGGCGCCGCGCTGGACAGCCTGAAAAGCGAGTGGGATCAGTACAGCCGCCTCTACTGCGGCTACGATGCCCACGGCCGTGCGCTCTAGATCCCGACATGTCCGTGCCGGAAAAACGTTGGCGGGTTGCCGATTCCCACCGCATCCGCGTGCACGGGTGGGAGGACGGCTACACCGTGTTCCACGGGGGCAGCGGCGATACCCATCTGCTTGACCCGTTCACCGGCGAGGTCCTATCCTGCCTGCTCAAACAGCCCATGGACCTCGACGAGCTGGCGCGCATGCTGGCCGGCCAGGCTCTCGCCGAACTGGAGCCGGAGGAAAGAGCGGCGCTCGAACAGGCTCTGACCGCCCTGCAGCGCATCCACCTCGCCGACCCCTGCCCCCGTTGAAACTGTCGCAGCTCGCTTTTGGCGAAGTGCGCCGGCGGCTGGCCGGCCCCGGTCTGTGCCTGCAGACGGGCCCGTTCACCGTCCGGGTGCGCAGCGCGATTCCCGCGGTCGCGGCGGGGCTGGCGCTGCTCTATGCCGAGCACCCCGTGGCGGCCGACGAAGCCTTCTGCGACTTCCACGTGCGCCTGTTTCGTCCCATGGGGCCGCGGCGCTGGTTCCGCCCCCAGGTGCAGTTCGCGTTCGACGATCTCGTGCCCTTCAAGCCCCTGCCCCTCGACCACGCTCTGCCCATGCTGGAATGGGGGCTCAACTGGTCGGTGGCCAATCATGCCCACTGGTACCTGATCCTGCACGCGGCGGTGATCGAGCGGGGCGGCCGGGCGGCCATCCTGCCGGCCCCGCCCGGTTCGGGCAAGAGCACCCTGTGCGCGGGCCTGGTCGCCCGGGGCTGGCGCCTGCTGTCGGACGAGCTCGCCCTGGTCGACCCGGAAACGGGCTTGGTCCATGCCCTGGCACGGCCCGTCAGCCTGAAGAACACCTCGGTGGAACTCATCCAGTCCTGGGCTCCGGAGGCGGTGTTCGGCCCCTGTGCCCGGGACACGGTCAAGGGCACCGTGGCGCACATGAGGCCGCCCGCCGACAGTGTGGCGCGCATGGGCGAACCCGCCCGCCCCGCCTGGGTGGTCTTCCCCCGCTACGTGCCGGGCGCGGCGGCGCGGCTTTCGCCCCATCCCCGCGGCCATGCCCTGCTGACCTTCGCCGGCAACGCGTTCAACTACGGCCTGCTGGGCAGCCGGGGCTACGACGCCCTGGCGGGGCTGATCGAGGGCTGCGCCTGCTTCGATTTCGAATACAGTCGTCTGGACGATGCGCTTGCGGTGTTTGCCGCGCTCGCCGATGCAGCCTGACCGCCTGCTGCACCTGCTACGGGAGCCGGCCGGGGCCCACCGCCTGGGGCCCGGGGAGTGGGACCTGCTGCTGCGCCAGGCGCGCTCCGCCGGCCTGCTCGCCCGCCTGCACCGGGCCTTGGCCGAGGCCGGCTGCCTGGAGGCGGTGCCGGCTCCGGTGCGGCGTCACCTCCATGCCGCGATGGCCGTGGCTCAACGGCTGCAGGACGCGCTGCGCTGGGAGCTCCAGTGCATCCGCCTCGCCCTGGCCGGCACGGGTGTCTCGCCGGTGCTGCTCAAGGGCGCGGCCTATGTGGCCGCGGATCTGCCGGTGGCGCGGGGGCGTGTGTTTGGCGATGTGGATCTTCTGGTGCCGCGGGAAGCGATCCTCGGCGTGGAACAGGCCCTGCTGGCCCACGGCTGGGCCCCGATGAAGCTCGATGCCTATGACCAGCGCTACTACCGCCGCTGGATGCACGAGATCCCACCCCTCGAGCACGTGCGCCGCCAGAGCGTGATCGATGTTCACCACGGCATCCTGCCCCTGACCGCCCGCCATCGTCCCGATCCGCGTCTGATCCTGGCGGCCGCCCGCCCCCTGCCCGCCGCCCCGGGCTTCCAGGTGCCGGCGCCCGTGGATCTGGTCCTGCACTGCGCCACCCACCTGCTCCACGAGGGAGAGACGGACCGCGCGCTGCGCGACCTGCTGGATCTGGATGAGCTGCTGCGCCATTTCGGCGCCAACGAACCGGGCTTCTGGGCGTCCCTGCTGCCCCGGGCCCAGGCGCTCGACCTGGTCCGCCCCCTCTATTACGGGCTGCGCTCCTGCCGCCGGTTGCTGGGCACACCCGTGCCCGAGACGGTGGAAGCGGCCGTGCAGGCCCACGCGCCGGCGTCACCCGTGGTGCTGGCCATGGACTGGCTGGCCCGGGAAGGCTTCCGCCCGAGGCATCGGAGCTGCCGGGGTCCGCTCACCGCCCTGGCGCATTTCCTGATCTATGTGCGGGGGCATTGGCTGCGCATGCCCCTTGCCCTGTTGCTGCCCCATCTGCTGCGCAAGGCCTGGCCCCGCCGCTCGCCCGCCTCGCCCCGGGCCGCGCCCGGGCGGGCGCCTTGACGCGCGGGCAATACCCGAATAAACTGCTCAACTATTTCCGTCGTTCTTTTTCCGGAGTCGCAATGAATATTCAGGACGTGATTCGAGAGCAGATCGAAAGCCATCCCATCGTGCTCTACATGAAGGGCACCCCCCAGTTCCCCCAGTGCGGGTTTTCCGGCAATGCGGTCAACCTCCTGCGCGCCTGCGGGGTGAAGGAATTCTTCTCGGTGAACGTGCTGGAAGACCCGGCCATCCGCCAGGGCATCAAGGAATTCTCCAACTGGCCCACGATTCCCCAGCTCTATGTGAGAGGCCAGTTCATCGGCGGCTCGGACATCATGACCGAGATGTTCCAGAAGGGTGAGCTGCAGGCCCTGCTCAGGGATCTGGCCGCAGCGTGAGCCCGGCCCCCTTGCAAGGGGGCGTCAGGCCAGCAGCACGAGCGCCCAGACCACGGCCACGTTGAGCAGGCTGATGAACACCGCGGCGCTGCCCATGTCCTTGGCCCGCTTGGCCAGCGGGTGATCCTCGGTGGACACCCGATCCACCACCGCCTCCACCGCGGAATTGAGCAGCTCCACGATCAGCACCAGCAGGACCGAGCCGATCATCAGGGCGCGGCCCACGCCCGTGGCGGGCAGCCAGAACACCACCGGGACGAGCACCGCCGCGAGCATGAGCTCCTGCCGGAAGGCGTGCTCGTGGCGCAGGGCCGCCTTGAGGCCGGCCAGGGAGTAGAACAGGGCGCGCCCGATGCGCGCCAGCCCGCTTCGGCTCTTGTGGGGCGATTCCATCAGGCGGCCGGTTTCCAGACCAGATCCAGTTCCCGGGCCGCCTTCACGTCATCCAGCCGGCGCACGGGCAGGGTGTAGGGCGCCCCTTTGACCCGCTCGGGATCGGTGTGCGCCTCCTCGACGATGTCCTTCAGCGCCGCCACGAAGGCATCCAGGGTTTCCTTCGATTCCGTTTCCGTGGGCTCGATCAGCAGGCATTCCGGCACGAGCAGGGGGAAATAGGTGGTGGGCGCGTGAAAGCCCTTGTCCAGCAGACGCTTGGCCACGTCCATGGCGCTCACCCCCGTCTGCTCCTTGAGGCCCTTGAGGGTGACGATGAATTCGTGGCTCGCCCGTCGCATGGGGTAGGCCAGTCCGAACCCCGCCTTTCTGAGCTCGGCCATCAGATAGTTGGCATTGAGCGTGGCGTATTCCGCCACGCGGTGCATGCCCTCCCGCCCCAGCATCCGCGCATAGACCCAGGCGCGCAAAAGCACCCCCACGTTGCCCATGTGGGCGGACAGGCGCCCGATGCTCTGGGGCCGGTCGCGTTCGGTGAGCCAGCGGTAGGTGCCCCGCTCCTCGTGGACGATGGGCACCGGCAGGAAAGGGAGCAGGCGCTCCGACACACCCACGGGCCCGGCGCCGGGACCTCCCCCGCCGTGGGGCGTGGAGAAGGTCTTGTGCAGGTTCATGTGGATCACGTCGAAGCCCATGTCTCCCGGCCGCACCCGTCCCAGGATGGCATTCAGGTTCGCTCCGTCGTAATAGAGCAGCCCGCCCGCGTCGTGGACAATGCGGGCGATCTCCAGGATGTTGCGTTCGAACACCCCCAGGGTGGAGGGATTGGTGAGCATCAGTCCCGCCGTCTGGGGCCCCACCGCCGCCCTGAGGGCATCGAGATCCACGTCGCCGTTGCGGTCGGTGGGGATTTCCCTCACCGTGTAGCCGCACATCACCGCCGTCGCCGGATTGGTGCCGTGGGCAGCGTCGGGCACCAGGATTTCCCGACGGGCCTCATCGCCCCGGGACCGGTGGTAGGCACGGATCATGGCCACGCCCGCGAATTCGCCCTGGGCGCCCGCCATGGGCGTGAGGCTCACGCCCGCCATGCCCGTGACGTCCTTCAGGATTTCCTGCAGCTCGAACAGACAGGCCAGCACGCCCTGTCCCGTGGGTGCCGCGGCCTGGGGGTGCCGCCCCAGGAATTCGGGCAGCATGGCCAGACCATGGGCGGCCCGCGGGTTGTATTTCATGGTGCAGGAGCCCAGGGGATAGAAGTGGGTATCGATGGAGAAATTCTTCTGGGACAGCCGGGTGTAATGGCGCACCACGTCCATTTCCGAGCATTCCGGCAGCAGCGGGGTGTCCTTCCGCAGGAACGCCTCGGGCAAGGTCACCGCGGCTGGCGCGGCCGGCATCTGGGCCGCCGCGCGGCGACCGGGGCGGGAACGTTCGAAGATCAGCATCTCATTTCAGGGCCGCCAGCGCGGCGTCGTAATCGGGTTCCTGCGTGATTTCCGGCACCAGCTGGGAATACAGCACGGTGTCGTTCTCGTCGGCCACGATCACCGCGCGGGCCATCAGCCCCGCCAGCGGATAGTCGGTGATCATCACCCCATAGTCCTTGGCGAAGTCGCGGCCACGCATGGACGACAGCGTGATCACGTTCGCAATCCCCTCCGCGCCGCAGAAGCGGGCCTGGGCGAAGGGGAGGTCGGCCGAGATCACCAGCACCACGGTGTTGGGCAGGCTCGCCGCCTTCTCGTTGAACACGCGGGTGCTCTGGGCGCATACGGGCGTATCCAGGCTGGGCACGATGGAGAGGATCTTGCGCTTGCCCGCGAACTTGGACAGGGCCACGTCGTTGAGATCCTTGTCCACCAGCATGAAGCTGTGGAGCTTCTCGCCGGGTTGGGGGAAATGGCCGCTCACGTGCAGCGGTGTGCCTTCCAGAGTGACGGTGCTCATGTTGCCTCCTTCTCGTTGGAAACGCTGTCAGAGCTTCGGTTTGATGGGGCAGGGCGGCGCGCTCTGCTGCCGTCCCATGATACGGGCGAGATGCTCCGCATAGCGTGCGATGTCCTCCGGCGTGCGGGTTTCCGTGGCGCACACCAGGAGGGCATGGCCCAGTTCCGGGTAATGGGGCGTGAGATCGAAGCCGCCCACGATGCCCTGGGCTTCCAGCGCATGCAGCACCCCCGCCACGGGCACGGTCAGTCTCAGCACGGCCTCGTGGAAGGTGGGCCGGTGGAAGGCGCGGCTCACGCCCGGGATGGCGGTGAGCTGATCCACCAGCAGGCGCGTGTTGGCGTGGCAGTGGGCCGCCACCCGCTTCAGCCCCTCCGGCCCCAGCAGGGCAAGGTAGATGGTGGCGGCCGTGACCAGCAGCCCCTGGTTGGTGCAGATGTTGGAGGTGGCCTTGGCCCGGCGGATGTGCTGCTCCCGGGCCTGGAGCGTGAGCGTGAAGCCCGTCCGGCCTTCGGCGTCCACGGTGCGGCCGATGATGCGGCCGGGCATCTGGCGCACCCATGCCTGCTTGCAGCACATGAAGCCGAAATAGGGGCCGCCGGAAGACAGGGGCGCGCCGAAGGGCTGGCCGTCACCCACCGCGATGTCGGCGCCCTTTTCCCCCCACTGGCCCGGTGGCCTGAGCAGCGCGAGGGCCGTGGGGTTGACCAGGCCGATGGCCAGCGCGCCCCGCGCGTGGGCGGCATCGGTGAGGGCATCGACCTCTTCCAGGCAGCCGAAGAAGTTGGGCTGGGGGATCACCACCGCGGCCAGATCGCCCTCGGGCAGGCGCGCCGGATCGGTGATGCCCTCGCGGGGATC
>JBBINK010000021.1:0-25183 GCA_037443925.1 Betaproteobacteria bacterium
GGACCGGGCAATGGCCCAGACCGCCACGCCGCCGATGAGCAGGCTTTTGAGCACCGCCTTGACCAGCTCCACCAGGCCGGTCACCGAGAACATGCGGCGCAAGCCGCTCGCGGGGTCGAGCCGCGAGAAGTTGGGTGTCAGGGGCTTGAGGGTGAAGTTCCAGCCGGAAAGCAGAAACGGCGTGAGCACCGCCGCGAGCAGGACCAGGCCCAGGAAGGGCAGGAACGCCAGCAGCACGTCCAGGGTCTGGGCATGGAAACGGGCCAGCATCAGCCGCGGGTCGAAGGCGCTGGCGCGGTCCAGGGTGAAGCCATCGCGCATCAGGCGTGACAGGGCGGCCAGGAGGGGTTCGCCCATGACCATGAGCACGCCCACCGCCGTGATCAACTCCACGAAGGTGGACAGCTCCCGGGAACGGACGACCTGTCCTTCCTCGCGCGCACGCTGGATGCGCCTGCCCGTTGCGGCTTCGGTTTTTTCTAGGTCGCTGTCTTCGGCCATCCCCGTCCCCCAACGGAGCTATAGTGTATCACCTGGGGGAAAAACACAAGATATTGTGGTCTTGGCTGGGGCGGGGTCCGGCCGGGGGTGGCAGGGGCGGGCGGCCCGAAACGCGGCCGCGGGGCTGGATGGCGGGCCTACTGCGCCTCGTCGATCCAGGTCATCTGGATTGCTTCCAGGATCTTCTCGTTGGAGGCGTTGGGATCATCCTGGAAGCCTTCCAGCTCCATCACCCAGCGGTGCAGGTCGGTGAACCGGACGTACTGGGGATCGACGTCCGGGTGCTTTTCCGCCAGCGCGATGGCGATCTCGCGCACGTCGGTCCATTTCATCAGTGACCCTCCTTCACCATGTTGATGGAGTATTTGGGGATCTCGATCACCAGATCCTGGCTCATGACGATGGCCTGGCAGGAAAGACGGGAGGTGGGTTCCAGCCCCCACGCCTTGTCCAGCAGGTCCTCTTCCCGCTCGTCGGGCGGGATGAGGGACTCGTAGCCTTCGCGCACGATCACGTGGCAGGTGGTGCAGGCGCAGGATTTCTCGCAGGCGTGCTCGATCTCGATGCCGTTTTCCAGCAGGGTGTCACAGATGGTCTTGCCGGGGGTGGCGTCGATGGCGGCGCCCTCCGGGCAAAGTTCTTCGTGGGGCAGGACGATCAGTTGGGGCATGGCTTGAGTTGACTTGTCTTTCGCGGTTTCAGGAGCCCACGTCGGCGAGTTTCTGCCCGGCCAGGGCCTTGCGGATCGAGGCGTCCATGCGCCGTGCGGCGAAGGCCTCGGTCGCCTTGTTCACCGCCTCGATGGCGGCCTTGATGGCCCGGTGGTCGGTGCCGGGCAGCAGTCCGCGCAGGGTTTCCATGCTGGCTTCGATGGCGGCCCGCTCCTCGCGGGTGAGCAGCCGGTCGCCATCCTCGGCGAGGGCGGCCTCTACCGCTTCCAGGATGCGCTGGCCTTCCACCTGCTGCTCGCGCAGGGCCCGGGCGAGCATATCATCCGAGGCATGGGCCCGGGAAGCGGCGAGCATCTCGGTGATCTGCTCGTCCGTGAGCCCATAGGAGGGCTTGACGGTGATGGCCGCCTCCACGCCGGAGGTCTGTTCCCGTGCCGACACCGACAGCAGCCCGTCGGCATCCACCTGGAAGGTGAGGCGCACGCGCGCCGCTCCCGCCACCATGGGCGGGATGCCCCGCAGCTCGAAGCGGGCCAGGGAACGGCAATCGCTCACCAGCTCCCGCTCCCCCTGGACCACGTGGAAGCTCATCGCCGTCTGTCCGTCCTTGAAGGTGGTGAAATCCTGGGCGCGGGCGATGGGGATGGGGGAATTGCGCGGGATGATGCGCTCCACCAGGCCGCCCATGGTCTCGATGCCCAGGGACAGCGGGATCACGTCCAGAAGCAGCATGTCGTCGCCGCTCTTGTTGCCGGCCAGCACGTTGGCCTGGATGGCGGCACCCAGAGCCACCACTTTGTCGGGATCCAGGTTGTTCAGGGGTTCCTGCCCGAAGAATTCCGCCACGGCCCGCTGGACCGGCGGCATCCGCGTGGAGCCGCCCACCATCACCACACCCTTGATGTCTTCCGGCCCGAGGCCGGCATCGCGCAAGGCCTTGCGCACCGGCGCGAGGGTCTTCTGCACGAGCCCCTTGGTGAGGTCGGCGAAGCGTTCGGCGCTGATCACCAGGTCGATCGCCTCGCCGGTGGACAGCACGGCGGTGAAGCGCGTCTCGGCGTGGAAGGTCAGCTCTTCCTTGACCTCGCGCGCCTTGGTCATCAGCAGCCGGTTGTCCTCGGCGCTGAGCTGGGACAGGTTGGCCTGCTCCAGCACCCAGCAGTAGATGCGCCGGTCGAAATCGTCGCCGCCGAGGGCCGAGTCGCCCGCCGTGGCCAGCACCTCGAACACGCCTTTCTGCAGTCGCAGGATGGAGATGTCGAAGGTGCCGCCACCCAGGTCGTACACCGCATACACGCCTTCCGACGCGTTATCGAGGCCGTAGGCCACGGCCGCGGCCGTGGGTTCGTTGAGCAGGCGCAGCACGTTGAGCCCTGCCAGACGCGCCGCGTCCTTGGTCGCCTGGCGCTGGGCGTCGTCGAAATAGGCGGGCACCGTGATCACGGCACCGACCAGCTCGCCGCCCAGCGCCTTTTCCGCCCGCAGGCGCAGGACCTTCAGGATCTCCGCGGAAACCTCCACCGGGCTCTTGATGCTGGCGATGGTCCGGAACTGGACCATGCCCGGGGCGTCCACGAACTGGTAGGGCAGCTCGTGGATGTGCTCGATGTCCTTGAGGCCACGCCCCATGAAACGCTTCACGGAGACGATGGTGTTGCGTGGGTCGAGGCATTGGTGCAGCTGCGCCTCCACGCCCACTTCGACGCTGCCGTCGGGCAGGTAGCGCACCACCGACGGCAGCAGGGACCGCCCCTTCTCGTCATTGAGCACCACCGCCATGCCGCTGCGCACCGTGGCCACCAGGGAGTTGGTGGTGCCCAGGTCGATGCCCACCGCCAGCCGGTGCTGGTGGGGTGCGGTGCTCATGCCGGGTTCGGCGATCTGTAGCAGTGCCATGGCTTGTCCTGTGTTGCGTCCGCCCGAAGCGCTCAGCCTTCCAGGGCTTCGAGAGCCGAGTTGATCTCGTCCTTCAGTTTTGCGAAGAAGCGCAGCTTGCGCACGGTGGCGGCGGCGTCGGCATAGGCCTGCTCCACGTCGATCTGCCGGGCCAGCTGGGCCTCCAGCGCGTGCATCTCCCGGCGCAGCTTGGCGCCGAGGTGGTCCAGCTCGCCGATCTCACCCGCCTCGCGCGCCTCGCCGATGGCCTCGCGCCATTCCATCTGGGCCATGAGGAAATCCGCCGGCATGGCGGTGTTGGTTTCCTCTTCCGTTTCGACCCCATGCAGGCGCAGCAGGTAGCGCGCCCGCGCAATCGGATCCTTCAGGGTCTGATACGCCTCGTTCACGTGGGTCGCCCATTGCATGGACAGGCGCCTTTCCGCGTCCGTGGCGTGGGCGAACCGGTCGGGATGGACCTGCGCCTGGAGGTCGCGAAAGGCCTGCTCGACCCGGCCGAGATCGATGTCGAAGGCCGGCTCGATGCCGAACAGCTCGAAATGGTTTCTGGAGAAGTCGATCATCGGCTACGGATCCGGGGGCGAGCGCGCAGCCGTCACCCGCCGTGGCGGGCCGCCCGCTGCCTCCTCATACGTTGAAGGATTCGCCGCAGCCGCAGGTGTCCTTGACGTTGGGGTTGTTGAACTTGAACCCCTCGTTCAGGCCCTCGCGCGCGTAGTCGAGCTCCGTGCCATCCAGGTAGGCCAGGCTCTTGGGATCGACGAACACCCGCACGCCATGGCTTTCGAACTCCTGTTCTTCCGGCCGGACCTCGTCGGCGAACTCCAGCACGTAAGCGAGACCGGAACAACCCGTGGTGCGGACCCCCAGACGCAGGCCGAGGCCCTTGCCACGCTTGGCAATGAAGTTCTTGACGTGGTTGGCTGCCTTTTCCGTCAACGTGATGGCCATCTTCGCCTCTTCTGGAACCGGGGGTCACTCGTTGGCAGCCGCTTCCGCGGATGCCTTGTCGAGCCCATGTTTCTGCTTGTAATCCGCCACGGCGGCCTTGATCGCGTCCTCGGCCAGGATGGAGCAGTGGATCTTCACCGGCGGCAGAGCCAGTTCCTCGGCGATCTGGGTGTTCTTGATCTCCAGCGCCTGGTCCAGCGTCTTGCCCTTGACCCATTCGGTCACCAGCGAGCTGGACGCGATGGCCGATCCGCAGCCATAGGTCTTGAACTTCGCATCCTCGATGATGCCGTCCTTGCCAACCTTGATCTGGAGTTTCATCACGTCGCCGCAGGCGGGCGCACCCACCATGCCGGTGCCGACCGAGTCGTCGTCCTTGTTGAAGGAACCCACGTTGCGGGGGTTTTCGTAGTGATCGAGAACTTTGTCGCTGTATGCCATGACTTGCTCCTTGAACCTCGTGACTGGGGTTGAACGCTCAGTGGGCGGCCCACTGGATGGAATTGAGATCGATGCCTTCCTTGTACATCTCCCACAGCGGCGAGAGCTCCCGTAGCTTCGCGATCTTGCGCTGCACCAGGTCGATGGTGTAGTCGATCTCTTCTTCCGTGGTGAAACGCCCAATGGTAAACCGGATGGAACTGTGCGCCAATTCGTCGCTTCGGCCCAGCGCCTTGAGCACATAGGACGGCTCCAGGCTGGCCGAGGTGCAGGCGGAGCCGCTGGAGACTGCCACGTCCTTGATCGCCATCATCAGCGACTCGCCTTCCACGAAGTTGAAGCTGACGTTGAGGTTGTGGGGCACGCGCCGCTCCAGGTCGCCGTTGAGGTGCACTTCCTCGATCTGCTTCAGGCCGTTCCACAGCTTGTCGCGCAGCATCCGGATACGCTCGTTCTCGGTGGCCATCTCCGCCTGTGCGATGGCGAAGGCTTCCCCCATGCCCACGATCTGGTGGGTGGCCAGGGTTCCGGAACGCAGCCCGCGCTCATGGCCACCGCCGTGCATCTGCGCCTCCAGGCGCACGCGCGGCTTGCGGCGCACGTACAGCGCGCCGATGCCCTTGGGCCCATAGGTCTTGTGGGCGGAGAAGGACATCAGGTCCACCTTGAGCTTGCCCAGATCGATGGGCAGCTTGCCCGTGGCCTGGGCGGCATCCACATGGAAGATGATGCCGCGTTCGCGACAGATCTCGCCCAGCTTCTCGATGTCCTGGATCACGCCGATTTCGTTGTTCACGAACATCACCGAGGCGAGGATGGTGTCCCGGCGAAGCGCGGCCTGGAACTTGTCGAGATCGAGCAGGCCATTGGGCTCGGGCGCGAGATAGGTGACCTCGAAGCCTTGACGTTCCAGCTCCCGGCAGGTGTCCAGGACCGCCTTGTGCTCGGTCTTGACCGTGACGATGTGCTTGCCCTTGCTCTGGTAGAAGTGGGCCGCACCCTTGAGGGCCAGGTTGTTGGATTCCGTGGCGCCGGAGGTCCAGATGATTTCCTTCGGATCGGCATTGACCAGGGAGGCCACCTGCTCGCGGGCATGTTCCACGGCCTTTTCCGCTTCCCAGCCGAAGGCATGGGAGCGCGAGGCGGGATTGCCGAATTTCTCCGTGAGATAGGGAATCATCTTCTCCGCGACGCGGGGATCCACCGGCGTGGTGGCCGAATAGTCGAGGTAGATGGGAAGCTTCAGCATCGTGGTTCGTCCTTCCTGTCTGCGTCCATGCCGGTCGCGGCCCATGGCCTTACGCCACGGCCGCCTTGTTGTTGTCCGATCCCTGGCGGGCGTCGCGGACCACCGCGACCTTGCCTGCCTGGGCCTGTTGGGCCGCCACGAGGTCCGCCAGGGTGACGGATTCGAGGTAGTCATAGATGTGCCGGTTGAGATTGGTCCACAGCTCGTGGGTCATGCAGCGTTCGCCTTCCAGGCAGTCGCCCAGGCCGCCGCACTGGGTGGCGTCCACCGGCTCGTCCACCGCCCGGATGATGTCGGCCACCGACACGGAAGCCGCGCTCTTGGCCAGCGTGTAGCCGCCCCCGGGGCCGCGCACGCTGTCCACCAGCGCGTGCCGGCGCAGCTTGCCGAACAGCTGCTCCAGGTAGGAGAGGGAGATTTTCTGGCGCTCACTGATGCCGGCCAGCGTGACCGGGCCGTTCCCGTCGCGCAGGGCCAGATCCAGCATGGCAGTGACCGCGAAGCGTCCTTTGGTTGTCAGTCTCATGGCAGTGTCCCCGGTTACTCTGATGTCCTTGCCCGTTCGAGGGCCAGAACCGTAAGCTAACGTACCCGAGCAAATTAGTCAACTATTTTGTTCAGATAGTTCACGTCGAAACGGTCCTCGGGTACCGCCGCCTTGTCCAGGCTGACGCCCAATTGCTGTAAAGCGTTCAAAATCAATTCCATACGCCGGTCGTTGGCGGCGATGTGATCCAGGATGGCGTGGATGGCCTGGACCATGGGATCGTTCATGTCCTGGCTGATGGCATAGGCGGAAAAGCCCATCTTCTCGGCCGTGGCCGCCCGCTGCCGGGCCTGATCGCTGTCCAGGACCCGCGCCGGAATGCCCACCGCCGTGGCTCCGGCCGGCACGTCCTTCACCACCACGGCGTTGGAGCCGATCTTCGCGCCGTCGCCGATGGTGATGGGGCCCAGCACCTTGGCGCCTGCGCCGATGACCACGCCCTTGCCCAGGGTCGGATGGCGTTTCCCCTTCTTCCAGGTGGTGCCCCCCAGCGTGACGCCATGGTAGAGGGTGCAGTCGTCCCCGATTTCCGCGGTCTCCCCCACCACGATGCCCATGCCGTGGTCGATGAACACGCGACGGCCGATCACCGCGGCGGGGTGGATCTCCACCCCCGTGAGCCAGCGGCTCAGATGGGCGATGAAGCGGGCCGGCCATTTCAGGCCCCAGCGCCACAGGCGGTGCGCAAGGCGGTGCACCAGCAGGGCGTGCACCCCCGGATAGGTGGTCAGGATCTCCCATGTCGAGCGGGCCGCAGGGTCGCGCTCGAATACCACGGCGATGTCTTCACGCAGATGCTTGAACATGGGCTATCCAGAGATGGATGTCTATTATAGGTTAGTTGACAAAATCAGTCCACTTTAACTTTTCCATTTAGATTGATCTGCTTGAGCATACCCAACAGGATGCTGAGCTCTTCTTTTTCCAGGCCGCAGCGGCCGAACAGGCGACGCAGGCGGGGCATGAGCCGCTTGGGATGGGCAGGGTCGAGAAAGCCGATGGCCACGAGGGTTTGCTCGAGACGGCGGTAGAAGTATTCCAGCTCGGCGAGCTCCACCCGGGCGGGGGCGTTGGCCATCTGGCCGGCCGTGCCCGCCACGGCGGCCAGACGCAGTTCATAGGCCATCACCTGCACCGCCGCAGCCAAATTGAGGGACGGGTAGTCGGGGTTGGCGGGCAGGGTCACCAGACGCTGGCAGCGGGCCAGTTCCTCGTTAGACAGTCCGAAGGTCTCGTTGCCGAAGACCAAGGCGACGGGCTGGCTGCGGGCCAGGGCGATGATCTCGGGCGCGGCCTGGCGGGCATCCAGCACCGGGCAGGCCAGCTCGCGCGGGCGCCGCGTCAGCGCCACGGCGAGGACACAGTCGGCGAGGGCCTGGTCGAGGTCGGGATACACCCGCGCCCCGTCCAGGATGTCACCGGCGCCGGCGGCCAGGGCCACCGCCTCGGGGTGGGGAAACTGCCGCGGGGCCACCAGCGCCAGCTGCGACAGGCCCATGGTCTTCATGGCGCGCGCGGCGGCGCCGATGTTGCCGGGATGGCGTGGCTGGCTGAGCACGATGCGCACGCGGGCGAGGGCCTGCCGGCCGGCTTCGAGTTCCTCCGGGGAAGGATTCAATTTAAAATGGAACCTTTGTGTTCTTTAACGCGCTCACCTGCTGCCGGCCTGGCCCGCTGCCGCCGCCGCGGGGGCGCACTCGGTGACGATTCCCATGCATCCCATGCTCACCATCGCGGTGAAGGCCGCGCGCCGTGCTGGCCACATCATCAACCGCGCATCCCAGGACCTGGACCTGCTCACGGTCCGGAGCAAAAGCCACAACGAATTCGTGAGCGAAGTGGACCACGCAGCCGAGCAGGCGATCGTGGAGACCCTGCTTGCGGCCTATCCGGACCACGCGATTCTAGCAGAGGAGCGCGGTGCCCAAGGCCGCTCGGACTACGTCTGGATCATCGATCCTTTGGATGGCACCACCAATTTCCTCCATGGCTTCCCCCAGTATTCGGTGTCCATCGCCCTGAGCCACCGGGGTGTGCTGAGCCAGGCGGTGGTGTACGATCCCACCCGCAACGAACTGTTCACCGCGAGCCGGGGCCGCGGCGCCTTCCTCAACGATCGCCGCATCCGGGTGAGCCGGCGTGCCAAGCTCGCGGAAGCGCTGATCGGCACGGGCTTTCCCTTCCGTGACTTCACCCTGGCCGAGCCTTACCTCAAGATCTTCGGCGATCTTTTGCCCAGGACCGCCGGCCTGCGCCGTCCCGGTTCCGCGGCCCTGGATCTGGCCTACGTGGCGGCGGGCCGCTACGACGGCTTCTTCGAGGCGGGGCTGAAACCTTGGGACATGGCCGCCGGCGCGCTGCTGATTCTCGAGGCGGGTGGCCTGATCGCGGATTTCGACGGTGAAGACCGTTATCTCGAGACCGGCAACGTGGTGGGGGGCAATCCCAAGGTGTTCGCCCAGCTGTTGCAGGTGATCCAGCATCACATCCCCTCCAGGGGGTGAGGCGGCGTTTCCGAACCCATCGCCCGCCGTCGCGCGGCTGACATCCCGTGACACCGGAGGCACAGTTGGATTACGGCGACCTCGAGCGACACACGCCCATGATGCAGCAGTACCTGCGCATCAAGGCCGAGTATCCCGACACCCTGCTGTTCTACCGCATGGGTGACTTCTACGAGCTGTTCTACGAGGATGCACGGCGTGCCGCGCAGCTGCTGGACATCGCCCTCACCACGCGCGGCATGTCGGCCGGCCGTCCGATCCAGATGGCGGGGGTTCCCGTGCATTCGGTGGACCAGTACCTCGCCCGGCTGGTGAAACAGGGGCTGTCGGTGGCCATATGCGAGCAGGTGGGGGAGGTGGCCACCGCCAAGGGCCCGGTGGAACGCAAGGTCACCCGGGTGGTGACGCCCGGCACCGTCACCGATTCTGCCCTGCTGGACGAACGCCAGGAAGCCTACCTGATGGCGCTGCAGCCCCGCACGGGGGGCTATGGGGCCGCCTGGCTCAGTCTCGCGGCCGGCCGTTTTCTCGTCACCGAGCTGGCCAGCGCCGACCTGGCGGCCTTTCTGGAGCGCGTGCGTCCGGCGGAGCTTTTGGTGCCCGAAACCTTGGGCGAGGAGGGGCTTGCGGCCGGCCGTGCCGCGCTGCGTCGCCTGCCGCCCTGGCAGTTCGACCGCGATTCCGCCCACACACTGCTGTGCCAGCAGTTCGGCACGCGCGACCTGGCGGGCTTCGGTGTGGCGGGCATGGACGCGGCCATCGCCGCTGCCGGGGCCCTGCTGTCCTACGTGCGCGCGACCCAACTGGCGGCCGTGCCCCACATCACCGCCCTGAGGGTCGAGCACGCAGACACCTACGTGCTGATGGATGCGGCCACGCGGCGCAACCTGGAGCTCACCGAGACCCTGCGTGGCGAATCGGCGCCCACCCTGCTGTCCGTGCTGGATGGCACGGCCGGTGCCATGGGGGGGCGCCTGCTGCGCCACTGGCTGCATCACCCCCTGCGCGACCGGCAGGAGATCCGCGCGCGGCTCGATGCGGTGTCCGCACTCATGGAGGCGGGGCCGGGCGAGTTCCACGCCCTGCTGCGGCGCATCGCCGACGTGGAGCGCATCGCCGGGCGCATCGCCCTGCGGTCGGCCCGGCCGCGGGATCTGGCGGCCCTGCGTGAGAGCCTGGCGGTGTTGCCGGAGCTCGCGCAGCGGCTGGCCCCGTTCGACAGCCCGCGCCTGATTCGGCTGCGTGGCGAGCTCGCGCCGCGGGAGGCTTTGCACGGGCTGCTGACCCGCGCCATCCGGCCCGAGCCTGCGGCGACGGTGCGCGACGGTGGGGTGATCCAGGATGGCTGGGATGCGGAACTGGACGAGCTGCGCGCCCTGCAAAACAACTGCGGGGATTTCCTGCTGGAGCTGGAAGCGCGGGAAAAGGCGCGCACCGGCATTCCCACCCTCAAGGTGGAGTACAACAAGGTGCACGGCTTCTACATCGAAGTCAGCAAGGCCCAGGCCGAGCGCGTGCCCGAAGATTATCGCCGCCGTCAGACCCTGAAGAACGCCGAACGCTACATCACCCCGGAGCTCAAGGCCTTCGAGGACAAGGCCCTGTCGGCCCAGGAGCGGGCCCTGGCCCGGGAACGCCAGTTGTACGAGGCGCTCCTCGAGCACCTGCAGTCCGAAATCGCCTCACTCCAAGAGCTGGCCCGTGGGGTCGCGGAACTGGACGTGCTGTGCGCCTTCGCCGCGCGCGCCCAGGCCTTCGGTTACGTGGCGCCTGAATTCACCGAGGCGGCCCGCATCGAGATCACGGCGGGCCGTCACCCGGTGGTGGAGCGGCAGGTGGAGCACTTCATCGCCAATGATCTGAGCTTGTCGCCGGCCCGCCAGATGCTGCTCATCACCGGCCCCAACATGGGCGGCAAGTCCACCTACATGCGCCAGACCGCCCTGATCGTGCTGATGGCGCACATCGGCTGTTTCGTGCCCGCCCAGCGGGCGCTGATCGGGCCGGTGGACCGCATCTTCACGCGCATCGGCGCCGCCGACGATCTCGCTTCCGGACGCTCCACCTTCATGGTGGAGATGACCGAGACCGCGAACATCCTGCACAACGCCACACGGGAGAGTCTGGTGCTGCTCGACGAGATCGGGCGCGGCACGTCCACCTTCGACGGGCTCGCCCTGGCCCATGCGGTGGCCCGTCACCTGGCCGAGAAGGTCGGCTGCTACACCTTGTTCGCCACCCACTACTTCGAGCTGACCCGCCTCGCCCAGGAGCTCAAGCAGATCGCCAACGTGCACCTGACGGCGGTGAAACACAAGGACAGCATCGTCTTCCTGCACGCGGTGGAGGAGGGACCGGCGAGTCAGAGCTATGGCCTGGAAGTGGCCCAGCTCGCCGGGGTGCCTGCTGCAGTGATCCAGCAGGCACGGCGTTACCTGACCAGTCTGGAGAACCAGAGCGTGCGGCAGCAGGGGCAGCCCGACCTGTTCGCCGCACTCGCGGAAGCGCCGGACCACCCCGTGCTGGAGCGCCTGCGCGCGGTGCAGCCCGACGAGCTCACGCCCAAGGCCGCGCTGGAGCTCCTGTATGCGCTGAAGACGATGCTCGACTGAGGGCTGCCCGGCAAGGGGCGCCCACTGCCGGAGGGGAGAGGCTAGTGGGCGTGTCCGTGCGCGCCGTGCACGTGTCCGTGGGCGATTTCCTCTTCGGTCGCCGGGCGGACGTCGGTGATGGTGCACGAAAACTGCAGGGTCCGGCCCGCCAGCGGATGGTTGCCGTCCACCACGACCGTGTCCTCGGTGACGTCGGTGACGGTGTACAGGATCATCTCGTCGGAGCCTTCGGCGCCCCCCTCGAACTGCATCCCCACGCGGATGTCCTGCACCGGGAACACGCTGCGGGGCTCGACGCGGACCAGCGACGCGTCGTATTCACCGAAGGCATCCTCGGGCGCCAGCGACAGCGTCACGGAATCGCCGGGCTGCTTGCCCTGCAGCTCTTGCTCCACCGTCGGGAAGATGTTGTCGTAGCCCCCGTGCAGGTAGCTGATGGGTTCCTTCGATTCTTCCAGCAGGTTGCCCTGGCTGTCGAACAGCGAGTAGGTGAGGGTGACCACGGAGTTTTTCACGATTTGCATTGGCGCATTTCCTTGATGAGTGAGAGCACCTCCTGCGCATGCCCTTTGGGATTGACCCCATACAGGGCGTGCCGGATGATGCCCTTTTTGTCGATGATGAAGGTGGAGCGAACGATACCCATCTTCTTCACCCCGTCCTTCTCTTTTTCCTGCCACACGCCGTATTTCAGGCAGGCTTCGCCCTCCGTATCGGCCAGGAGACGCACGGCCAGTCCATGCTTGTCCCGGAAGGCGGCATGGCTGATGCAGTCGTCGCGGGAGACGCCCATCACCACCGTGTCGCAAGCGGCCAGCTCGTCCTCGATGTCGCTGAACTCGATGGCCTCGATGGTGCACCCGGGCGTGTCGTCCTTGGGATAGAAATAGAGCACGACGTTCTTTTTGCCCCTGAAATCGGAAAGCCTGACCATTTCCATGTCGGCATCGGGAAGCTCGAAATCCGGTGCGGTGGTTCCAGCCTGCAACATACCATCCCCTGACGACGGTCCCGGTGGGCCCTGCGGCCCGTGCGTGACCTGCTGGGCATTCTAAACCATTTCCATCGGGGCACAAGGACGGGCGGGCGAACGGGTCGGGGCCCGGCCCAGGGTTATAATCGCGCCATGCGATCCGGCCTGCTCGGCGGCCTGTCCCCACGCCGCTTCCTCGCCAGCCACTGGCAGAAAAATCCCCTGTTCGTCCCGGGAGCCCTTCCCGGCTTTCGCGATCTGCTCACCCCCGCGGACCTCATGGCGCTGGCGCAGCGGGATGAGGTGCCCTCCAGGCTGGTGGTGGAACGCGACGGGGTCTGGAGCGTGCGTCATGGCCCCCTGTCCCGCCGCGACTTCCGGGGTCTGCGCGGGGCGCGCTGGTCGCTGCTGGTGCAGGGGATCGACCAGGTCCTGCCGGAGGGGAAGGCCCTGCTGCAGGCCTTTTCCTTCATTCCCCACGCCCGTCTCGACGACCTGATGGTGAGCTTCGCGCCGGCGGGAGGCGGCGTGGGCCCCCATTTCGATTCCTACGACGTGTTCCTGCTGCAGGGCATGGGCCACAAGCGCTGGCAGATCAGCGGCCAGCGCGACCGCAGCCTGGTGCCGGACGCACCCTTGCGCATCCTGCGCCAGTTCACACCGGAACGGGAGTGGACGGTGGCAGCGGGCGATCTACTCTATCTGCCGCCCAAATACGCTCATTACGGGGTGGCCCTGGATGACTGCCTCACGTACTCGATCGGCTTCCGGGCCCCGTCCGCCCAGGAGCTGATGAGCCAGTTTCTGGCCTATCTCGAAGAGCATCTCGAGCTCGATGGCATGTATGAAGACCCCGATCTCAAGCTACAGCGCCACCCTGGACAGATCGCGCGCCCCATGGTGGAGAAGGTGGCAGCCATGCTCAGGGACATCCGCTGGGGTCGTGGCGAGGTGGCCGACTTCCTGGGCCGCTATCTCACCGAGCCCAAGCCCCACGTGGTGTTCGATCCCCCGCCGCGGCCGCTGGGACGGGGCCGCTTCGAGCACGCCGCACGCCGGCACGGCGTGGCCCTCGGACTCAAGAGCCAGATGCTGTTTCACGGAGCCGCTTTTTTCATCAATGGCGAAGCGCTCCACCCCGAGCCCGGGCTGCGCCCGTGGCTGGTGCGCCTGGCCGACCAGCGCCGGCTGGATCGGCTCGAGGCGGCGCCCGCCGCTCTGTTCGACCTGCTCTACGACTGGTACCGGGCGGGATACGTCCAGCCCCGGCAGGCAGCCAGGCGCCGTGGCTGAGCCGGCCCTGCCCGAGACGGGGCAGTTCTCCACGCTTTCGGAATATCGCCAGGCCATGGACCGGCTCATGCAGGCGGCGCGCCGCCGCATCTGCCTGTTCGACCGGGACCTGGCCGACGCCGGCCTCGAGGCCCCCGACCGGGCCGAGGGGTTGCGTCGTTTCCTGTTGGCGGGCCGCGACCATCGCCTGCAGATCGTCGTGCACGATGCGCGGCCCCTGCAATGCTGTCAGCCCAGGCTGCTGGCGCTGCTGCGCCAGTTCAGCCACGCCCTGGAGATCCGCCAGACCGGCGAGGAGGCCCGGGGCCTGAGCGACACCCTGATGGTCGTGGACGAGATGCACTATCTGCGCCGTTTCCACTTCGACCAGCCCCGGGGCCGGTGGGCCCTGCACGACCGGGCCCGGGCCCAGGTCCTGCAGCGGCGCTTCGAGGAAATCTGGCTTGCCTCCACGACGGCGGTGACCGCCACCACCCTCGGCCTGTAAGGACGTCCTGCCGGCGCAGGCCAGCCCACTTACATTTTGATGCGGGATTGCTATAATTTCGCGCGTCGGTCAGGGATTGCGTAGTGGAAGACCGATCTCGTTTTTTTGTTTTAACTTTAGCTAAAGGGAAACATAATGAAATACTCCGTCCTGTTCGCCGCTCTGCTGGCCGTTTCGCTCTCCGCCTGCGGTAAGAAAGAAGAAGCTGCCGCTCCGGCTCCCGAGGCTGCTGCTCCGGCCGCTCCCGCCGCTCCGGCCCCGGCCGCTCCGGCTCCTGAGGCTGCTGCTCCGGCCGCTCCCGCTGCCGATGGCGCTGCCGCTCCGGCCGCTCCCGCTGCCGATGGCGCTGCTGCTCCGGCCGCTCCCGCGGAAGAGAAGAAGTAATCCCATCCTCCGGGAAGAAAAAAGCCGGCCTCGTGCCGGCTTTTTTCATTGCCGTTCGGTCATGGATCACGCCACCTGCCGCCAGTCGAGCCCGGTCTCCTGGTGTGCCACGGCGATCCACTCCTGTTCGCAGCCGAGGGCCCGGGCCAGGGCTTCCTGCGCCAGTTCCGGCCGGTTGTTGGTACGGCTCAGGTGGGCGGCGACGATGTGCCGCAGCCGGCGCGTGTCCAGGCTGGCCAGCAGGGCGGCGGCGGCTTCGTTGTCCAGGTGCCCGTAATTGCCGGCGACGCGACGCTTGAGGGCGGGCGGGTAGGGGCCGCTGGCGAGCATGGCCGCGTCGTGGTTGCATTCGAGCACCAGCGCGTCGCAGCCAGTCAGCATCGCCTGGATGTGGGGCGTGGCGCAGCCGGTGTCGGTGAGCACGCCCAGCCGCCGCGCGCCGTTGCCAAACACGAACTGGGTGGGTTCCCGCGCATCATGGGGCACGGGAAAGGGCTGCACCCACAGGTCTCCCACGGCGAAGGGATGCTGGGGATCGAACAGGTGAAAGTCTTCCGGAAGCTGTCCAACCTGGGACAGGTGAGCCTGGGTGCCATGGCTCAGCCAGACCGGCAGCCGGAACTTCGCCGCCAGGCGCGCCACGCCGCTCGCGTGGTCACTGTGCTCGTGGGTGACGAGGATGGCGGTCAGGTCCTCCGGCGACAGTCCCAGCCGCGCCAGACGCTGATGGGTTTCCCGCAGTCCGAAGCCACAGTCCAGGAGCAGGCGCGTCGATCCCGACTCGATGAGCAGGGCATTGCCTTCGCTGCCGCTGCCCAGACAGGCGAAGCGCATTACTTGAGCTGCTCGTAGAGCAGGTTCAGGATCTTGGAGGCGGTTTCTGACTTGTCCGGCTTGCCAGCCTGGTCTTGCATCGCGACGCGCGTGCCATCCCCGCTTTCGGTGACCAGGATGCGGAACTGCTCCGGCTTCTGCTCCTTGTCCTTGCTGCGCCAGAAAGCCAGTTTGGAGAACCAGCCCGTGTCTTTCTTCTTGGTGTCCTCGGCTTCCGGGTCGAGGTAGCGGACGTAATAGATGCCCTGGGCGCGGTCCCGGTCCACGACGGTGAAGCCGACCCGGTCCAGGGCCAGTCCTACCCGCCGCCAGGCGCGGTCGAAGGCGTCGTCCAGGACGAGCGCGGCCGAGCCGTCCTCCGCCCGCGCCAGGCGCGCCCGCTCCACGTCCTTGCCGCTGGCCAGCAGCGTCTTGCTGCGGGATTCCTCCACCCCGAAACGGACCATCAGTCGCCGCAGCATTTCCGCCTCCAGCTCCGGGTCGGCCGGGCGCGGCTGCCAGATGGTGCGCTGGCCTCCGTCGCCGCCCTCGAGCACCTCGACCATGCCCCGGTGGCTGATGTAAACCTCGGTGGTGCCGGGTTCCTTGCCCGGTTCCAGGCGGGTGCGGAACTTGTCCCGTTCGGCGGTGGAGTAGAGGCTGTCGAGCACCTTGCCCAGGATGTTGCGGATGAAATCCTGGGGGATGTTGGCGCGGTTTTCCGCCCAGTCCGTCTCCATGATGCCGGCCTCGGGGCGCTCGGTCTTGATGATGAAGCCCAGTTCCTGCCAGAAATCACGCACCACCGGCCAGACCTGCTCCGGCGGCGCCTTGACCACCAGCCAGCGCTGGGCACCGGCTCGCTCCACATGGACGTTGGCCAGGTCCGGCAGTAGGTTGCCCTTGTCGGCGCCCGCCGTGGCGGCACCGCCCTGCCGTTCCTGCTGGTAGGCGGACAGGGTGGCGCTGCCCCGCGGGGTCACGTCGGGCACCACGAAGCGTTCGTCCGGTGTCACGGCGGTGAGGTCCGGGGGAACCTCCAGAGGCCGGATCTTGCCTGCCGACTTGTAGTCGATTTTCTTGGTTTCCAGCGACATGGAACAGCCGCCCAGGGACAGCGCGGCGATCAGGGCCGCCGACCAGAATCTGATGTCTTGCTTCATGCTCCGTCCTTCCAACCGGGGAGAGGGCCGCACCAGGCGGACAGGTGTGCAGAGGGCCAGCGGTCAGCCAAGGACGCCAGCCTGCCGCATGGCCGCCCGCAGGGTGTCGTGATGGGCGGTGGACAGCGGGGTGAGGGGCAGGCGGATGCCGGGCCCGATCAGCCCCAGCTGCTGCACGCACCATTTCACGGGGATGGGGTTGGCCTCCACGAACAGCTTGTCGTGCAGCGCGAACAGCCGGGCGTTGATGGCCCGTGCCTGCTCCACGCGGCCCTCGAAGGCGGCCACGCACATCTCGTGCATCAGCCGCGGCGCGACGTTGGCGGTGACCGAGATCACCCCGTGTCCGCCCAGAAGCAGCAGGGCGAGACCGGAGGCATCGTCGCCGCTGTAGATGGCGAAACCGGCCGGCGCGCGCAGGATGAGGTCGGTGCCCCGCTGCAGGTTGCCGGTGGCGTCCTTGATGCCGACGATGTTGGGAATCTGCGCCAGGCGCAGTGCCGTATCGTTGGCGATGTCGGAGGCGGTGCGTCCCGGCACGTTGTAGAGGATCTGGGGAATGTCCACCGCTTCGGCCACCGCCCGGTAGTGGCGGTAGAGGCCTTCCTGACCCGGCTTGTTGTAATAGGGGGCCACCAGCAGACAGGCATCGGCGCCGGCCCGCTTGGCCGCCTCGGTCAGTTCGATGGCTTCGCGGGTGGAGTTGGCTCCGGTGCCGGCGATGACCGGAATGCGTCCCGCCGCGATCCGTACCGCTTCCTCGATCAGGCGGCGGTGTTCGTCGAAATCGACAGTGGGGGATTCGCCGGTGGTGCCCACCACCACCAGCCCATCGGTCTGCTCTCGGATGTGGAATTCGATCAGGGCGCGGTAGGCCTCCCAGTCGAGGCTGCCGTCCTCGTGCATGGGGGTGACCAGCGCCACCAGGCTGCCTTTGATCATGTCGGCTCGTCGGGGAAAAGCCTCATTCTACCGCAGGGGCGGGGGTGGCGAAACGGCCCGCGGCGCAGGCGGGCGTGCCGGGGAAAAAAGGCCGCGGCCCCGGCAGGGGCTGCGGCCCGGCGGGCGCCGCAGGGCGCTTCAGTCCATGTAGGTGTCCATCCGGTTCAGGAAGGCGTCGATGTCCACGTCACTGAGATCGGGCGGCAGGGGTTCTTCCGCCTGGGAAATCTCATAGTGGTCCAGCTCGCGGTGGATGATCTCCAACATGGCCGGATCCCAGCCGGAGGACAGGGCCGCGTCGTAGTCGTCCATGGGCTCATCGTTTCCGGGCCCGACACGTTCCTCGATTTCACCGGAGCTCATGTCTTTCACGATCAGCATGGTTCACCTCCCGGGCGGCGCGAAATGGCCGCCTGCTTCCACTATAGCGTCCGGGCTTGCGAAAGCTTGAGCCGGACCCAGGCGGGTGGGGGTCGTTGCCGTGCGCGGCTTTGACCAGCCGCGCAGGCCGGCGTAATCTTCCCGCCATGAACGGATCCGAAAAACCCCGCACCCTGAGCCGCGGCCGCGGCGCGGCCAGCAACCCCGACGGCCGCTTCGAGGCGCTGCGCCGCGAGGCGGAAGACGATGGCTGGGGCAGCCTGGAGGAGGCGCCGCCTCCCCTGCAGACGGTGCTGATGGTGGACCGGGCGCGGCGGGTGATCACCTATAACGACTCGCCGGACATTCCCTTCGATCGCTCGGTCAATCCTTACCGGGGTTGTGAGCATGGCTGCATCTATTGCTTTGCCCGCCCCACCCACGCCTATCTGGGCCTGTCGGCCGGCCAGGATTTCGAAAGCCGCCTGTTCCACAAGCCCGACGCACCCCAGCGGCTGCGCGAGGAGCTGGCCCATCCCGGCTACGTGTGCCGGCCGCTCGCCCTGGGCATCAACACGGACGGCTGGCAACCCGTGGAGAAACGCCTGGGCCTGACCCGCAGCCTGCTCGGCGTCCTGGCCGAGTGCCGGCATCCGGTTTCCATCGTCACCAAGTCGGCCCTGATCGAGCGCGATCTGGATCTGCTCACCGACATGGCACGGGATGGACTGGTGCATGTGTTCATCTCCCTGACCACGCTGGACCGTCGGCTCGCCCGGCGCATGGAACCCCGGGCGGCGCAGCCGGAACGCCGGCTGGCGGCGATGGAGACCCTGGCGCGCGCGGGGGTGCCGGTCGGGGTGATGGTGGCGCCGGTGGTGCCGGTCCTGACCGACGCGGAGCTGGAAACGATCCTGCAGCGGGCGCGGCAGGCCGGGGCCGTGGAGGCGGGATATGTCCTTCTGCGCCTGCCCCACGAGGTGGCGGCGCTGTTCCGTGAATGGCTCGCCGTGCACGAACCCCTCAAGGCGGAGCACGTGCTCAACCGCGTGCGGGACTGCCACGGGGGCAAGGACTACGATGCCCGCTTCGGCCAGCGCCTGCGGGGCACGGGTCGCTATGCGCAGCTCATCCGCGACCGCTACCGTCTGGCCTGCCGGCGCCTGGGTTTTCCCGGAATGGCGCCCCTGCGCACGGACCTGTTCCGGCCGCCCCAGCCGCCCAAGGTCCAGCTCAGCCTGTTCTAGACGAACAGGTTGAGCACGCCGTCCAGCCCCACGTAGTTGATCGCATAGGTGGTCTTTTCGCGCACCACGGGCTTGGCGTGATAGGCCACGCTGATGCCGGCCTCGGCCAGCATCTTCAGGTCGTTGGCACCATCGCCGATGGCCACCACCTGCGTTTTCGCAAGCCCCAGTTCGTCGCGGACGCGCTTGAGCCAGTCGGCCTTGCCCTGGGCATCCACGATCTTCCCCAGGATCCTTCCGGTGAGCTTCCCGTCCACGATCTCCAGGGTGTTGGAGGCGGTGTAGTCCAGCCCCAGACGGGTCTTGAGGCGGTCCGTGAAGAAGCTGAAGCCGCCGGACACCAGCAGGGTCTTGATGCCGTGGGCCTTGAGCGTGGCCAGGAAACGGTCGGCGCCGGGGGAAAGCTCGAGCCGTTCGCGATAGACGCGCTCCAGGGCGCCCTCTTCCAGCCCCGCCAGCAGGGCCACCCGACGGGTGAGGCTTTCGGCGAAGTCGATCTCGCCGCGCATGGCCGCGGCGGTGATCTCGGCCACCTGGGGTTTGAGCCCCACCATGTCGGCAATCTCGTCGATGCACTCGATGGTGATCAGGGTGGAGTCCATGTCCATCACCACCAGCCGGATGTGGTCCAGCGTCTGGTCCTCGGGCACGTAGCCGAAATCGAGCCGGGCGCGTTCACACAGGGCGGGCACCTCGGGATGGGGCGTGCAATGGGCGAGCCGGAACACGTTGGGACGCACCTGCTCGATGCCGTTGGCGCCGGTCAGCCTGGCCAGCTCCTTGAGGTCTTGGGTCTGCACGTCGAGGCCCTGGATGACGAGGTTCATGGCGTTCCTTCCTGGTCGGGCATGGCACCCCAGGAGCGTGTGGGGCCGGCGTGGCGGTCACCGTGCGCCCGGGGGTTCATGGCTTGAGTTCATGAAAGATGGCCTGCACGGCCCGGGCGCGCGTGTCCGCATCCGCGGTGGGCAGCGCGACCCGGAGCTTGTCCTGGCCTGCGAGTGTGTAGTTTTTCCGATTCTGGATCAACTCGATGATGCGGCCCGGGTCGATCGGGGGCTGGCGCACGAACTGCAGGGTGATGGTCTCGGCATTGGCATCGACGCGCGCCACACCCAATGCCTTCGCCTGGATGCGCAGGCGGTGGCTGTCCAGCAGGGTGCGGGCCTGGGCGGGCAGGGTGCCGAAGCGGTCCACCAGTTCTTCGTGCATGGCAATGAGCTCGTCGAGTGTGGCGCAGTTGGCGAGCCGTTTGTAGAGCACCAGCCGCTCGTGCACGTCCGCACAGTAATCGGCGGGCAGCAGGGCCGGTGCGTGCAGGTTGATCTCGGTGGTCACTTCCAGCGGCGCATCCAGATCGGGTTCCTTGCCCGCCTTGAGCGCCTTGACCGCCTGCTCGAGCATCGTCGCGTAGAGCGCGAAGCCGATCTCCTGCATCTCGCCGCTCTGGGATTCCCCCAGCAGTTCACCGGCGCCGCGGATCTCCAGATCGTGCATGGCCAGATGGAAGCCCACCCCGAGGTCTTCCATCATCTGGATGGCCTCCAGCCGCTTTTTCGCGGTCGCCGTGAGGCCGCCTTCCGGCGTGAGCAGGTAGGCGTAGGCCTGGTGGTGGGATCGGCCCACCCGCCCACGCAGCTGGTGCAGCTGGGCCAGGCCGAACCGGTCGGCGCGGTTGATGATGATGGTGTTGGCGGTGGGGATGTCGATGCCGGTCTCGATGATGGTGGTGCACAACAGCACGTTGAAGCGCTGGTGGTAGAAGTCGCGCATCACGTGCTCCAGTTCGCGCTCCCGCATCTGCCCATGGGCGATGGCGATGCGCGCCTCGGGCAGCAGCCTGGCGAGCTTCTCGTGCATGTTGTGCATCGTCTCCACCTCGTTGTGGAGGAAATACACCTGACCGCCCCGCTTGAGCTCGCGTAGCACGGCTTCGCGGACCAGCCCATCGCTCCAGGGATGGACGAAGGTCTTGATCGCCAGGCGGCGCTGGGGCGCGGTCGCGATCACGGAAAAATCGCGCAGACCTTCCAGGGCCATGGACAGGGTGCGGGGAATGGGCGTGGCGGTGAGGGTGAGCACGTCCACCTCGGCGCGCAGGGACTTGAGGCGCTCCTTCTGGCGCACGCCGAAGCGGTGTTCCTCGTCGATGATCACCAGACCGAGGTTCTTGAAGCGCACATCCTTTTGCAGCAGGCGGTGGGTCCCGATCACGATGTCGATCCGGCCTTCCTCCACGCCCTTCAGGGCTTCCGCCTGTTCCTTCGCGGTGCGGAAGCGCGACAGTTCGGCGACCTTCACGGGCCATTCGGCGAAGCGGTCCGAGAAGGTGTGGTAGTGCTGCTCGGCCAGCAGCGTGGTGGGCACCATCACCGCCACCTGCTTGCCGTCGGCCACCGCGACGAAGGCGGCGCGCAGGGCCACTTCGGTCTTGCCGAAGCCCACGTCGCCGCAGACCAGGCGATCCATGGGCTTGCCCGAGGTCATGTCCTCGATCACCGCGCGGATGGCGGCGGCCTGGTCGGGCGTTTCCTCGAACTCGAAGCCGGCGGCGAAGGCTTCGTAGTCCTGGGGCCGCAGGCGGAAGGCATGGCCTGCGCGCGCCGCACGCTGTGCATACAGATTGAGCAGCTCCGCGGCGGTGTCCCGCACCTGCCTGGCGGCCCTGCGCCGGGCCTTTTCCCACTGGCCGCTGCCCAGCTTGTGCAGGGGTGCGGTTTCCGGCGCGCCGCCGCTGTAACGGCTGATGAGGTGCAGGTTGGCCACGGGAACGTACAGCTTGTCGCCGCCCGCGTATTCCAGCACCAGAAACTCCGTCTCGCCCTCGCCGAGGTCCATGCTCACCAGCCCCTGATAGCGGCCGATGCCGTGATCCTCGTGCACCACCGGGTCTCCCACGCGCACCTCGGACAGGTCGCGCAGCATGGTCTCGGACGATGTCTTCCTCGCTTCGCGCAGGCGTGACTGGCGTACCTGCAGGGCGTACAGCTCGCTTTCGGTGACGAGGGCGACACGCTCTTCCGGCAGCGCGAAACCGGCGGCCAGGGGCAGCGCGGCCAGCATCAGGCGCTCGCTGCGGCGCCGGAAGTCGGGGTAGTCCTGCGCGAAGACCGCATCGAGCCCATGCTCGCCCAGCATCTGGGCCATGGTCTCCCTGCGTCCCGGGCTTTCGGCGACGATCAGCACGCGCCCGTCGAAGCCGTCGAGGAAGGACTTCAGGCGCGCCAGGGGCTGCGGCGCGCGCCGATCCACGTGCACCGCCGGCAGCGCCGCCGTGGCGCAGGCGATGACGTTGCCCCGGTCCGCCGCGTCGTCATCCCTGGACACGGCGAGGCGTGGATAGGCCTTGAGGGCGCCGAACAGTTGGTCGGCGCTGAGGAACAAGTCTTCCGGCGGCAGCAGGGGGTGCTCGGCGTCGCCGCGCAGCAGCTGGTAGCGCGAGCGGGTGTCGCGCCAGAAGTCCTCCGCCGCGGCCAGCACCCGATGGTGCAGGCAGATCACCACGTCCTCCGGCAGATAGTCGGCGAAGGTGGCCGTGGTCTCGAAGAACAGGGGCAGGTAGTACTCGACGCCCGGAGGCGCCAGACCGTTGCTCACGTCGCGATAGACCTTGGCACGGGAGGGATCCCCTTCGAACCGTTCGCGGAAGGCCTGACGGAAGCGGGCGATGCCGGCCTCGTTGAGGGGGAACTCGCGGGCCGGCAGCAGGCGCACCTCCTGCACGGGGTAGATGCTGCGCTGGGTATCCACGTCGAAGGTGCGGATGCTCTCGATCTCGTCGTCGAAGAGATCGAGCCGGTAGGGCAGGGGGCTGCCCATGGGAAACAGGTCGATCACGCCGCCCCGCACGCTGTACTCTCCCGGCATCTGCACCTGGGTGACGTGGCTGTAGGAAGCCAGGGTGAGCTGGCGGCGCAGCGCATCGATGTCCAGGCGGTTGCCCTGCTTGAGGAAAAACGTGTAGGCGGCCAGGAAATCCTTGGGAGGCAGGCGGTAGAGCGCGGTGGCCGCCGGCACGATGGCCACGTCGAAGGCGCGGTTGTGGATCTGGTAAAGCGTCGCCAGGCGTTCCGAGACCAGGTCCTGATGGGGCGAGAACTGGTCATAGGGAAGCGTCTCCCAGTCCGGAAACAGATGCACCGACAGCCCGGCTGCCAGGGCGGAGATCTCGTCGCGCAGCCGCTGGGCCTCCAGGGCCGTTTCGGTGATGACCACCAGCCGGTGGCCGGCTGCCGCCAGCTCGGCCAGGGCGAGCGCATCCGACGAGCCGACCAGGCCCGTGTAATGCTGGATCTGGCCAGCGCGGGGAAGAGGGGCGCGAAACAGCATGGGGGGCAAAAAAGTCGCGATTATAAGGGAGCGGCCCGCGGCCGCCGCCGGGTCGGCGCAATTTTCCCTAAAGTGGCGATGCCCGCCTGCCGTTACAAGGCTTACCTACTCGGGACGGAGTGGGCTCTCCTTGGGAGGCGGACGCAGTCCGCCTCTTTTTTCACGTTTCTGCGGCCGTGGCCGCGACGGGCTCTGCTATCTTCAGGATTGACGCCAAGCGGGGAAGGCGGACCGCCTGCCGGCCCGTCTCCCTTCGCGCCGGCGGGTTCGTGTGTGTGAGCGACGAAACGGGAGCGTGCCCATGCCTTTCCGCAATCGCCTGGAAGCCGCTGATCGCCTGGCCCAACGCCTGCTCGGCTACAAGGGCCGCCATCCCCTGGTCCTGGCCATCCCGCGCGGCGCGGTGCCCATGGCCAGACACATCGCGGACGTGCTGGAAGGGGAGGTGGACGTGGTGCTGGTGCGCAAGCTGGGAGCCCCGGGCAACCCCGAATTCGCCATTGGTGCGGTGGACGAGAGCGGCTGGGCCTACATCGCCGATTACGCCGCTTCGGCCGGTGCCACGCCCGAGTACATCGAGCGCGAGAAGGCGCGCCAGCTGGACATCCTGCGCAGCCGGCGGGCCCTGTACATGCCGGTGCGGCCGCCCATCGACCCCGCCGGGCGGATCGTGATCGTGGTGGACGACGGACTGGCCACGGGGGCGACCATGATCTCTGCGCTGCATGCCCTGCGCGCCAAGGGCCCGCGCAAGCTGATCTGCGCCGTGCCGGTGGCCCCGCCCGATACCGTGGAGAAGGTGCGCAGCCATTGCGATGAGCTGGTCTGCCTCGAGACGCCCTACAACTTCTACGCGGTGGGCCAGTTCTACGCCGAGTTTCCCCAGGTCGAGGACGAAGAGGTGATCGAGATCCTGCGCGGGGGCGCGCCCGCCCAGGCGTGAGGCGTTGCCGGCGTGGTCAGCCGGTGGCCTCCGTCTGGGCCCGGACCCGGATGCCTTCCTTGAGGCGGTCGTCCGGACGGGTCACGATCCGCTCGCCCGCGGCCAGGCCGGACAGGACCTCCACCACCAGGCCCGCCCGCTGTCCCAGCCTCACCGGCGCCAGCCACGCGCGGCCGTCGCGCACCCGGAACACGGCCCACCCGCCATCGTGGCGGATGAGGCTGCTGGCGGGAATCTGCAGCACATCCCGCCCTTCCCAGACCAGGAAGCGGGCTTCCACGCGGTAGCCGTCGCCCAGGCCGCGTCTGGCTTCGGGATCGGCGGTGAAATCCACGATCACCCGCACCCGCTGTTCCTCCACCCCCAGGGCGGAGACCTTGGTGAACGCGGTGGGCTCCACGACCCTCACCCGCCCCGCCAGCGGCGGCCCACCCCAGCGGGTGAGCTCGACCGGCGTGCCGGGCGCGATGCGCACCGCCTGACTGGAGAGGACTTCCACTTCCGCTTCCAGCTCCTGGGGGTCTCCCAGTTCCAGCAAGGGCTGGCCGGCCTGCACCGGCCCGGCGCTCTCGCGTATCCGTCGCAGGATCCGGCCCGCCACCGGGGAGCGCACCTGGAAAGCAGGGGCGGCCCCGGGCCGGGCCGAACCGTCCACCAGGGCTGCGCGGGCGCCATCCCGCTCGTGGCGCGCCACCGCCAGGTTCGCCCGGGCGGCGGCCAGGCTGGCTTCGCTGCGGCGGGCTTCGGTCCGGGCCTCGTCCAGCGCCTGGGCGGACAGGAAACCCCGGGCATGGAGGGCGCTGGCGCGGTCGAGACGTTGGCGCGCAAGGGCGGCCTGGGCGGCGGCGGCCCGGACCTCTTCCTCGGCGGCGGCCAG
>JBBINK010000022.1:0-220 GCA_037443925.1 Betaproteobacteria bacterium
CCGGGATCGCGCCCTTGGCCATGAAGGTGGTGGCCACCGGAATGTTCAGTTTCTCCGCGAAAGCCACCAATGCGTCGCAGCAGCCCGCCCGCACCAGGCCATTGCCGGCCAGGATGAGGGGGAACTCCGCCTGGCTGATCACCTCCGCCACCGCGGCCACCCGTTCCGGCGCCGGGTGGGGCGTGGTTACGGGAACGGGTCGCAGGGGCCGTGCCTCGAT
>JBBINK010000022.1:241-2099 GCA_037443925.1 Betaproteobacteria bacterium
GTGGGCGATGTTCTCGGGGAAGTCGATGAAACAGGCGCCCTGCTTGGGGCTCTGGGCGGTCTTGAAGGCCTTGCGCACCACCTCGGGAATGATTTCCGGATTGAGGATCTGGGTGGCGTACTTGGTGATGGGCTGGAACAGGTTCACCAGATCGAGCACCTGGTGGGATTCCTTGTGCAGGCGGCTGGTGGCGGCCTGCCCGGCGATGGCCACGAGGGGCGCATGGTCGAGATTGGCGTCGGCCACGCCGGTCACGAGGTTGGTGGCCCCAGGTCCCAGGGTGGCGAGGCATACGCCGGCCCGCCCGGTGAGGCGCCCCTGCACGTCGGCCATGAAGGCTGCGCCCTGCTCGTGGCGGGTGGTGATGAAGCGGATCGGGGAATCCAGCAGGGCGTCCATGACGTCCAGGTTTTCCTCCCCGGGGATGCCATAGACGAAGCGCACCCCCTCCGCCTCCAGGCAACGGACCAGCAGCTCAGCCGCTTTCATGGGCCTCTTTTCGCCTCATCTGCCCGAGCATAGCAGCCCGTGCCCGGGCCGGGGCAAAAAAAAGCCCCGAGGGGAATCGGGGCCGAAAGCACTCGTTGAACAGAAACAAGCATCACACTTGCCCTGCCAATATAACACAAAAACCATCGCTGTCTAGTCTTTTGTGACTAGCGCGCCCCCTCAGGAGCGGGGCTTGCCCCCATCCAGGCGTTTGAGCAGCCCCTGCTCGAGGGCGAGGGTCGCCACCTGGACCCGGTTGGCCAGCCCCAGCTTGTCCAGGATGCTGCGCAGGTGATTGCGCACGGTGTTCTCGGACAGACCCAGGGCATCCCCGATCGCCCGGTTGCTCATGCCCCGGGCCACGTAGGTGACGATTTCCAGCTCCCGCTGGGACAGCCTGTCGAAGGCATTCTGGGCCAGCTCGCCCCGGGCGAGCTTCTGCATGATCTCGGCCGGCAGCATGCTGTTGCCCAGATGCACCGAGCGGATGGCCTGGAGGATCTGCTCGGGCTCGCTGGACTTCAGCACATAACCGTCCACGCCCCGCTCGATGGCATCGCGGATTTCGTGGTCCTCGTCGGCGATGGTGAGCATCACCACCCGCATGCCCGCCGCCTTGAGCGCGGAAACGAGGCTCAGACCGTCGCCGTCGGGCAGCCGACGGTCCAGCAGGACCACATCGGCGCCGCCCCCGGCTTCCAGCCATTGCCGCGTCGCCTCCAGGGTGGCGAACTGGCCCCGGATCTCCACGTCGGGATGGCTGGCGAGCAGATGCTCCAGGCCCTTGCGGAAAAGCGGGTGATCATCGACCAGGATCACGCGGATGGGCATCGGGGCGTCCTCGCTGGGGTGCCTGCCTAGCGTTTCGCCGTCCGTTCCTTCCAGGCAAGCGCGATGAGCTCGTCCAGAACGGGGAACAGTTTCTCGTGGCTGCCGGTCAGGCTGCTCGAGGTGCGATACTTGCCGTCCACGATCAGCGAGGGCACACCCTGGATGCCATAGGCGGCGGTGAGTTCCCGCGCCTGCCGGACCTGGGTCTGCACGCCGAAGGCGTCGTAGGCCTTGGCGAACTTCGCGGCATCCACCCCACGGGCGGCGACGAAGCGCAGCAGGTTGCCGCGGTCGTTGAGGTTGACGCCCTGCAGGTGGATGGCATTGAAGATCTCCCCGTGCAGCTTGTCCACCACACCCAGGGCTTCGGCGGCGTAGTAGGCCTTGGCGAGGGGAACCCAGCCGTCGTTGAAGATGGCGGGCATGCGGCGGAAGTAGGCATGCCGGGGCAGCTTCTTCACCCACTTCACCAGGAGCGGCTCCAGGTCGAAGCAATGGGGGCAGCCGTAGAAGAACAGCTCCAGCACCTCCACCCGCT
>JBBINK010000022.1:2114-24249 GCA_037443925.1 Betaproteobacteria bacterium
GGGATCGGTGGTGGGCTGGGGAAACTCCACCGCTTCATAATCGCGGCCGAGGGTGAGGGCGGCCGCGGACAGGGGGCGCAACAGGCCCAGCGTGGTGGCCGAGGTGGCCAGAATCAGGAAGCGGCGGCGGGAGTTCATGGTTCATATCCTCCGGGTCAGTGGCCCTGCGCGCCACCCTTGACCTTGACCAAGGTGGCCTGGATGCCGTTCTGGGCGAGGTTGGCGCGGATCTTCGACATGTCGTCCACGCTGGCGAACGGCCCGATGCGGACGCGGTGCAGGACGCCCTTTTCGGGCATGTTCACGCTCTGGACCGAGGCTTCCACACCCATCAGCGCCAGCCGCGCCTTCAGATTGTCGGCATCGGCCTCGTTCTGGAAGGCGCCTGCCTGAAGGAAGAACTGCTCGCCGCTGCCCGCCGTGGGTTGTTTGGCCTCCTGATCCGTCACCGGCTCCTCGCTGCCGGGCAGGATGTTGTAGAAGTCGAACCGGGGTTTCTTGGCCTCGCCGCCCGATGGCGTGCTGGTGGCCGGCTGGGGGGCGGGTTTGGGCGCGGGCGCCGCCGGCGCCGGTGCGGCGTCCGGCTGGCGGAAACCGCGGGTCAGGGACGGCACGTACCAGGCCACGGCAATGGCGACCGTCAGCCCGATGATCACGCCGATGAGAATGCCGGTGAGCAGGGGATGGCCGCCTTTGGCGCGGGAAGCCGACCGGGGTTTGTAGTCTTTACTCATGGATGGGGCCGTCTACCTTGGTGCAGGTCGCGATCACATCTTCTCCGGCGCCGACACGCCCAGAAGGCCCAACCCATTGGCGAGCACCTGCCGGGTGGCGAGCACCAGGGCCAGCCGCGCAAGGCGGGTGGCCTGATCGTCGACCAGGAATTGTTCCGCATTGTAATAGCTGTGGAATTCCCCTGCGAGATCCCGCAGGTAGTAGGCGATGTGATGGGGCGCGAGCTCCCGGGCCGCCGTTTCCACCATTTCCGGGAAGGCGGCCAGGCGCTTGAGCAGCGCCAGCTCATAGTCGCTGGTCAGGCACGACACGTCGGCCGCGTGCAGCAGCGCGGGATCGCCGCCCCACCGGGCCAGCACGCTGCAGCAGCGGGCATGGGCGTACTGGACGTAATAGACGGGGTTCTCGTTGCTCTGGGACTTGGCGAGCTCCAGGTCGAAGTCGAGATGCTGGTCCGACTTGCGCAGCACATAGAAGAAGCGGGCGCCGTCGTTGCCCACCTCGTTGCGCAGCTCGCGCAGGGTGACGAATTCCCCGGCGCGCGTGGACATGGGGACCTTCTCCTTGCCCCGATAGAGCACGGCGAACTGAACCAGGGCCACCGTGAGCTTGTCCGCGTCCAGCCCCAGGGCGGTCAGGGCGCCTTTCACGCGCGCGATGTAGCCGTGATGGTCCGCGCCCCACACGTCGATCACCCAATCGAAGCCCCGCTCGAACTTGTTCAGGTGATAGGCGATGTCGGAAGCGAAGTAGGTGTACTGGCCATTCTCGCGCTGCACCACCCGGTCCTTCTCGTCGCCGAAGGCCGTGGAACGGAACCACAGCGCGCCATCCTGTCGGTACAGGTGGCCGCGGCTGTCCAGGAGCTCCACCGCGCGCGCGACCAGGCCGCTGTCGTAGAGGGATTTCTCCGAGAACCAGTTGTCGAACACCACTCCGAACTCGGTGAGGTCGTTGCGGCAATCGCCCAGCTGCTCGGTCAGCGCCAGGTTGTGCACATAGGCATAGTCCTCGCCCAGCAGCCTCTTGGCATTGGCGATGAGCTGGTCGAGGTGGCCTTCGGGATCCTCGTCCACGGCAGGGGCGCCGTCCAGCACGTGCCAGGGTTCGTGCACGTAGCGGTCTCCGTGCTGTTCCTGGATGATGCGCGCCATCTCCCGCACGTATTCGCCCTGGTAGGCATTGGGCGGGAAGGGCACGTTGATGCCGTTGAGCTCCAAATAGCGCAGCCAGGTGGACAGGGCGAGGATGTCCATCTGCCGGCCCGCATCGTTCACGTAGAACTCGCGGGTGACGTCGTAGCCGGCGGCGGCCAGGACGTTGGACAGGGAGGCGCCGTAGGCCGCGCCCCGGCCATGACCCACGTGCAGCGGGCCGGTGGGGTTGGCCGAGACGAATTCCACCTGCACCTTGACGCCCTTGGGCGCGGCGTGGCCGAAGCGGCTGCCCTGGGCGAGGATCAGGGGCACCACGCGCTGCTTGGCGGCGTGGTTGAGAAAGAAGTTGATGAAGCCGGCGCCGGCGATGTCCACCTTTTCCACCCAGGGGGAACGAGGCAGGGCATCCACGATGTCCCGCGCCACGTCCCTCGGGTTGCGGCGCAGCGGCTTGGCCAGCTGCATCGCCACGTTGCAGGCGAAATCCCCGTGGGCGGCCGTCCGCGTGGGCAGAATCTCGATGGTGACGGGCGTGTCCGGTGCCACGACATTGAGGGCGTCGGACACGAGTTCGCTCAGATGGGACTTGAGATCGGGCATGATGATCGGACGGGAAAACGCCATTATAACCGCACGCGGGGTGGCGGCTATGGATCCATGGGATCCACGTCCAAGGCCCAGCGCACGCGGCCGGGCTTGCTGGAGCACAGCGCCTGCATCCAGGCCGACAGGAATCGCTGCAGGGCGGCGCGCGAGCGGGATTCGACCAGAAGCTGGGCGCGCTGCCATCCGGCCCGTTTCGGCATCAGCGCCGGCACCGGGTCATAGACGGTGACCTCCGGCGTGGGGGGCGCCAGGGCCGCCGCCTGGTGCAGGAAGGCCATCACCGCGGCCGCCTCGTGGGCCTCGGCGCGCAGGAGCGCCTGGAAGCTGAAGGGGGGCAGCCCCAGCTGACGGCGCTCGGCCAGCAGGGTGTCGGCGAAGGCCGGGTAGGCGCCGGCGCGCAGGGCCGCGAACAGGGGGTGCTCGGGAAACGCGGTCTGGATCAGCACCTCGCCGTTGGCACAGGCCCGTCCCGCCCTTCCCGAGACCTGCAGCAGTTGGGCGAACAGGCGCTCCTCGGCGCGGAAATCGGCGCTATAGAGGCCCCCGTCGGCGTCGAGGATGCCCACCAGGGTGAGCGTGGGGAAGTCGTGCCCCTTGGCCAGCATCTGGGTGCCCACCAGGATGTCCACTTCCCGTTCCCGCACCCGTTCCAGCATCTCGGGCAGGGCGTTGCGGCGGCGGGTGCTGTCCCGGTCCACGCGCAGCACCCGCGCTCCGGGGAAGAGCCGGGCGAGGCTTTCCTCCAGTCGCTGGGTGCCCTGGCCCACCGGCGCGAGGTCGAGCGCGCCGCAGCCGGGGCAATGGCGGGGTATGCGCGCCTCGTGTCCGCAATGGTGACAGCGCATGCGCTGGGCGCTCAAATGCACCACCAGGCGGCTGGAGCAGCGCGGACAACCCGCCAGCCAGCCACAGGCCCGGCACATGAGCACCGGCGCATAGCCGCGGCGGTTGAGGAACAGCAGGGTTTGCTCGCCCCGCCTCAGGCGTTGCCTGATGGCGGTGATCAGGGGCGCGGCCAAGCCTTCGGTCAGGGGCTCGCGGCGCACGTCGATCAAGGCCACCGTGGGCGGGCGGGCGTCGGCCACGGCCCGCTTTCGCAGCTCGAGCAGCCGGTAGCGGCCGGTGCGGGCGTTGTGCCAGGTTTCCAGCGACGGCGTGGCCGAACCCAGTATCACCGGCACACCCCGCTGGTGCGCCCGGAACACGGCCACGTCCCGCGCCGAATAGCGCATGCCGTCCTGCTGCTTGAAGGAGCCGTCGTGTTCCTCGTCCACCACGATCAGCCCCAGCCGCGGCAGCGGCACGAACACGGCCAGCCGCGTGCCCAGCACGATCCGGGCCTCGCCGTTCTCGGCCAGAAGCCAGTTTTTCAGGCGCTCGCCCTCCCCCAGCTGGCTGTGCAGGCTGACGATGCCGGCCTCGGGAAAGCGGGCCCGGAAGCGCGCTTCCGTCTGGGGCGTGAGGTTGATCTCGGGCACCAGCACCAGGGCCTGGCCGCCCCGGGCCAGGACCTCCGCGATGACCTGCAGATAGACCTCCGTCTTGCCGCTGCCGGTCACGCCCAGCAGCAGCCAGGGAATGAAGCCGTCCAGGCGGGCGCGTATGGCCTCCACCGCTGCCCGCTGATCGCCGTTGAGCGGCAAGACGGCCGGTGCCGGATAGGGGCTCACGGGCGTTGCGGCGCGCAGGGCCTCGCTGGCCTGCTCCGCCCAGCCCAGGGCCACCAGCGTGGCCATGGCCTTGGCGGCGCCCGGCGACAGGGCGGCCAGGTCCTCCGGCCCGAGGCGGCCTGCGGCCTGCAGCGCCGCCAGCACGCGCCGGCGCAGGACGGCCCGGGCGGGCAGCGCATCGGGCGAGGCGGCCCGTCCCGCCTCGGTCAGGCGCCAGACCGGGCGCTTGAGCCGCCCCAGGGGCTCGGTCCGCCGCAGCCGCTGGGGCAGGAGGCCGGCCAGCACTTGGCCGAGGGGATGGTGGTAATACTCGGAGCAGAATCGGGCGAGTTCCAGAATGTCTTCCGGCAGCGGGGGAAGGTCGCGCAGGATGCGTTTGACCGGCTTGAGCGCCACCCCTTCTGCCGTGGGGGCTTCGCTCACGCCCACGATCACGCCCACCACCGTGCGCCGTCCCAGGGGGACGACGGCCAAGCGCCCGACATCGCCGGGCCCCGCTCCGGGGGCCAGGTAGTCGAACGCGGCGTTCACCGGCAGGTTGAGCGCGACTTGGGCGATGGGCATGTTGGGCCGCCTGGAAGGAGCCGCCATTGTAGCGGCGCCCCGGCCTGTGGATAACTTTGTGTATAGTCTTGCCGGCTTGGACAGCAAACGGCCGTGCTGTCAAGCGGGGCGCTGCAGGGGCTGCGCCTGCGGCATGAAAATGAACAAATAATCAACGAGTTATCATGATCCTGCGCTAAGCCCTTCATTTTCATCGGGGTTTCCCTCGCCCGCGCAGGGCTGTGCATAAGTGAAGGCTGAAAAACCTTGCGGGATGCGGTTTTGCGGCCGGCCATCGGCGCTTGGGGCTGCCATGCCGGCGATCGGGCCCGCTGCCGCGGGGCTTCGGGCGGCTCCCGGGATGGCGACGTCCCGGGCCAGTACCCCGGCTCAGGGCCCAGGTTCAGGGCCCAGGCTTAGTGGAAGGCGCGGGAGAGATCGTGCACCGCCTCGACCAGCGCGGCCACGGATTCCGGGGGGGTGAACTGGGAGACGCCGTGCCCCAGGTTGAACACGTGGCCGGAGCCCTGGCCATAGGACTTGAGGATGCGGTGGGCTTCCTCACGCACCACCTCCGGGCCGGCGAACAGCACCATCGGGTCCATGTTGCCCTGGAGCGCCACCCGGTCCCCCACGCGTTTGCGCGCCTCGCCGAGCTCGCACACCCAGTCCAGGCCCACGGCGTCGCAGCCGATGCCCGCGATCTTCTCCAGCCAGACCCCGCCGCCCTTGGTGAAGACGATGGAGGGGATGCGCACCCCCTCATGCTCCTTGATCAGGCCGGCCACCACTTGGCGCAGGTAGGCCAGGGAGAATTCCTCATAGGCGCGGGAGGACAGCATGCCGCCCCAGGTGTCGAAGATCTGCACCGCCTGGGCGCCGGCGCGGATCTGGGCGTTGAGGTAGTCGGTCACGGCGCGGGTGTTCACCTCCAGGATGCGGTGCAACAGGTCCGGCCGCTGGTAGAGCATGGTCTTGGTGGTGCGGAAGTCATCCGACCCGCCCCCTTCGACCATGTAGCAGGCCAGGGTGAAGGGGCTGCCGGAAAAGCCGATCAGGGGCACTTCGTCGTTGAGGGCCTTGCGGATCTGGCGCACCGCATCCAGCACGTATCCCAGATGCAGCTCGGGATCCGGTGCGGCCAGGTCGCGGATCGCCCATTCCTCGCGCAGGGGCCGCTCGAACTTCGGCCCCTCGCCCTCGGCGAAATACAGGCCCAGGCCCATGGCATCGGGGATGGTGAGGATGTCCGAGAACAGGATGGCGGCATCCAGGCCGAAACGGGCGATGGGCTGCAGGGTCACCTCGGTGCAGTAGTCCGGATTTTTGCACAGCTCGAGGAAGGAGCCGGCGCGGGATCGGGTCTGGTTGTATTCCGGCAGGTAGCGCCCCGCCTGGCGCATGATCCAGATGGGCGTGTAGGGCACCGGCTCCTTGAGCAGGGCGCGCAGGAAAGTGTCGTTTCTGGGCTTCATGGGCGCACCGGACGGCACGGCGTGCGGGTAAGCGGGGGCGCCTGCTCCACGTCTTTCCCGTGTTCCGCGCTCAAACGTTCAAATAGGCGAGAATGCCTTCCGCGGCCTGCCGCCCCTCGTACACGGCCGTGACCACCAGGTCGGAGCCGCGCACCATGTCGCCGCCCGCGAAGACCTTGGGGTTGGCGGTCTGGTGGGGGTGGGCGAAGCCCTTGGCCACCACGCGCCCGGCCTGATCGGTGGTGATCCCGAATTCCGCGAACCAGGGACGGGGGTTGGGCCGGAAGCCGAAGGCGATGATCACCCGGTCGGCGGGGATGATCTCCTCCGAGCCAGGCACCACCTGAGGGGTGCGCCGGCCGCGGGCATCGGGCGCGCCCAGCTCGGTGGTGACGAGTTTGACGCCCTCCACCTTGCCGTTGCCCACGATTGCCACCGGCTGCCGGTTCCACAGGAACTGCACGCCCTCCTCCTTGGCGTTGGCCACCTCGCGCCGGGAGCCGGGCATGTTGGCTTCGTCCCGCCGGTAGGCGCAGGTGACGGACTTCGCCCCCTGGCGGATGGCGGTGCGGTTGCAGTCCATGGCGGTGTCGCCGCCGCCCAGCACCACCACGCGCTGGCCTTCCATGGACAGGTAGCCGCTCTCACCTTGCGGCAGGCCCAGACAGTGACGCACGTTGGAAATGAGGAAAGGCAGGGCCTCGTACACGCCCGGCAGGTCTTCCCCGGGGAAGCCGCCTTTCATGTAGGTGTAGGTGCCCATGCCCAGGAAAACCGCGTCGTATTCCGCCAGGAGGGCGTCGAAGGGCACATCGCGGCCCACTTCGGTGTTGAGCCGGAACTCCACGCCCATGCCTTCCAGGACCTCGCGGCGCCGTCGGACCACGTGTTTTTCCAGCTTGAATTCCGGAATGCCGAAGGTGAGCAGGCCGCCGATCTCGTCGTAACGGTCGTACACCACGGGCTTGACGCCATTGCGCACCAGCACGTCGGCGCAGGCCAGGCCCGCCGGCCCGGCGCCCACGATGGCCACCCGTTTGCCCGTGGGCACCACCTCGCTCATGTCGGGGCGCCAGCCCAGCTTGAAGGCCTCATCGGAAATGTACTTTTCCACGGCGCCGATGGTCACCGCGCCAAAGCCGCCCTGATTCAGCGTGCAGGCTCCCTCGCACAGGCGGTCCTGGGGACAGACGCGGCCGCAGATCTCGGGCAGGGAGTTGGTCTTGTGGGACAGTTCCGCCGCCTCCAGCAGGTTGCCTTCCGCCACCAGCTTGAGCCAGTTGGGGATGTAGTTGTGCACCGGGCATTTCCATTCGCAGTAGGGGTTGCCGCAGGCAAGGCAGCGGTCCGCCTGCTCGGCGGCCCGGGCTGCATCGAACGGCGCATAGATCTCCTTGAACTGCCTGATGCGCACTTCCACCGGCGTCTTGTCGCCATCCCGGCGCGGTACGTTCAGAAATTGAAAGACATCGCCCATTGTTCGTTTTCCGAGAACAGATCATCCACCACGGAGACGTGGCCACTCGGGGAATGCTTCCCCTGGCACCGTGTCTGCACGCCCGTGGGCTGCAAAAGCCTTCCTTCAGTCCTTGAGCAAGCTGTCCAGCTTGATGGCCTTCGGCTTGGCCAGATAGAACTTCGCCACCGCATTGTCGAAGTCCTCCAGCAGGGCCTGGCCGCGCTTGCTCCCGGTCAGGCGCACGTGCTCCTCGATCCTCTCCCGCAGGAACTGCCGGTATTCCTCCGTGGATTCGTTGGTGATGCGGTGGATGTCGATGAGTTCGTTGTTGTAGCGGCGGGCGAAGCCTCCATCTTCGTCGTACACCATGGCGAAGCCGCCGGTCATGCCGGCGCCGAAGTTGAGGCCGGTGTTGCCCAGCACGATGACGCAGCCGCCGGTCATGTATTCGCAGCAGTGGTCGCCCGCGCCTTCCACCACCGCGATGGCCCCGGAATTGCGCACGCCGAAGCGCTCTCCGGCCACGCCCGCGGCGTTGAGCCGCCCGCCCGTCGCGCCGTACAGGCAGGTGTTGCCGATGATGGCCGCCTCGTGGGCAGGGAAGGTGGACGAGCGCGGCGGATAGATGATGATACGCCCGCCGGCCATGCCTTTGCCCACATAGTCGTTGGCATCGCCCTCCAGCTCCAGGGTGAGCCCCTTGTGGTTCCACACCCCGAAGCTCTGTCCCGCGGAGCCGGCCATCTTGATGTGGATGCAGTCGTCGGGCAGGCCCTCGGCGCCATGGATGCGGGCGATCTCCCCGGACAGGCGCGCGCCGATGGAACGATGGGTGTTGCGCACCGGGTAGAACAGCTTGATGGGCCGCTTGGCGCGGATGGCATCGATGGCATCGGCGACCATCTTCTCGGCCAGCTCGCCCTTGTCGAAGGAGGGGTTGCGGTCCTGCACGCAGAACTTGGGCTCGGATTCCGGGATGTTGCCCTGCTCCAGCAGGGGCTTCATGCGCAGCCGCTTCTGCTTGTCGGTCTCGCCCTCCATGAGCTCGACGAGGTCGGTGCGGCCGATGAGCTCCTCCATGGAGCGAACGCCCAGGGCCGCCATCCACTCCCGGGTCTCCATGGCGATGAAGGTGAAATAGTTCATCACCATCTGGGGCAGACCGATGAAGTATTTCTGGCGCAGGCGCGCGTCCTGGGTGGCCACGCCGGTGGCGCAGTTGTTCAGGTGACAGATGCGCAGATACTTGCAGCCCAGCGCCACCATGGGGCCGGTGCCGAAGCCGAACGACTCCGCGCCCAGGATGGCGGCCTTGACCACGTCCAGACCGGTCTTCAGGCCGCCATCGGTCTGCACCCGCACGCGGCCCCGCAGGCCGTTGGCGCGCAGGACCTGCTGCGCTTCGGTCAGGCCCAGCTCCCAGGGCGTGCCGGCGTATTTCACGGAAGTCAGGGGCGAGGCGCCGGTACCGCCGTCATAGCCGGAGATGGTGATGAGGTCGGCATAGGCCTTGGCCACGCCCGCGGCGACGGTGCCCACGCCGGGTTCCGCCACCAGCTTGACGCTCACCAGGGCATCGGGATTCACCTGCTTGAGGTCGAAGATGAGCTGGGCCAGGTCCTCGATGGAATAGATGTCGTGGTGGGGCGGCGGCGAGATCAGGGAAATGCCCGGCTTGGAGCAGCGCAGCTTGGCGATCATGGGCGAGACCTTGTCGCCGGGCAGCTGGCCGCCCTCGCCCGGTTTCGCGCCCTGGGCGATCTTGATCTGCAGCACCTCGGCGTTGACCAGGTAGTGGGGCGTCACGCCGAAGCGGCCGGAGGCCACCTGCTTGATCTTGGACATCTTGATCGTGCCGTAGCGCGCCGGATCCTCGCCGCCCTCTCCGGAGTTGGAGCGGCCGCCCAGCCGGTTCATGCCTTCGGCCAGGGCTTCGTGGGCCTCCGGCGAGAGCGCGCCCAGGGACATGCCCGCGGAGTCGAAGCGTTTCAGGATCGACTCGATGGGCTCGACCTCTTCCAGGGGAATCGGTTTGATGCCGGTCTTCAGCCGCATCAGGTCACGCAGCATCGCCACCGGCCGCGTGTTCACGATCTCGGCGTATTTCTTGTATTCCTCGTAGTCGCCGTTTTGCACCGCCTTCTGCAGCTGCATCACCACGTCGGGGTTGTAGGCGTGGTATTCGCCGCCGAAGATGAACTTGAGCAGCCCGCCCTGGGACAGGGGTTTGCGCGGGTCGAAGGCGTGGCGGGCGAGCTGTTTCTGATCCCGTTCGAAGTCCTCGAAGTTGGCGCCGGAGATGCGGCTGATCGTGCCGGCCAGGCACAGGTCCACCACCTCTTCGTGGATGCCGACCGCCTCGAACAGCTGCGCGCCCCGGTAGGAGGCGATGGTGGAGATGCCCATCTTGGATATGATCTTGAGCAGCCCCTTGTTGATGCCCTTGACGTAATGGGCGATGGCGTCCTCCAGCGGCTCGCGGATTTCCTTGGTGCGGATGAGATCGTGGATCACCTGGTAGGCGAGATAGGGATAGACCGCGGTGGCGCCGTAGCCGATCAGGCAGCCGAAGTGGTGCGGATCGCGGGCGGTGCCCGTCTCCACGATGATGTTGCAGTCACAGCGCAGCCCGGCGCGGATCAGGGCATGGTGCACCGCACCCACCGCGAACAGGGCATGGATGGGCAGTCGGTCCTTGGCGATGGCGCGATCGGACAGCACGAGAATGACGGCCCCGTCCTTCACCGCCTGGACGGCGCGCGCGGCCAGGGCCTCGATGGCCGCCTTGAGGTGGGTCTGGCTCGGATCGTAGTTGAGGTCCAGCGTCACCGACCGGTATTCGGGCCCGGCCTCCTGGGTGAGATAGACGAACTTCTCGTGGGTGAGCACCGGCGAGTGCACCTCGATGCGCCGCGCGTGATCGGGGGTCTCCTCGAACAGATTGCGCTCCGGGCCGAAGCAGGTCTTGAGGGACATCACGATCGCTTCGCGGATCGGATCGATGGGCGGGTTGGTCACCTGGGCGAACTGCTGGCGCAGGTAATCGAAGGGCGAACGGACCATGCGCGAGAGCACCGCCATGGGCGTGTCATCACCCATGGAGCCCACCGCCTCCTGGCCGTCCTCGGCCAGCACCCGGATCACCTGGTCCCGTTCCTCGAAGGTGACGTTGAACATCTTCTGGTGCACCAGGGTGTCGTGCGCGCTCATCAGCGGCATGGTCTGGGGCTGGGTGAGGGAAGACTCCAGGTAGCGGACGTTGTCCTTCAGCCACTGGCGGTAAGGCTGGGCGCGTTTGAGCTCGTCGTCGATGTCGGCGGGCAGCAGCAGCCGGCCGGTGGCCAGGTCCACCGCCACGATCTCACCCGGCTTGATGCGGCCCTTGGTGACCACGTCCTCGGGCTTGTAGTCCCACACGCCCACTTCCGAGGCGATGGTCAGATAGCGGTCCCGGGTGACGATGTAACGCGCCGGACGCAGGCCGTTGCGGTCCAGGGCGCAGGCACCGAAGCGGCCATCGGTGAGGACGATGCCGGCCGGACCGTCCCAGGGCTCCATGTGCATGGAGTTGTACTCGTAGAAGGCCTTGAGGTCCGGGTCCATGTCATCCACGTTCTGCCAGGCGGGGGGGATGAGCATGCGCAGGGCGCGGAACAGGGGCACCCCGCCCATGAGCAGGCCTTCCAGCATGTTGTCCAGGCTGGAGGAGTCGGAGCCCGTGGTGTTGACCAGGGGCCGCACGTCGTCCATGTTCGGGATCAGCGGCGAGGCGAACTTCATCTCCCGCGCCCGGGACCAGTTGCGATTGCCCTGCAGGGTGTTGATCTCCCCGTTGTGGGCGAGATAACGGAAGGGCTGGGCCAGCCGCCACTGGGGCCAGGTGTTGGTGGAGAAGCGCTGGTGATACACGGCCAGGCTGGAGGCGAACCGCTCGTCGCGCAGATCCGGGTAGAACACGGGCAGATTGGCCGGCATCACCAGGCCCTTGTAGGCGATCACCCGGGAGGACAGGGTGGGGACGTAGAAGGTGGGGTCCTGGGGCTCGATGGCTTTTTCCGCGCGCCGGCGCGCGATGAACAGCTTGCGCTCGAAGACCTCTTCCGGAACGTCGGCCGGGCAGTTCACGAACAGCTGCTCGATCAGGGGCAGGGTGGCCAGCGCGTATTCCCCGCAGGCGTCGGGGTTGGTGGGCACCGTGCGGAAGCCGGCCACGCCGAGCCCTTCGCGCTCGAGCTCGCGCGTGAGGGTCTGGCGCGCCGCCTGCGCCCGCGCAGGGTCGGTGTCGAGGAACACCAGCGCCGCGGCATAGCGCTCCGCCAGCTGGAATCCCGCCTCGGCGGCCACCGCGCGCAGGAAGGCGTCGGGCTTCTTGAACAGCAGGCCGCAGCCGTCGCCGGATTTGCCGTCGGCGGCCACCGCGCCGCGGTGGGTCAGACAGGCCAGCGAGTCGATGGCGGTTTGCACCAGCCAATGGCTTGGCTTATCATCCATCTGCGCCATCAAGCCGAAACCGCAGCTGTCCTGCTCGAAATCCGGGCGATAGAGAGTGCCTTGAAGCCAGCTCTGTCTGTCCATGCTCAAACCCTGCAAAATTCGGTGAAAAGTTCGCGATTTTAACCGGCAATCCCGCGTGCCGGCAATGAGCGGGAAGCAGGCCAGCCGGATCATCCACCACCCTTGCCGAGGCCATGCCCGAAGACAGCAAAAACCCCACTGCCCAGCGTGGCTTCGCCAAGACCGCCCGCATTCCGGTCAAGATCGTGCCGGAGCCGGTGGCCCGCAAGCCCGCCTGGATCCGTGCCCGATCGCCCAACAGCCCGCGCTTCTTCGAGATCAAGCAGATCCTGCGGGAGCATGGGCTGCACACGGTGTGCGAGGAGGCCTCCTGCCCCAACATCGGCGAATGCTTTTCCCACGGCACCGCCACCTTCATGATCCTGGGCGAGGTGTGCACCCGGCGATGTCCCTTCTGTGACGTGGCCCATGGCCGACCCTCCCCACCGGACCCGGAGGAGCCCGAGCATCTGGCGCAGACCATCGCCGCCATGGGCCTGCGCTACGTGGTGATCACCAGCGTGGACCGCGACGACCTGCGCGACGGCGGCGCCCAGCATTTCGTGGATTGTATCCGTGCGGTGCGGCAAGCCTCGCCCGGCACGAAGATCGAGATCCTCGTTCCCGATTTCCGGGGGCGGCTCGAACTGGCGCTGGACGTCCTGTCCACCGCCGTGCCCGACGTGATGAACCACAATCTGGAAACCGTGCCGCGCCTGTACCGGGCCGCCCGTCCCGGCGCGGACTATGACCATTCCCTGAAACTTCTGGCGGACTTCAAGGCGCGCCATTCCCAGGTTCCCACCAAGTCCGGGCTGATGGTGGGCCTGGGCGAGACCGACGAGGAGATCCTGGCGGTCATGGCCGACCTGCGTCGCCATGGCGTGGACATGCTCACCCTGGGCCAGTATCTGCAACCGTCGCGGCACCATCTGCCGGTCCGGCGGTTCGTTCCCCCCGAGGCATTCCGGGCCTTCGAGCGGGCGGCGCGGGAAATGGGCTTCAGCAACGCCGCCTGCGGCCCCATGGTGCGCAGCTCCTACCACGCCGACCTGCAGGCGGCCGGCCTCGCCTAGCTCAGCAGACGCCTGCGGGTGAGGCCCAACCCCAGCCAGAAACCCGCGCCACCCCAGGCACACAACGCGAAGGCGTGCAGCCCCGCCTGCTGGGGCATCTGGCCCTGGATCAGGGGCCGCACCAGCTCGATGGCATGGGCCAGGGGCAGCCAGGCCGATACCCGCTGCAGGGCCTCGGGCAGCTGCGAGACCGGGTAGAACACGCCACACAGCAGCACCATGGGCGTGATCACCAGCGTGAAGTAGTACAGGAAGAAATCGTAATTGGGCGAGATCGCGTTCATCGCCAGCCCCATGCCCGAGAAACACAGGCCGGTGAGGATCACCACCGGGATGATCCACAGGGACACCCAGAATGACCGTTCCAGGCCGAGGGTCCAGACGATGGCCAGAATGGCCAGGCCCGACAGCAGGGCCTTGGATGCGGCCCAGATCCACTCGCCCAGGAGCACGTCGTCCAGGGTGAGGGGCGTGTTGAGGATGGCATCCCAGGTCTTTTGCACGTGCATGCGGGAAAAGCCCGAGTACAAGGTCTCGAAGGTGGCGCTGTTCATGGTGGAGTAGGCGACCGTGCCGCCAGCCAGGAAGGTGAGGTAGGGCATGCCCCCCACGTCCGGCAGCAGGGCGCCCAGGCCGTAGCCCAGCCCCAGCATGTACAGCATGGGGTCGGCCAGGTTGCCCAGCATGGAAGGGATCGCGAGCTTTCGCCAGACCAGGAAGTTGCGCCGCCACACGGGCACGAAGCGCAGGCTGAGGCGCGGGGCGCGGAAGTGCTTCATCAGTCCCTGAGCTCCCGACCGGTGAGTTTGAGGAACACGTCTTCCAGGTTGGCGGGCCGGTGCGTGACTTCCAGGTTGGCGTGCTGGCGCAGGTTCTCCAGCAGGGCGGCCCCGTCGCTCGTATAGCAGAACACGCTCTCGCCGGCCCGTTCCAGCCGCTGGCACAGGTGCTGGCCGAAGGCATCGGCCCACTGCCCCGCCGTTTCCCCATAGACTTCCACCACCAGCGGCTCGATGTGGCGCTCGATCAATGCCCGCGGGCTGCCTTCGGCGATGATGCGGCCATGATCCATGATGGCCACCCGGTCGCACAGCCGCTCGGCCTCCTCCATGAAATGGGTGGTGAGGATCAGGGTCTTGCCCTGGGCCTTGAGGCGGCGCAGCCCCTGCCAGAGCCGGTGCCGGGCCTGGGGATCGAGGCCGGTGGTGGGTTCGTCCAGGAACACCAGCTCGGGGTCGTTCACCAGGGCGCGCGCGAGGGTGAGCCGGCGCTTCATGCCCCCGGACAGGGTGGCGATGGGCGCCTCCGCCCGGTGGGCGAGCCCCGCGAATTCCAGCAGGGCGGGGATGCGCGCTTCGATCGCCCGATCCCTCAGGCCGAAGTAACGTCCATACACCAGCAGGTTCTCGCGCACGGTGAAATCCGGGTCCAGGTTGTCCACCTGGGGCACGACGCCGACCCGCTGCCGGGCCCGGCGCGCCTGCCCGGGCACCGGCTGCCCGAGCAGCCGGATCTCGCCGCCGTCCGGCTCCACCAGGCCCAGCAGCAGCCGGAGCGTGGTGGTCTTGCCGGCGCCGTTGGGGCCCAGCAGCCCGAAGCATTCCCCCTTCGCCACCGCCAGGTCGATCCCGGCCACCGCGGCCAGCTGGCCGTAACGCTTGGTCAGGCCCGTGGCGCTCAGCACGGGCATAGGGTCTCGATGTGCTGCCGCAGCTCGCCGAGCCGCTTGTGGAAGAAATGGTCCGCGTCGCGGACCAGGGCGAAGGTGCAGCCGTGGGATTCGGCCCAGCGGCGCGCCGCCTCCGGCGGAACCAGCTCGTCCCGCTCGCCATGGATCACCACCGTGCCCGGTGGCGCGGCGGCGAGGCTGAACAGATTCACCGCCGGCCCCACCAGGAGCAGGTGCCGGGCGGGAATGCGCTCGGCCACCTTGCTCTGGACGAAGGCGCCGAAGGAGAAGCCGGCCAGCACCAGGGGCAGGTCCGGGTAGCGCGGGTGCACGAAGTCGTGCACGGCGAGCATGTCCTCCACCTCGCCCTGGCCGCCGTCATAGGCGCCGCCGCTTGCGCCCACGCCGCGGAAATTGGGGCGCACCGCGACGTAGCCCAGGTCGTGCAGGGTGTCGGCCACGGTCTTGACCACCTTGTTCTCGAGGCTGCCGCCGTACAGGGGGTGGGGATGGGCGATCAACGCCAGGCCCTTGCGCGTCGGGCCGGGGTCGTCGATCACGGTCTCGATCTTGCCGGCGGGGCCGTCGATGCGCAGCTTGAAGCGGGGCACTAGATCTTCAGCCGCTCGACGATGCGGCCTTTCACCAGGTGTTCGTCGATGATCTCGTCAATGTCGGCCTGGTCCACGTAGGTGTACCAGACCCCCTCGGGATAGACCGCGATCACCGGCCCTTCGCCGCAGCGGTCCATGCAGCCGGCCGAGTTGATCCGGCACTGGCCGGGACCGTTCAGGCCCAGGGCCTTGATCCGGCTCTTGGCATAATCGCGCACGGCCTGGGCGTCGTGGTCGCCGCAGCAGGCGCCGCCATCCTCGCGCTGGTTGGTGCAGAAAAACACGTGATACCGGTAGTAGGGGGACATCTTGGCGCAATCGGTTGCGAAAAGCCCCGATTATACGCCGGCGCGGGCCCCGGCCCCCGTCAGTCCAGGCGGTCGTATTTGCGGCTGTGGCCGCGGGCCTTGTCCACCGGATACTTGCGCGCGTTGATCTCGATCTTGCGGAAGGCGGCCTCGAGGGGGTCGATGCCCAGCACGTCCGCCAGGCGGGTGAGATAGATCAGCACATCGGCGATCTCCTCGGCCACGGCCTGGCGGGTGGCCGCGTCCAGCTGCCGGCTCTGTTCCTGGCTCAGCCACTGGAAAGGCTCGACCAGCTCCGCCGCCTCGACGATCAGGGCCATGGCCAGGTTCTTCGGGCTGTGGAACTGCTCCCAGTCCCGTTCCCGTGCGAAGGCGCGCACACGGCTGCGCAGGGTTTCCAGGCTGTTTTCGTCGGACATCGTTCGCTCTCCCGGGGTGAGGACAATGCCATTGTGTCAGAACCCCGTCATGACTGTCGCCCCGCCGGCGGGGGGCTGCCCGCCCCGGACGCAATGCCCCGGTCATGGGGCGCCTATAACCTTTGGCCGATTGTATGGCCCGAATATTGCATGTTTAGATCATCGCTTCCGCCTTCGGCCGGAACGGCCGTGGCCTGCGCAAAAAACCGGGGTGAGCGCGCGGCTTTTCGCCCCGATTGGCGTATCCTTGGAAACATAAAGCGATTGTCCGGGACTTCATCATCGGGATCATCAGGAGGGGAAGGAACATGAATGGACTCACCACACGCGTGACGGGCTCGCTGTTGGCGGTTTTCGCGCTGCTGGCCGCAGGCTGTGCCAGCACCGGGGACTGGCCCGCTGCGCCGGCGAAGGCGGACATTGCGGGCGCCCCCGATTACCTGATCGGTCCGGGTGACACCCTGAACATCCAGGTCTGGCGCAACCCCGAGGTTTCCACCACGGTCACCGTGCGCCCCGATGGCAAGTTCAACAGCCCGCTGGTGGACGACATCGTCGCGGCCAACAAGACCCCCACCCAACTGGAGCGGGACCTGGAAAAACACCTGGCCAAATTCATCCAGGATCCGATCGTCACGGTGATGGTGACGGGATTCAATGGCCCCTACAGCCAGCAGATCCGCGTCATCGGCCAGGCCGCCAAGCCCCAGGCGCTGCAGTACCGGGAGAAGATGAGCCTGATGGACGTGATGATCGCCGTGGGCGGCATCACCGAGTTCGCGGCCGGCAACAAGGCCACCATCGTGCGCACCTACGGTGGCAAGCAGCAGCAGTTCAGCGTGCGGCTGGAGGACCTCATCCGCGGCGGCGACATTTCCGCCAACGTGGAGATGATGCCGGGCGACGTCTTGATCATTCCCGAAAGCTTCTTCTGACCGTCGGCCGGAGGCCGTGGCCGGCCGCCGCGGCGTCGCAGGGAGTGCGCCATGCATGAAGTCCTCGCCAAGCTGATGTCCTATCTGCGCGCCATGTGGCTGCGTCGCTGGTATGGGCTGATCGCCGCCTGGGTGATCGCCCTGGCGGGGTGGACATGGGTGTATCTCACGCCCAACCGCTATGAGGCCACGGCGCGCGTGTACATCGACACCCAGTCCATCCTCAAGCCCCTCATGTCGGGGCTCACGGTCGCACCCAACATGGACCAGATCGTCACCATGATGACGCGCACCCTGATCTCGCGGCCGAACATGGAAAAGGTGGCGCGCATGACCGACCTGGACGTCACCGCCAAGACGCCCAAGGAAATGGAGGCCCTGCTCGACGGGCTGGGCAACGACATCAAGCTGGAGGCGGCACGGGGCGACAATCTCTACGTCATCCGCTACCAGCACCGGGATCCGGAGACCGCCAAGCGGGTGGTGCAGTCCCTGCTCACCATCCTGGTGGAGACCAGCCTGGGCACCAAGCGCAAGGACACCGACACCGCCAAGCGCTTCATCGAGGACCAGCTCAAAAGCTACGAGGAGAAGCTGGTGGCCGCGGAGAACGCGCTCAAGGAGTTCAAGCAGAAGCACGTGGGCCTGATGCCCGGCGAGGGTGGCGATTATTTCGCCAAGCTCGCGACCGCCCAGCAGGCCCTGGCGGAAGCCCAGCTCGCGCTGCGGGAGGCCGAATCCCGGCGCGACCAGCTCAAGCGCCAGCTGGCCGACGAGCGGCCGGAGCTGGAGCGGGCGGCGGAGCCGGCGGTGCCCGCCAATCCCGAGATCGATGCGCGCATCCAGGAACAGCAGCGGCGCCTGGACCAGCTGCGGCTGGTCTATACCGAGCGCCATCCCGACGTGGTGGCCACCAAGCGCCTGATCGAGCAGCTGGAGCAGCAGAAGAGGGAGGAAGCGCGCAACCGCAAGCCCACGGCCGCCTCCGCGGGCAGCTCGGCCAACCCCTTCTACCAGCAGCTGGGCATCGCCCTGGCCGAGGCCGAGGCCAACGTCGCCTCGCTGCGGGCGCGCGTGGCCGAGCTGGCGGCGCGGCATGCCCAGCTCAGGCAGGCCGTGAACATGGTGCCCCAGGTGGAAGCGGAACTCACCCAGCTCACCCGGGATTACGAAGTGCACAAGGCCAACTACGAACAGCTGCTCAAGCGGCGGGAATCGGCTGAAATCTCCGAGCAGATGGAATCCAAGACCGAGGTCATCGACTTCCGCGTGGTGGATCCGCCCCGGGTGCCGTCCAAGCCGGCCTACCCCAACCGGCCCCTGTTCTTCTCGCTGGTGCTGCTGGTGGCCATCGGTGCGGGTGTTGCCCTGTCCTTCCTCGTGAGCCAGATCATCCCGGTCGTTCCCGACCGGGCGGCGTTGCGCTCCGTGGCGGACTATCCCATTCTCGGCTCGGTCTCCATGGTGTGGAGCGATGCCCAGAAACGGCAGCGGCGGCGGGGCCTAGTGGCCTATGCGGCCTCCGTGGCCGGCCTGATCGGCGCCTATGGCGCCCTCATGGCCGCCATGGCGCTGCTCTCACGCAGCAGCTGAAGCCCACGTCGAACAGGGAGCCAAGCCATGAGCCTGATCGAAAAAGCCGTCAACAAGCTGGGAAGCGCCTCGGCGCCCTCCTCATCCGCGGAGACCGCCCCGCCCGCGCCCGGCCCGGACCTGATCGCCCAGGCCATGGAGAAGACGGCGGAAGTCCCGCCCGCCGCGCCGCCTTCCGGCCGCCAGGCGCCCGGCGCCCCCTCCACCGGGGGGGCGGTGACCATTCCCCTGGCGCGGCTCAAGGGCGCGGGGTTCGTCACCCCCGATGCCGAGCGCACGGAGATCGCGGAAGAATTCCGACTGATCAAGCGTCCCCTGCTCATCAATGCCACCGGCCAGGGGGGCGAGGCGGTGCCGCGGGGCAACATGATCATGATCACCAGTTCCCTTCCCGGCGAGGGCAAGACCTTCTGCGCCATCAACCTCGCCATCTCCATCGCCATGGAACTGGACCGCACGGTGCTGCTGGTGGATGCGGACGTGGCCAAGCCCAAGCTGCTCCAGTATCTCGGCGTGCAGGCCGAAAAGGGCCTGCTCGACGTGCTGCGCGAGGACCGGCTTGCTCTGCCCGACGTGCTGCTCAAGACCAACATCGAGAAGCTCACCCTGCTGCCGGCGGGCAAGCCCTACAAGCACGCCACCGAGCTTTTGGCCAGCGAGGCCATGAGCCGGCTGATGGAGGACATCGGCAACCGCTACTCCGACCGCATCGTCATCTTCGATTCGCCGCCGCTGCTGGCCACCTCGGAGGCGAGCGTGCTGGCGGCCCACATGGGGCAGATCGTCATGGTGGTGGAAGCCGACCGCACGCCCCAGAGCGCGGTGCGCGAGGCGCTGGCGCTGATCGAGGATTCCGGGGCGGCCATCAGCATGGTGCTCAACAAGACCACCGGCCCCCAGAGCGCCGGGGGCTACTACGGCTATGGCTACGGTTACGGCAAATACGGGACCTGAACGGTGACGGCAGCCAAGGGGAGGAACGAAGTCACGATGGCAAGCCTGACCCATGCACGCGGCCCGGCCGTGGCGGGCCTCCTGCTGCTCGCGGCCACGGCCCAGGCGGCCGACTGGACATTCACCGCCGGCGTCGGCGCCAAGGAGACCTACACCGACAACGTCCGCCTGTCGGCCGGGGACCGCAAGAGCGACTTCATCACGGAGATCGCCCCCTTCGTCAGCGCTTCCAAAAAAGGGGCGCGGCTGGAGGCGGATGTCTCCTACCGCATGCAGAACCTGTTCTACGCGGACGATGCCACGCGCAACCGCACCTACCACCAGCTCGCCGCCCGCGGCAAGGCGGAGCTCATGGACGACGAGCTGTTCCTCGATGCCACCGCTGCCATCAGCCAGCAGCTCACCTCCCTGCTCGGGCCGGTCGGGGCCGATACCGCCAGCGCCACCGGCAACCTGACCAACGTCAGCCACATCACCCTGAGCCCCTATTGGCAACACCGCTTCGGCGCCACGGCCAACGGGTTGCTGCGCTACACCCACAGCGAGGTGCGCTCCGGCAGCGGCGTCGGCGACAGCAGCAGTGACGGGGTGATCGCCAGCCTTGGCAGCGGCAGCGCCTTCGGGAAGGCGTCCTGGCGGCTGTATCACAGCAGCCAGAGCATCGACTACCGCAGCCGGCCCGACGTGCGCTTCGCCACCACCTCCGCCACCGTGGGCTATGCCCTGCTGCCCCGGGTGTCCGTGCAGGCCACCGTGGGTTACGACGACAACAACTACGTGCCCCTGGGCGGCAGGAAGAGTGGTGGCGGCTTCTGGCAGGTGGGCGCCACCTGGACGCCCACCGTGCGCACCCGGATCGAGGCGTCCACCGGCGAGCGCTATTTCGGCAAGACCTACGGCCTGAGGCTCGATCACCGCATGCGGCGCACCGTCTGGCACGCGGGTTACAGCCGGGACGTCACCACCTTCACGTCCCAGTTCACCGTGCCGGTGACCCTGTCCACGGCCGCCTTCCTGGATGCGCTCTACCAGTCGAGCATTCCCGACCCCGTCGCCCGGGCGCAGTTCGTGCAGACCCTGATCAACACGCTCAACCTGCCGGCGAGCGTGACCGACCCCGTCAACGTCCTGTCCCAGCTGGTGTATCTCCAGAAGCGCTTCGACGCCTCGGTGGCGGTGAGTACCGCCAAGACCACCACGGTGTTGTCCTATTACGACCTGTCCCGGGAAGCGCTGGAGTCCGGCACCACCGCGGGCACGCTGCTGGCGGCGGGTCCCTTCGCCAGCAGCAACACCATCAAGCAGCGCGGGCTGAACCTGGGCATTGCCTGGCGCCTGTCGCCGCGCCTTGCCGCCACCGGCAACCTGGGGTGGCTGCGCAACCGCTTCCTGACCCTGGGCCGAACCGACGACATCAAGCTGGTCCAGCTGGGCCTGATGCGCAACTTCAGCCCCCAGCTCACCGGCAGCCTGAATCTGCGGCACCAGCAGCGGGACAGCGACGCGGGCGGCGCCGGCTTCCGCGAAAACGCCCTCATCGGCACCGTCAACTACCAGTTCTGATCGGGTCCTTCCGTGTACGAAGCGTTCTACCACCTTCGCGCCAAACCTTTCTCCCTCAATCCGGATCCCCGCTTCTTTTTCGGCAGCAAGGGCCACAAGCGGGCGATGGCCTACCTGGAGTACGGCCTCAGCCTGCGCGAGGGCTTCATCGTCATCACCGGGGAGATCGGTGCGGGCAAGACCATGCTGGTGCGCAACCTGTTCAGGAAGCTGGAACGGGAGGACGTGGTGGCGGCCCAGATCGTCTCCACCCAGCTCGATGCCGACGACATGCTGCGTTCGGTGGCGGCCGCCTTCGGCCTGGAGCAGGAGGGGTTGAACAAGGCCTCGCTGCTCAAGAAGCTGGAAAGCTATCTGCTGTCGGTGCACCGTCAGGGCAAGCGCGCGCTGCTGGTGGTGGACGAGGCGCAGAACCTTTCGCCGCGGGCGGTGGAGGAGCTGCGCATGCTCTCCAATTTCCAGCATGGCAACGAGCCGCTGCTGCAGAGCTTCCTGCTGGGCCAGCCGGAGTTCCGCATCACCCTGCAGAGCGAGGAGCTGCAGCAGCTCAAGCAGCGGGTGATCGCCTCCTATCACCTTTCCGCCATGGATGCCGCCGAGACGCGCGCCTACATCCAGCACCGGCTGGAGCTGGTGGGCTGGCAGGGCGATCCTTCCATCAGTGACGAGGCCTACCGCCTGATCCACGAATTCAGCGGGGGCATTCCGCGCCGGATCAACACCCTGTGTGACCGGCTGATGCTGCTGGGCTTCCTGTCGGAGAAGCACCATTTCGACCGGGCGGAGGTGCAGGAGGTCATCGACG
>JBBINK010000023.1:0-3498 GCA_037443925.1 Betaproteobacteria bacterium
CTCCAGCCACTGGCGCGTGGCCGCCAACCGCGCCGCTGCGAGCGTGGCGGGTCGGCCGGTCGGCTCAGCGGACAAAGTGGCGGCGGCCGGCCCTGGTGCCGGCGGCGTCGCCTGCCGCTGGGCGGGCGCACCGGCGAGCGCGGCGGGCGCACCGGGAAAAGCGCCGAGCCAGCGGCCGAAGGCCGTGCCCAGGGCCAGCCCCAGGGCGAACGACGCCAGCGCGAGCGCCGCGGCCCGCCGACGGTCGGGCAGGGCGTAATCGATGAACTCGGAATCCCTGGCCGCGGCCAGGACGTGGCGCGCGTTCACCGTGTGGGTACGCTCCGTGTAGGCCACCAGCAGCGCCTTGTCGGCAATGATGTTGATGCGGCGCGTCAAGCCCAGGGAGGCCCGGACGATCTCCCGCACGGCGGCGGGCCCGAACACCTCCGGCCCCTTGTAACCCGCCTGGCGCATGCGGAAGTCCAGGTAGGCGCGGGTGTCGGCCGCGTTGAGGGGATCCAGCTGGAAACGGTGCACCACCCGCTCCCGCAGCTGGCGGATGGCCGGATCGGCCAGCAGCTCGTCCAGCTCCGGCTGGCCGAACAACACGATCTGCAGCAGCTTGTGGTGTTGGGTCTCCAGGTTGGACAGCAGCCGGATCTCCTCCAGCGTGGCCAGAGGCATGGCCTGGGCCTCCTCCACGAACAGCACCACCTGACGTCCTTCGGCGTGGCGTTCCAGCAGGTAGTCGTGGAGGACCTGCATCACCTCCAGACGCCCGGCCTCACGGGGCGGCTTCAGGCCGAGCTCGAAGGCGATGGCATGGAGGATCTCGCCCGGCTCCACGCTGGGATTGGCGAGATAGACCGTCTCCACCGTTTCCGGCAGGTTGTCTGCCAGCATGCGGCAGAGCATGGTCTTGCCGCTGCCCACCTCGCCGATGACCTTGATGATGCCTTCGCCGTGGGTGATGGCGTAGATCAGCGCATCGAGGATGGCGCCGCGGTTGCCGCCGGGAAAGAAGAACTCCGTATTGGGCGTGATCGTGAACGGCGGCTGGCTGAGTCCGAAGAAGCCCAGGTACACGCCCGCCCTACTCCCCGGTGGACTGCTCGTAGGACTGCATGCGGCTGTAGAGCGTGGTGCGATTGACGCCCAGCAGTTTCGCGGCCTGGCTCAGGTTGCCATGGGTGATCTTGAGGGCGGCCTCCACGTAGCTCCGCTCCCACTGCTTGAGGGTCTGGTCCAGGTTGAAATGGGTCGTGCTCTGCAGATGCTTGCGCGCCACCTCCGCCAGGGCCTCGCCGCTTTGCAGGATGTCCAGGGGGCTGACGACATGGACGTCGGTATCCAATTCCTCCTCGAGCTGCTCGGCGCTGACCGGCTGCCCCGGGTACTTGGTGGTGAGCCGGATGACGATGTTGCGCAGTTCCCGCACGTTGCCCGGGAAGGGATAGCTGCCCCAGCGGGCCGTGGCCCCCTTGTCCAGCCGGAAGGGCTCGACCTTCGCCTGGCGGGCATAGAAGCTGCGGAAGTGATCCAGCAGCGCGAGCTTGTCCTCGCCCAGTTCCCGCAGGGGCGGCACGCCGATGGTGAACACCGACAGGCGGTGGTAGAGGTCGGCGCGAAAGCGTCCCGCGCGGATTTCGGCGCGCAGGTCGCGGTTGGTGGCCGCGACGATGCGCGCATTGGAATGCCGCGTCTGGGTCTCGCCCACCCGCTGGAATTCGCCGTTTTCCAGCACCCGCAGCAGCTTGGCCTGCAGCTCGAAGGGCAGCTCGCCGATCTCGTCCAGAAACAGGGTGCCGTCGCTGGCATCCTCGAAATAGCCGGAGCGGGCGGTCTGGGCACCGGTGAACGCGCCCTTGCTGTAGCCGAACAGGGTGGGTTCCACCAGGGTGGGCGAGATGGCCGCACAGTTCAGAGCCAGGAAAGGCTTGTTGCGCCGGCTGGACAGCCGGTGCAGACAGGCGGCGACCAGCTCCTTGCCGCTGCCGGACTCACCCTCGATCAGCACGGGGAAGGGCGAATCGGCGAACTGGGCGATCTGCTGGCGCAGCTTGTTCACCGGCGGACTGTCGCCCACGATGCCGCAGCTCGCGTCGCTCTTCGCCGCGGCCTCCGCCGCCACTTCCGCGTGGCGCGCCTCGAGGGCCCGCTCCAGATGGCGGGTCAGGGTCTCCGGATCGCAGGGCTTGGGAATGAAATCGAATGCGCCCAGCGTGCGCGCATGGCGGGCGTTGGCTTCGTCGTTCTGTCCGGACAGCACCAGGATCTTGATGTCCGGCGAATGGGCCAGCAGCTCGGCGATGAGATGAAAGCCTTCGTCCGGCAGCTGGGCCAGGGGCGGCAGTCCCAGGTCCACCAGCGCCAGTTCGGGCGGCGAATCCAGCTCCTGCAGCAGCAGCTGCGCCCGGGCGCGCGAGTCGGCGGTGAACACGCGGAACCGCTTGCCGAGGACGAAGCTCAGGGTCTCCGAGATCAGCGGATCGTCATCGACGATCAGCAGGCCAGGCTTGTCGTTCTGCGGTGTTGCCACGAGGTGCTCCCCCAAGCAAAGAACAGCCTCTGCGCCAGTCGATGAATTGTCCGTTTTTCGACATTGTGCCGTAAGCGGCCGGGGAAACCAAGGCGGCATCAGGCGATGGCCGCGAGATAGGCCGCCTCCAGCGTGGCCGCACCCCACTGCGCCCGACAGGCCTGGGGCGTCCCCACGAAGCGCAGCGCGCCCTCGTGCAGGATGGCCATGCGCTCGCACAGCTCGTCCACGTCGGCCAGAGAATGGGAGCTGAAGAACAACGTGCCCCCGCGCGCTTTCCACGCCGAAAGCTGGGCCTTGAGCAGGACCCGCGCCTTGGGATCGAGCCCGCTCATGGGTTCGTCCAGAAACAGCAGCGACGCCCCGCTCTGCAGGCAGGCGATCAGGCCCAGTTTGCGCATCATGCCTTTGGAATAGGTCCGCGCCAGCCGCCCCAGCGCCGCGGGATCCAGCTCCAGCGCCTCGCACAGTGACCGCGCCGTGGACTCCGACCAGGGCTGACCGCGCAGTTTCTGCACGTAGCGCAGGAACTCCCACCCGGTGAGGGCGGCCGGCGGCAGGAAGTTTTCCGGCAGATAGGCAAGGGCGCGCCGTGCCGCGGGGCTGCGGTGGGGCTCGCCCATGAGCTCGATCCGGCCGCCGTCCGTGGCGCAGAAATCCAGGACGCACTTGAACAGGGTGGTCTTGCCCGCGCCGTTGGCGCCCACCAGGCCGAAACGTTCGCCGGCGTGCACCTCCAGGGACACCCCGCGCAGCGCGGGCAGGCGGCCATAGGACTTGCTCAGGTCACGGATGGCGAGCACGGGCGCGGTCATGACGCGATGATAGCAGCCAGGGTTCCCCGCGCATCGAAGCGCGGCTGCCAGCCCAGCAGGGTGTGCGCCCGGGTGCAGTCCAGGGTCAGGCCATGGCGCAGGCCCTCGATCCAGCCCGGCTCGCCCCCGAAGCCGGTGAGCCGCCAGGCGGCAGCCAGCGCC
>JBBINK010000023.1:3518-22002 GCA_037443925.1 Betaproteobacteria bacterium
GGGAAGGGGCAGGCGGAGGCGGGCTCCGCCCAGCTCGGCGAGGGTGAGCTCTCCCGGCGCCGCCAGGTTGAACGGGCCGCAGACGTCCCGCACCAGCGCCTGCTCCACGGCGGCGGCCACGTCCTCCTCGTGCACGCACTGCAGCCGGGGCTGGGGGTCCGGCGTGGCCACACTCACGGGCAGCCTGAGCAGGGTGCGCAACAGGGGTTGGCAGCAGGGCCCGAGGATGGCCTGGGGGCGCAGGCGCACGGCCTGGGGGAAAGCGCGCGCCAGCCAGGTCTCGATGGCCGCCTTGTGGGCCCCGTAGAGGAAGCCCGGAAGGGGCGCCAGGGGCGCGTCCTCGCCCAGCCGCTCGCCGGTGCCATACACGGCCGCGCTGGACAGGTGCACCAGCCGGCCCACGCCGGCGGCCGCCGCGCACTCGAAGACGTGGCGGGTGCCGCCCAGATTGATCTCCGCCATCTCGGCCGCGCTCATCCGTCCCCGCAGCACCACGAAGGCCAGGTGCACCAGACCGTCGCAGCCGCGCATGAGCACGTCGAGGCCGGGATCGCGGACGTCGCGGCGGTGATGGACGTATTTGGGATGGCTGAACACGGGCGGGGCGAGGTCCACGCCCACGATCCCCTGCACGTCGGGGCGGGCGCACAGCCGGGGCAGCAGCACCCGCGCCAGGTGCGAGGATGCGCCGGTGACGAGAAGACGCAGGCTCAAGGCGCGCCGTCCCGGTTTTCGGCGAAGGCCGGCATCACGTCGCGGGCCAGCGTCTCCATGGCCTCGCGCACCGCCGCGCTGGGCAGGGCGCCGGCCCCCACCGCGCACAGCACGTGGGTCACGCCGGCCTCGCGCAGGGCTTCCAGGCGTTCCCGGCACTCGGCGGGCGAGCCCACCAGCACCATGCCAAAGGACGCCAGCAGGTTCAGGTCGATGCCCATCCGGATGAGATGACGGAAGCGTCCCAGCTCGCGGAAGTGCTCATAGCCCGGATACAGGCGCTCCAGCACCGGCAACGTGACCCGGTAGAGCTCCCGGTAGAACCACTCGAACGCGGGCGCCGCCAGCCTGCGCGCCTGGCGGCCGTCGGGCAGGCAGAACACGCCGAGGGTCATGCCGATGGCCGGCGGCAGCGGGCCCGCCCATTCGCCGCGAAACCGGGCGATGTCGGCGCGGGTCATGAACCAGGGCTTGAACGGCCCGGCCAGCAGGTTCAGCCCCTGGCTGGCCGCCCAGCGGAACCCCTCGGGGCTCACCGCCGCGGCCCACAGGGGCGGCGCGGCCTGCACCGGCTTGGGCAGGATGTCCACCGTCTCGCCGGCCTCCGGCAGCGTGACGGGCTCGCGGCGGAAGCTGGCGCGCAAAACCGCCAGCCCCGCCTCCATGCGCGCCCGGCCATCCTCCATGGGGCCGCCGAAGACCCGGTATTCCAGGGGCGAAAAGCCACGCCCCACCCCCACCTCCACGCGGCCATGGGACAACACGTCCAGGGTGGCCACCCGTTCGGCCACCCGCACCGGATGGTGATGGGGCAAGGGGACGATGCCCAGCCCCAGACGCAGGCGCCGCGTGCGCATGGCCGCGGCGGCCAAAAGCAGGTCCGGCGCCGAGCTGTGGGAATAATGCCGGGTGAAGTGATGCTCCACGAGCCAGGCGCAGCGAAAGCCCAGGGCCTCCGCGAGCTCCAGCTCGGCAAGCCAGTCCTCCACCGCCTGCGTCTCGCTGCGGCCCAGGGAAGGCGGCATGGCCAGCTCGTGGAACAGGTCGAAGTGCATGGAATACGCGCCCGTGTGAGGTCCGTAAAGACGGTCGGGGACCACCCGCCCGCCGCAAACGCGCCGGGGTTTGCGGGATAATGCCAGCCCATGACCCACGCGCCAACGCACTTCTGCCATCTCGGGGCCATCGGCTGGGACCACTCGGAGTGGACCGGCGCCTTCTATCCAGAGGACCTGCCCCCGGAATGGCGGCTCGCCTTCTACAACACCCACTTCGACTGCGTCTTCCTGCCCTACCCCCTCTGGGCGCGGGAGGCGCCCGCGACCCTGGCCGCATGGCGCGATGACACGCTGGAGCGCTTTCGCTTCCTGCTGGAACACCCGCCCGGCGCGCCGGGCCGGGACGATGTGGCACGCCTGGCCACGCTGTCGGACCGGGCCGTCCTGCTCGGCCGGGAAGAATGCGCCTGGCTGCTGTGGTTCGACGGCACGGACGAACTCAGGGCCCTGGCCGCGCGCCTCGAGGAGGAGGCAAGGCGCGCGGTCGCCCAGTCCCACCCGCTCTACCTGGTGTCCCGGGACGGGGACCTGGGCCGGCTGCTCGAAGTGCAATCCCTGCTGGAGGTCCTGGGTTATTAGTTCCCGGGTTTCGCGATAGAATTCACCATTTTGAGCTTGAGCGGGCGACGCCCATGGCTTCCGACAATCTGATCGAAATCCGGGACGTGAATTTCACCTACGACGTGAGGCCGGTGCTCAAGGGCATCGACATGGTCATCCCGCGCGGCAAGGTGGTGGCCATCATGGGCCTGTCCGGCTGCGGGAAGACCACGCTATTGCGCCTGATCGGCGGCCAGATCATGCCCACCCGTGGCCAGGTGGTGGTGGACGGGCTCGTCACCAGCGAGCTCGACCGCGAAGGCATCTACGCCCTGCGTCGGCGCATGGGCATGCTGTTCCAGTTCGGCGCCCTGTTCACCGACATGACCGTGTTCGACAACGTCGCCTTTCAGATGCGGGAGCACACCGACCTGCCCGAAGAGCTGATCCGCGACCTGGTGATGATGAAGCTGCACGCCGTGGGACTGCACGCGGTGTGGAACATGCGTCCCGCGGAACTGTCGGGCGGCATGGCACGCCGCGTGGCGCTGGCCCGGGCCATCGCCCTCGACCCCATGCTCATCATGTACGACGAACCCTTCACCGGACTCGATCCCATCGCCATGAGCGTGATCGGCAACCTGGTTCGGCGGCTCAACGACGCCCTGGGCGCCACGTCCATCATCGTCACCCATGACGTGCAGGAATCGCTCCAGATCGTGGACTACATCTACTTCATGGCCGACGGCGCGGTGATCGCCCAGGGCACGCCCGACGAGATCCGGCGCTCGGACACGCCCTTCGTGCACCAGTTCGTGCATGGGGAGATCGACGGGCCCATGGCCTACCACTATCCCGCACCGCCCTATGGCGCGGACATGGGACTGGAGGCGGCCCATGCCTGAACGCCTGATCGGGGCCGTGCGGGGCATCGGCCACCGTGTGGTGGATGCGGTGTGGCGCATGGGCTATGCCGCCCGCTTCTTCGCCGCCACCCTGCTGCACTCGGGGGCGAGCTTCCGCCGCTTCCATCTCACCATCAAGGAAATCTACTTCAGCGGCGTGCTGTCGCTGATCATCATCCTGGTCTCGGGCCTGTTCGTGGGCATGGTGCTCGGCCTGCAGGGCTATGAGACGCTCCAGAAATACGGCTCGGAGTCCGCCCTGGGCACGCTGGTGGCGCTGTCCCTGGTGCGGGAGCTGGGGCCGGTGCTGGCCGCCCTGCTGTTCGCCAGCCGCGCGGGTTCCGCCATCACCGCCGAAATCGGCCTGATGAAGGCCACCGAGCAACTGTCGGCCATGGAGATGATGGCCGTCGATCCGGTGGCGCGGGTGGTGGCTCCCCGCTTCTGGGGCGGCGTCATCTCCATGCCGCTGCTGGCCGCCATGTTTTCCGCCATCGGGGTGTTCGGCGGCTACCTGGTGGGCGTGGTGCTGATCGGGGTGGACGAGGGCCAGTTCTGGTCGCAGATGCAGGCCGCGGTGGATTTCCGCCAGGACGTGGTCAACGGAGTGATCAAGAGCGTGGTGTTCGGCATCGCCGTCACCGCCATCGCCCTGTTCGAGGGCTACGACGCTCCGCCCACCGCGGAAGGCGTGTCCCATGCCACGACCCGCACCGTGGTGACTTCGTCGCTGGCCGTGCTGGCACTGGATTTCGTGTTGACCGCATTCATGTTTCGGGGAGCATAAGGGTAATGGAACGCACGACGATGGATCTCTGGGTGGGCGCCTTCGTGGTCGCCGGCATGGCGGCGCTGCTGGTGCTGGCGTTCAAGGTGGGCAACCTGGGCACCTTCAACAACAACGAGACCTACACCCTGTACGCCGAGTTCGAGAACATCGGCGGCCTGAAGGTGCGCGCCCCGGTGAAGAGCGCCGGAGTGGTGGTGGGACGGGTGACGGACATCCAGTTCGACAACCAGACCTTCCGCGCCCGCGTGACCTTCACCGTGGACAAGCGTTACCGCTTCCCGAAGGACACCTTCGCCAAGATCCTCACCGCGGGGCTGCTGGGGGAACAGTACATCGGCCTCGACCCCGGCGGTGATTCCGAGGATCTGGCCAACGGCGACAAGATCGCCAAGACCCAGCCGGCGGTGGTGCTGGAAAACCTCATCGGCCAGTTCCTGTACAGCAAGGCGGCCGAGGGTGGCGATACCGCCAAATGACCGCGTTGCACCTGCCATTGCGAGGATAGCCATGAACAAGCTCACGACCCTGCTCGTCACCCTGCTCATCGCGCTGCCGCTGATCGCCCGCGCGAACACCCTGCCGCCCGACGAACTGGTGAAGTCGGTGGCCAGCGAGGTGATGGCCATCGTCAAGACCGACAAGGACATCCAGAAGGGCGACCCGAAGAAGATCTATGCGCTGGTGGATGCGAAGGTGCTGCCCCACTTCGACTTCACCCGCATGACCCGGCTGGCGGTCGGGCGCTACTGGCGCGAGGCCACGCCGGACCAGCAGCAGCGCCTGGTGAAGGAATTCCGCGACCTGCTGGTGCGCACCTATGCCACCTCGCTCGCCAACTACAAGAACCAGACCATCGAATACAAGCCCCTGCGGGTCGGCCCCAACGACACCGACGTGACCGTGAAGACCGTGGTCATCGAGCCGGGTCGCCAGCCCATCCCCATTGATTACCAGATGATCAAGACGCCGGATGGCTGGAAGGTCTATGACATCACCGTGGAAGGCGTGAGCCTGGTGGTGAACTACCGTTCCACCTTCGCCCAGGAAATCCAGCAGGGGGGAATGGAACGGCTGATCCAGACCCTGGCCCAGAAGAACACCCAGCCGGGCCAGCCCGCGAGCCGGAAGAACTGATGGCCGCGATCCGCCGCGAACAGGACCGCCTCAAGCTCAGCGGTCCGATCCACATGTCCAATGCCCGCGGGCTGCTCGCCGAAGGCAGCGCGCTGCTTTCGCCCGAGGTGAGCGTCATCGATCTGGCCGAAGTCACCGAGGTGGATTCCTCGGCCGTGAGCCTGCTGCTGGAATGGCAGCGCCAGGCCACGCGCCGGGGAGGCCGCCTGCGCTTCGCGCATCTGCCCGCCAATCTGAAAAGCCTCGCCGCCCTGTACGGCGTCACCGAGCTTCTGCCCGAGCAGGCATGAGCGAGGTGCATCCGGCCCTCGAAGTCCGGGACGTCCACAAGCAGTTCGGAACCCTGCACGCCCTGCGTGGCGTGACCCTGAGCGTGGGCCAGGGCGAGTTCTTCGCGCTCCTGGGCCCCAACGGCGCGGGCAAATCCACCCTGATCAACATCATCGCCGGCCTGGCCCGGGCCAGCCGCGGCACGGCCCGCGTGATGGGCCATGACGTGGTGGCGGACTACCGCGCCGCCCGCCGGGCCCTCGGCGTGGTGCCCCAGGAGCTGGTGTTCGACCCCTTCTTCACGGTCCGCGAGACCCTGCGCATCCAGTCCGGCTACTTCGGCCTCGCGCGCAACGAGGCCTGGATCGAGGAACTGCTGGTGGGCCTGGGCCTCGAGGACAAGGCAGACACCAACATGCGGCGGCTGTCGGGAGGCATGAAGCGCCGGGTGCTGGTGGCCCAGGCCCTGGTGCACAAACCCCCGGTCATCATTCTGGACGAGCCCACCGCCGGCGTGGACGTGGAACTGCGCCAGAGCCTGTGGCAGTTCATCCAGAAGCTCAACCGCGAAGGCCACACCATCCTGCTCACCACCCATTATCTGGAGGAAGCGGAAACCCTGTGCAACCGCATCGCCATGCTCAAGCAGGGACGCATCATCGCGCTGGACACCAAGGACAACCTCCTGGCCCGCTTCACGGAGAAGTACGCGAGCTTCACCCTGCGCGAGGGCAGCCTGCCGCCGGAGCTCATGGAGCGGGTGACCACCGCCGACGGGCGCTACGTGGTCCGCCTGACCGACATGGCGGAACTGGAGCAGTTGCTGTGCGCCCTGCGCATGAACGGCGCCGTCATCGCCGAGCTCGATCTGGTCAAGCCCGACCTGGAGGAGGTCTTCCTCCACCTGATGCAAAACGAGCCATGACCTCCTTTCTCACCCTGTTCTACAAGGAAGTGCTCCGTTTCTGGAAGGTCTCGCTGCAGACCATCCTGGCGCCCATCATCACCGCCCTGCTCTATCTGCTGATCTTCTCCCACGTGCTGGAAAGCCATGAGGTCTGGCCGGGCGTCCGCTACACCGCCTTTCTCATCCCGGGCCTGGTGATGATGGCCGTGCTGCAGAACGCCTTCGCCAACAGCTCCTCCAGCCTGATCCAGTCCAAGATCACGGGCAACATCGTGTTCGTGCTGCTGCCCCCGATTTCCTACCAGCAGTTCTTCCTGGCCTATGTCGCGGCGTCTATGGTGCGTGGCGTGGTGGTGGGGCTGGGGGTGCTGGCCGTGGCGGTCTGGTTCACCCCCGTGCCCCTGCTCCATCCCTTCTGGGCGGTGGCCTTCGCCCTCCTGGGCAGCGCCCTGATGGGCGCGCTGGGCGTGGTGGCCGGCATCTGGGCGGAAAAGTTCGACCAGATGGCGGGCTTCCAGAATTTCATCATCATGCCCCTCACCTTCCTGGCTGGGGTGTTCTACTCCATCCATTCCCTGCCGCCGTTCTGGCAGGCGGCGTCCCATCTGAACCCCTTCTTTTACATGATCGACGGCTTCCGCTATGGCTTCTTCGGGGTTTCGGACGTCCCGCCCGCGCGCAGCCTGTTCGTTGTGGCCGCCACCTGTTTGGTCTTATCATTGGCCACCCTGCAACTGCTCAGGCGGGGTTACAAGCTCCGCTATTGACGCCATGATCACCCCCGAACAAATCGAGCATGACATCCGGCAAGGCCTGCCTTGCGAGCATGTGGAGGTCCGCGGTGACGGCCATCATTTCGAGGCCGTGATCGTGAGTCCGGTCTTTCGCGGCAAAAGCAGGGTGCAACAGCACCAGGCCGTATATGCCGCCCTGGGCGAGCGCATGCGCGAGGAAATCCATGCGCTGTCCATGACGACGCTCACCCCGGAAGACTGGGCCAGCCGCTAAGCCCCGCTCCGCAACGCAAGACGCCCCGCAGGCCACACGAGGCACGGACTCTTCCCCCGTCGTGCACCCTGCGGCCAACCAGGATTCGCCATGGACAAACTGCTGATTCAGGGCGGCGTGCCCCTCACCGGCGAGGTGCGCATCTCCGGTGCCAAGAACGCGGCGCTGCCCATCCTGTGTGCCGGCCTGCTGGTTGCCGACACCCTCACCCTCGCCAACGTCCCCCATCTGCGGGACGTGACCACGATGATCTCGCTGCTGGCCCGGATGGGCATGGACGTGACCGTGGACGAAACGATGGGCGTGACCCTGAACGGGTCCGACATCCATCTTCTGGAAGCGCCCTACGACATGGTCAAGACCATGCGCGCCTCCATCCTGGTGCTGGGACCGCTCCTGGCCCGCTTCGGACAGGCACGCGTCTCCCTGCCCGGGGGCTGCGCCATCGGCTCGCGCCCGGTCGATCTGCACATCAAGGGCCTGCAGGCCATGGGCGCGCGGATCGACATCGAACACGGCTACATCGTGGCCCACGCCGAGCGGCTCAAGGGCGCGCGGATCTTCATGGATCTCGTGTCGGTCACGGGCACGGAGAACCTGATGATGGCCGCCACGCTTGCCGAAGGGGAGACCGTCATCGAGAACGCGGCGCGCGAGCCGGAAGTGGTGGATCTCGCCCAGTGCCTGTGCAGCATGGGGGCGCGCATCACGGGCGCGGGCACCGACGTCATCCGCATCCAGGGCGTGGAGCAGCTGCACGGCGCACGCCACCGCATCATGCCCGACCGCATCGAGACCGGCACCTACCTGTGCGCCGCGGCGGCCACCGGCGGCGAGGTGCGCCTGCTGGACACTTCCGCGAGCTACCTCGACGCGGTGATCGACAAGCTCATGGACGCCGGCTGCGACATCCGCAGCGAGAAGGCGCCCGACCACGAAGCCATCCTGCTGCGCGCGCCCCGCAAGCTGGAAGCCGTGTCCGTGCGCACCGCGCCCTACCCGGCCTTTCCCACCGACATGCAGGCCCAGTTCATGGCCATCAACGCCGTCGCCCGGGGCACGGCCGTGATCCGGGAAACCATTTTCGAGAACCGCTTCATGCACGCGGTGGAGCTGCAGCGGCTGGGCGCGCGCATCAAGATCGACGGCAACCAGGCGGTGGTGGAAGGCGTGGACCGTCTCACCGGCGCCACCGTCATGGCCACCGATCTGCGCGCCTCGGCCAGTCTGGTCATCGCCGGCCTGGTGGCCGAGGGCGAAACCCTGATCGACCGCATCTATCACCTGGACCGGGGCTACGAGGCCATCGAGGAAAAACTCTCCCGCCTCGGGGCGCGCATCCGGCGGGTGCGCTAGGCGGCGCACCCGGCGCGGGTTCACCCGGAACCGGCCGAACCCCGTCGCGCCGTCATGGTGGCCGGAAAGCGGGGCTGCTCCTCGTCCCGATACAGCCCGGTCCGGAACAGATGGGCCGCACTCTGATAGAGGGCCACGGCTTCCCGCGCCAGGTCCGGGTCGGCCACCGGCTGGCCAGGCAGGCCCCGCTCGTCCAGGCGGAACACCTGGGGCGCCACCCGCGGGCGCAGCACCACCATCTTCCCGTTTTTCAGATAGCCCAGGGTCTGGTAATTGGCCACGAAGGCGCGGTCGCCGTCAGGCGGCGCGTGGAGCATGTCGCGGCCGAAGAACTTGCCCTCGTACGCCACGCCCAAAAGCCCCAGCAGAGTCGGCGGAATGTCGATCTGGGACATGAGCCGGTCCACGCGCCGGGGCGCGATGTGCCGGGGGGCGTAGAAGAAGACGGGGATGCGGTACTTGTCCACCGGGATCTGCACCGTGCCCCGGGCATTGGCGCCGTGGTCGGCGGTGATCACGAACACGGTGTCGTCGAACCAGGGCCGGCGGCGTGCCTGCTCCAGGAAATGGCCGATGGCCCAGTCGGCATATTTGACCGCCCCCTCCCGCCCCGAGCCCGGGGGAATGTCGATGCGCCCCGCGGGATAGGTGTAGGGACGATGGTTGCTGGTGGTCATGATGTGCACGAAGAAGGGCCGGGCCTCCCCGGCCGATCCACCCGCCGTGGCAAGGTGGTCCAGCCGGGCCAGCACCTCGTCGAACAGGTACTCGTCCGCCACGCCCCACACGTTGGCGAAGCCGATCCGTTCCGAAGCCATGTCGGTGCGGTCGAACACGCGGTAGTCATTGGCTCCAAAGAAGGTGTTCATGTTGTCGAAGTAGCCGTAGCCGCCATAGGCGAAGCTCACCTCGTAGCCCAGGTCTTCCAGCACCCCGCCCAGGGACGCCAGGTGTTCGTTGCGGGGCCGGCGCACGATGGACTGACCGGGCGTGGGCGGCAGGGCCAGCGACAGCGCCTCCAACCCCCGCACGGTGCGGTTGCCGGTGGCATAGACCCGGGAAAACCACAGGCTCTCCCGGGCCAGACGGTCCAGGTTCGGCGTCAGGCCGCGCCCATCGCCGTAAGCACCCAGGAATTCCGCGCCCATGCTCTCGATGCTCACCAGCACCACGTTGAGCCGACGGGGCGCCGTCCTGGCCGGGAAAAGCCGCTTGACGCCACCGGCGGGCTGGGGGAGCCACTCTCCGCCGTCCGCCGCCAGGGTGCGCCGGGTGATGGCGAAGGCGTCGTCCTGGGGAAGGGCCGCATAGAAGCGCTCGAAGTCCAGCTCGTTGCGCCGGTTCGCCGCGAAGAAGGAATAGATCCCGTTGCCTGCGAGCTCGTTGACCGTGTCGTTCGGGCTTCGGTCCTTCAGCTCCTGGTCGAGGCCCAGCGTGAACGCCGCCACGAGCCCAAGCCAGACCCCGACCCCGATCAGACGGGCACGCCACGGCCAGGGCGCGGCGGCGGCCGCATACACCCGTCGCGCCAGGGGCAGCCACAGGACCAGCGTGAGCACGCCCAGCACGGCGAGGATGCGGCCCACGGGATAGCTTTCCCGGATGTTGCCCAGCACTTCCTGGGAATAGAGCAGGTAATCCACGGCGATGAAGTTGAAGCGGGCGCCGAATTCCTCCCAGAAGAACCATTCCGCCACCGCCGAAAGCAGCAGCACGAAGGTCAGCACCAGCACGACGCCCATGCCCAGGATGCGAAGGGCGTGCCAGCGTGCCAGCCGGTCGGGCACCAGGGCCAGGGCGAGCACCAGGGGCGTGACGAAATACACCGCCGTGGACAGATCGTAGAGCAGCCCGAAGCCGAAGATCTCCACGATGGGCAGCACACCGGGCGGCAGGCCGTCGCGCGCGGCGACGGACAGGGCAAGCCGCGTGGCCAGGGCGATCAGCAGGGACAGGGCGGCCAGGGCGAAGGCCGGGGCGAGACGGTCGGGCAGGGCGGGTCTTCTCATCGGTCCGGATCGGAACATGCGAGGGGAGGCATGCTACGGCAAACCGGCCCGCCGGGCCAGGGGCCCGCGCGCGACCATGGGAGCCGGGGCCGGTCTCCTGTAGAATGGGGGTTTTCCGAGTCTTGACCGTGTCCGGCATCACCCTTGCCCTGTCCAAGGGCCGCATCTTCGAGGAAACGCTGCCGCTGCTTGGCGCGGCGGGCATCGTGCCGCGGGAAGACCCCGAATCCTCCCGCAAGCTCATCATCGACACCAATCGGCCCGATGTGCGGCTGATCATCGTGCGCGCCACCGACGTGCCCACCTACGTGCAGCACGGCGGCGCGGACCTGGGCGTGGCGGGCCGGGACGTGCTGCTGGAACACGGCGGCACCGGCCTGTATCAGCCGCTGGACCTCAGGATCGCCCGCTGCCGCATGATGGTCGCGGTGCCGGCCGGCTTCGACTATGCCGGCCGGGTGCGCCAGGGTGCGCGGCTGCGGGTGGCCACCAAATACGTGAAGACGGCCCGGGAACACTTCGCCGGCAAGGGGGTGCACGTGGACCTGATCAAGCTCTACGGTTCCATGGAGCTCGCTCCCCTGGTGGGGCTGGCCGATGCCATCGTGGACCTGGTGTCCACCGGCGGCACCCTCAAAGCGAACAACCTGGTGGCCGTGGAGGAAATCATGCCCATCAGCGCCCGCCTGGTGGTCAACCAGGCCGCCCTCAAGCTCAAATACGGGCAAATCCAGCCCCTTCTGGACCAGTTCGCCGCCGCCGTCGAGGACTGAAAACCATGCTCAAGCTCCGTCGCCTGTCCACCCGCGATGCCGACTTCGAGGCACGCCTTGCCGCGCTCCTGGCCTTCGAGAGCGCCCAGGACGCCCAGGTCGAGGCCACCGTCGCCGCCATCCTCGACGACGTGAAACGCCGCGGCGATGCCGCGGTGCTGGAGTACACCCGCCGTTTCGATCGGCTGGACGCGCCCTCGGTGGGCGCGCTGGAACTGCCGCGGACGCGGCTGGACCAGGCCCTCGCAGGGCTGGCCGCCGACCCCCGGGCGGCGCTGGCCGCCGACCGCGTGCGGGCCTACCACGAGCGCCAGCTGACTTCCTCCTGGACCTACACCGAGCCCGACGGCACGGTGCTGGGCCAGCAGGTCACGCCGCTGGATCGGGTGGGGCTGTACGTCCCCGGCGGGAAGGCGGCCTATCCGTCCTCGGTGCTGATGAATGCCATTCCCGCCAAGGTCGCGGGCGTGGCCGAGCTGATCATGGTGGTGCCCACGCCAGGCGGCATGACCAACGAACTGGTGCTGGCCGCGGCGGCGATCTGCGGCGTGGACCGGGTGTTCACCATCGGTGGCGCCCAGGCCGTGGGCGCCCTGGCCTATGGCACGGAAACCGTGCCCCAGGTGGACAAGATCGTGGGCCCCGGCAATGCCTACGTGGCCGCGGCCAAGCGCCGGGTGTTCGGCGTGGTGGGCATCGACATGGTGGCCGGCCCTTCGGAAATCCTCGTCATCTGCGATGGCAAGACCGATCCCGACTGGATCGCCATGGACCTGTTCTCCCAGGCCGAGCACGACGAGCTCGCCCAGGCCATCCTGCTCAGCCCCGACCGCGCCTTCATCGACCGGGTGGCGGCCAGCATCGACCGGCTGCTGGCCGACATGCCCCGCAAGGACGTGATCGCCGCCTCCCTGGAAGGACGCGGCGCCCTGATCGAGGTGCGCGACCTGGACGAGGCGGTGGCCATCGCCAACCGCATCGCACCGGAGCACCTGGAACTGTCCCTTGATGAGCCCGAAGTCTGGGCGAAGAAGATCAGGCATGCCGGTGCCATCTTCATGGGACGCAACACCTGCGAGGCCCTGGGCGACTATTGCGCCGGTCCCAACCACGTCCTGCCCACCTCGCGCACGGCACGCTTCTCCTCGCCTTTGGGCGTGTACGATTTCCAGAAGCGCTCCAGCCTGATCCAGGTCTCGCCGGCAGGCGCCGACACCCTGGGACGCATCGCCGCCACCCTCGCCTACGGCGAAGGCCTGCAGGCCCATGCCCGGTCGGCGGAATACCGGATCAGCCATCGCTAGGCATCCTTGAGCCCCGACACGCCCCCGCCTGCCGCGACGGTCCAGCCGACGCCCCCCGTGGATACCCCGCCATGGCCATGACACCCGATCAGATCATCCGCGACGACATCCGGGCCCTGAGCGCCTACCACGTGCCCGATGCCACGGGACTGGTGAAGCTCGACGCGATGGAGAACCCCTATCTCCTGCCCGACGACCTCCGCGCCGACATCGCGCGCATCGTGGCCGGGGCCGAGCTCAACCGTTACCCCGATGCGGCCGCCTCGCGTCTGACGGCCCGCCTGCGGGAAACCATGGGCATTCCGCCGGACAGGGCGATCCTGCTGGGCAACGGCTCCGACGAGCTGATCCAGATTCTGGCCCTCGCCGTGGCCCGCCCCGGCGCGACGATCCTGGGCCTGGAGCCCTCCTTCGTCATGTACCGCATGATCGCCACCTTTGCCGGCGTCAACTACGTGGGCGTCCCCCTGGGCCCGGATTTCGCCCTCGACCTCGACGCCACCCTGGCCGCCATCGCGGCCCACCGCCCCGCCCTGGTGTTCATCGCCTATCCCAACAACCCCACCGGTAACCTGTTCGACGAGGACGCCCTGCTGCGCATCGTCGAGCGAGCGCCGGGGCTGGTGGTGGTGGACGAGGCCTACCACGTGTTCGCGGGCAAGAGCTTGCTCGGGCGGCTGGCCGATTACCCCAACCTGCTGGTGATGCGCACCCTGTCCAAGCTGGGGCTGGCGGGTCTGCGCCTGGGTTTCCTGGTGGGCAGCCCCGCCTGGCTGTCGGAACTCGCCAAGCTGCGCTTGCCGTATAATGTGAACGTCCTGACCCAGCTGGTGGCGGAACGGGTGCTGGGCAGGCTGAGCGTCCTGGAGGATCAGGCCCGTCGCATCCGCGACGAACGCGCCCGGCTGATGGCGGCGCTGGCGGCCCTGCCGGGCGTGCGGGCCTATCCCAGTGACGCCAATTTCATTCTCTTCCGCGTCCGGGACGCGAGCCGGACCTTCGAGGATTTGAAACGACAGGGTATCCTGATCAAGAATCTCGACCGCGCCCACCCCATGCTGGCAGGCTGTCTGCGGGTGACCGTGGGCACACCGGAAGAAAACACCCGATTCCTCACCAACCTCGAAACCTGTCTCTGAAGCCATGCGCGAAGCCGCCACCCAACGCCAAACCCTCGAGACCCGGGTCCGCGCACGCATCAATCTGGATGGCACGGGCCAGGCCCGGCTCGCCACCGGGGTGCCCTTCCTGGATCACATGCTGGATCAGGTGGCCCGTCACGGCCTGTTCGACATCGAGGTCGAGGCGGAGGGCGACCTCGCCATCGACGCCCATCACACCGTGGAGGACGTGGGCATCACCCTGGGCCAGGTGTTCGCCGCTGCCGTGGGCGACAAGAAAGGCATCCGCCGCATGGGGCATGCCTATGCCCCCCTGGACGAGGCCCTGTCCCGGGTGGTGGTGGATCTGTCCGGCCGGCCCGGCCTGGTGTTCGAGGTATCTTTCACCCGCGCCCGGGTGGGGGAATTCGACGTGGACCTCATCCGGGAATTCTTCCAGGGCTTCGTCAACCACGCCCAGGTGACCCTGCACGTGGACAACCTGCGGGGCATCAACGCCCACCACCAGGCCGAGACCCTGTTCAAGGCCTTCGGGCGGGCGCTGCGCATGGCCGTGGAACCCGACCCGCGGGCAGCGGGCATCATGCCGTCGACCAAAGGAACGCTGTAACGCATCCTGGCGCGTGTCCATCCCGAGCCCGCGAGCCGCGCATCCCCGAGCCATGACTGATATCGCTGTCATCGATTACGGAATGGGAAACCTGCGTTCCGTCTCCAAGGCCCTGGAGCACGTGGCGCCGGCGGTGTCGGTTTGCGTCACCAGCGATCCCGACGTGATCGCCAGGGCCGGGCGCGTGGTGTTTCCTGGCGTGGGCCACGCCGCGGACTGCGTGCGGGAACTTACCGCCCGTGGCCTGCGCGAAGCCGTGATGGAAGCCGCGCGCAGCAAGCCCTTCCTGGGCATCTGCCTGGGCATGCAGATGCTGTTCCAGCACTCGGAAGAAGGGGATGTCGAGGGACTGGGCGTCCTTCCGGGGCGGGTGCTGCGCTTCCCCGCCGATGCCATGCAGGACGACCGCGGCCGCAAGCTCAAGGTGCCCCACATGGGCTGGAACGAGGTTTACCAGGCCCAGCCCCATCCCCTGTGGACCGGCATCGCCGACGGCACCCGTTTCTATTTCGTGCACAGCTACTACTGCGAACCGGCCACCCCCGACCTGGTGGCCGGATACACCCTCTATCCTTTCCCCTTCACCAGTGCCGTGGCGCGGGAAAACGTCTTCGCAGTGCAGTTTCACCCGGAGAAGAGCCAGGCGGCCGGCCTGACCCTCCTGGGCAACTTCGTGGTATGGGACGGCAGCGTAAGCCACGCCGCCTGTGAATCTTCAGCCTGCATGTGAGAGTCCAGTCATGCTCATCATTCCCGCGATCGACCTCAAGGATGGTCACTGTGTCCGCCTGAAGCAGGGCGTGATGGCCGACGCCACGGTGTTTTCCGAGGACCCCGCGGCCATGGCACGCCACTGGCTGGAGCAGGGCGCCCGGCGCCTGCACCTGGTGGATCTCAATGGCGCCTTCGCCGGCAAGCCGGTCAACGAAAAGGCGATCAAGGCCATCACCGATGCGGTGGGCAGCGAGATACCCGTGCAGCTGGGTGGCGGCATCCGGGATCTGGACACCATCGAGCGTTATCTGGACGACGGCATCGCCTACGTCATCATCGGCACCGCGGCGGTGAAGAACCCCGGCTTCCTCCACGAAGCCTGCGATGCCTTCCCGGGGCACATCATGGTCGGGCTGGATGCCCGGGAAGGCAAGGTGGCCGTGGACGGCTGGTCCAAGGTCACCGGCCATGACGTGGTGGATCTGGCCAAGAAGTTCGAGGGCTATGGCGTGGAGGCGGTGATCTACACCGACATCGGCCGCGACGGCATGCTATCGGGGGTCAACGTCGAAGCCACCGTCCGGCTGGCGCGGGAACTCACCATTCCCGTGATCGCCAGCGGCGGCATCACCAACCTGGACGACATCCGCGCCCTGTGCGCGGTGGAATCCGAGGGCATCATGGGGGCCATCGTCGGACGCGCGATCTACGAGGGCTCGCTCGACTTCGCGGCGGCGCAGCAGCTGGCGGACGAGCTGACGGAAACCCGGGGCGCCGGGTGATCGCCACCGGTCCCGCCCACGCATCCTTCGCTGCTTCCGGTTGAAAGCCATGTCGCTGGCCAAACGCATCATTCCCTGTCTGGACGTCACCGCCGGCCGCGTGGTGAAGGGCGTCAACTTCGTCCAGCTCAAGGACGCGGGCGACCCCGTGGAAATCGCCCGCCGCTACGACGAGCAGGGCGCCGACGAACTCACCTTCCTGGACATCACCGCGAGCTCCGATGAAAGGGACATCATCCTGCACGTGGTCGAGGCGGTGGCCTCCCAGGTCTTCATCCCGCTCACCGTGGGAGGCGGGGTGCGCGCCGTGGAGGACGTGCGCCGTCTGCTCCACGCCGGTGCGGACAAGGTGTCCATGAACACCGCCGCCGTGCAGAACCCCGAGCTGGTGGGCGAGGCCGCCGCCCGCTTCGGCAACCAGTGCATCGTGGTGGCCATCGACGCCAAGGCGAGCTCGCCCGGGCGCTGGGAAGTGTTCACCCACGGCGGACGCCGTGCCACGGGCCTGGACGTGATCGACTGGGCGCGCCGGGTGGAGGCCCTGGGCGCGGGAGAGATCCTGCTCACCTCCATGGACCGCGATGGCACCAAGCAGGGCTTCGACATCGCCCTCACCCGTGCCGTGGCCGACGCGGTGGACATCCCCGTGATCGCCAGCGGCGGCGTGGGCAATCTGGACCATCTGGTGGCCGGCATCCTGGAAGGCCATGCCGACGCGGTGCTCGCGGCCAGCATCTTCCATTTCGGCGAATACACCGTGCGCCAGGCCAAGGAGCACATGGCCCGCCACGGCATCGAAGTCCGGCTCTAGGGCCCGGCATGCGCCAGGGCGTGTAGAATGTGCTTTTTGGCGTGGTTTTCCCCATGGTGGTGAACTGGCTCGATGAAGTGCGCTGGACCCGTGACGGGCTGGTGCCGGTGATCGTCCAGGAGGCCGGCACCGGCCAGGTGCTCATGTTCGCCTGGATGAACCGGGAGGCCCTGCGGCTGACGGCCGAACGAGGCGAGGCGGTGTACTGGTCCCGTTCGCGCCAGAAGCTGTGGCACAAGGGCGAGGAATCGGGCCACGTGCAGAAGGTGCGGGAGATCCGCCTGGACTGCGATGCCGACGTGATCCTGCTCAGCGTCGAACAGGCGGGCGGCATCGCCTGCCACACCGGGCGCCACAGCTGCTTCTACCGCCGGCTGACGGACGGCCGGTGGGAGACGGTGGACCCCGTGCTCAAGGACCCCGAGGCGATCTACGGCAAATGAACGACATCCTGGACAGACTGGCAGCCACCCTCGAGGCCCGCAAGGGGGCCGATCCCGCGAGCTCCTACGTGGCCAAGCTCTACAGCCGGGGGCTGGATGCCATCCTGAAGAAGGTAGGCGAGGAGGCGGCGGAGACCATCATCGCGGCCAAGGGCGGGGACAAGGCGCAGATCGTGTACGAAGTGGCCGATCTCTGGTTCCATACCCTGGTGCTCTTGGCCAGCCAGGGCCTGGGGCCGGATGACGTGTTGAACGAACTTGCGCGCCGGGAAGGTGTCTCCGGTATCGTGGAGAAGGCTTCCCGGCCGCGGCCATGAAGGGGGCAAGGGCATGACTGACTGCATCTTCTGCAAGATCGTGCGCGGCGAGCTGCCGAGCAGGAAGGCCTACGAGGACGAAGAGGTGCTGGTGTTCCACGACATCCACCCGATCGCGCCGGTGCACCTGCTGCTCATCCCCAAGGCACACATCGCGAGCCTGGCCGACTGCGCCCCGGAGCACCAAGCCCTCTTGGGCAAGCTGTTGCTGCTGGCGCCGCGTCTGGCCCGGGAACACGGCCTGGATGCCGGTTTCCGCACCATGATCAATACCGGGCGGGGTGGCGGGCAGGAGGTGTTCCACCTCCACCTCCACGTCTTCGGCGGCGGGGAACGCATCCCCAGGATCTGACCGTCTGCAATCTTTAGGAGGAGCGAGAAATGGGTTCTTTCAGCATCTGGCACTGGCTCATCGTCCTGGCCGTGGTTTTGCTGGTGTTCGGCACCAAGAAGCTGCGCAACATCGGTGCCGACCTCGGGGGCGCCGTGAAGGGCTTCAAGGAAGCCATGAAGGAAAGCAGCGCCGAGCCGCCCAAACAGGTGGAGGCCAAGCCCACCACGCAGACCGTGGAAGGCGAGGTCAAGGACAAGACGCATGGCGCCTGAAGCGGCGGGATGAGGCGCGGGGCCTCGCCGGATTGCCCGTGCGCTTCGCGTTGCCATGTTCGACATCAGCTTTTCCGAGCTTCTCGTCATTGGCGTGGTGGCCCTGATCGTGCTCGGCCCCGAACGCCTGCCCAAGGTGGCCCGTACCGCCGGCCACCTGCTGGGCCGCCTGCAGCGCTACGTTTCCGAGGTGAAGGCGGAGATCCGGCGCGAGATGCACAACGAGGAGATCATGAAGCTCCACAGCGGCCTGCAGGAGGCCCGTGAGGCGGTGTCGGAGGTGGAACGCTCCCTGAAGGAGGAGGTGGCCGG
>JBBINK010000024.1:0-7013 GCA_037443925.1 Betaproteobacteria bacterium
AAGCTGGCCGGCGCCGCCGCGGGGCCCGCGCAGGGTCTTGTGGGTGGTGCTGGTGACGAAGTCGGCGATGCCCACGGGGCTGGGATACACCCCCGCCGCCACCAGGCCCGCGTAGTGGGCCATGTCCACGAAAAGATAGGCGCCGACGGAATCGGCGATCGCCCGGAAGCGCTTCCAGTCGATCACCAGGGAATAGGCGGACGCCCCCGCCACGATCATCCTGGGTTTGTGCTCCGAGGCGAGCCGCTGCACCTCGTCGTAGTCGATCTCCTCGGTCTCCGGATGCAGGCCGTAGGTGATGGCCTTGAAGATCTTGCCCGAGAAGTTGACCGACGCGCCATGGGTCAGATGGCCGCCGTGGGCGAGCGACATGCCGAGAATGGTGTCGCCGGGCTGCAACATGGCGAAATACACCGCGGCATTGGCCTGGGATCCGGAATGGGGCTGGACGTTGGCGTACTCGGCACCGAACAGAGCCTTGGCCCGGTCGATGGCCAGCTGCTCGGCGATGTCCACGTATTCGCAGCCGCCGTAGTAGCGCTTGCCCGGATAGCCTTCCGCATACTTGTTGGTGAGCACCGATCCCTGCGCCTGCATCACGGCCGGGCTGGTGTAGTTCTCCGAGGCGATGAGCTCGATGTGGTCTTCCTGACGCTGGCGTTCTTTTTCCATCGCCTCCCACAGTTCGGGGTCGATGGCCTCAATGGTGTGCGCGGCGCTGAACATGGATGGGGTCTCAAGTCTTTGAAGAAAAGCGGCATTTTATCACGGGCGGCGATCGCGGGACAGCGCCTCCACCCATGCCGCAAGCCGCGCCAGCTCCGCCCTCAGCGCCTGCACGTCCTGGCGCAGTTCGCGGATGTCCTGGTGCATCTCCCGGCGCAGACGTTTCTCGTCCTCGCCGACGAAAAAAGCCGTGAAGGCGGCGGTCACCAGGGAGAGCATGGCAAAGCCCACCAGCACCACCAGCACCGCCAGGATGCGCGAGCCGGTGGTGGTGGGCAGCAAATCCCCGTAGCCCACGGTGCTGCCGGTGACGAAGGCCAGCCACACGCCATCCCAGAAGGAATGCACCGTCGGCTCGAGCCAGTAGAACGCCGCGCCCGCCGCCCCGAACAGCAACACTCCCCAGCCCAGCAGATAAGGCACCGAGGCCGGCACCAGGACTTCGCGCATGGCCGCCACGGCGCGGGCGAAGATCAGCGTCACATAAAGCAGCCGGAACAGGCGGACCACGGGCAGCCAGTCGAGGCTCACCTCCCACAGACTGAGGAAGGCCGCGCCGATGATGATGAGATCCAGCCAGTTGTGCAGCACGTACAGCCGCTTCTGGCGGGTGAGGTGCATCATCCACAGGAATTCCGCGCCGAACGCCAGAAAGACGACGCCATCCAGCACGCGGCCGGCCCAGTGCCAGGGCCCCGTGGCATAGGCGGTCTCCAGGTAATAGGACGGCAGGGCCAGCAGGGCGATGGCCATCATCACCCAGTGCAGGCGACGCTCCCACAGATAGGCTTCCGGGTTGTCGTGGGGTGGCACACCGCCCACGCCCAGCACGCGGCGCAGTCTCATGGAAGGCATGTTAGCAGCGCCGCGTTCGACTGCGAACCGCGCCGCCCCTATAATCCGGGGCCATGAACCGTCTGCTCGCGCTGGTCCGTCTGATCGACCGCCTCACCGAAACCGTCGGCCGCGGCGTGCCCTGGCTGATCCTGGTGCTGGTGCTGGTGAGCACGGGCAACGCGGTGAGCCGCAAGCTGTTCGACGCGAGCTCCAATGCCCTGCTGGAAATCCAGTGGACGCTGTTCGCGGCCGTGTTCCTCCTGGCCGCGGCCTACACCCTCCGGCGCAACGAGCACGTGCGCATCGACGTCTTGAGCGGGCGGCTGTCGCCCCGGACACGGGCCGTGATCGACATCATCGGCGGTCTGTTTTTCCTCCTTCCCTTCGCGAGCCTGGTGCTCTACCACGGCTGGCCCTTCTTCTGGGCGAGCTTCGTCTCGGCCGAGCATTCCAGCAGTCCGGGCGGGCTCATCCTGTGGCCGGGCAAGCTGCTCATCCCCCTCGGCTTCGCGTTGCTGTGGTTGCAGGGCGTGGCGGAGGTGCTGCGCCGCATCGCCTTCCTCGCCGGCCATGGGCCGGAGCCGGAGCCGCCCCGCTCGCCGGAAGGGGAAGACATGATCCTGCGGGAGAGGGGCCAGTGATTCCCCCGGAGTATCTGGCGCCAGCCATGTTCGCCACCCTGGTGGCGTTCCTGCTCCTCGGCTATCCGGTGGCCTTCTCCCTCGCCGCCAACGGCCTCCTGTTCGCAGCGATCGGCATCCATCAGAGCCTGCTCGGGCCGGAGCTGTTGCAGGCGCTGCCCTCGCGCATCTACGGCATCATGCAGACCGAGACCCTGCTGGCCATCCCTTTCTTCACCTTCATGGGACTCGTCCTCGAACGCAGTGGCATGGCCGAGGATCTGCTGGACACCATTGGCCAGCTATTCGGGCCGGTGCGGGGCGGACTGGCCTTCGCGGTGATCTTCGTGGGCGCCCTGCTCGCCGCCACCACCGGCGTGGTGGCCGCTTCGGTGATCGCCATGGGACTCATCGCCCTGCCCGTCATGCTGCGTTACGGCTATGACCGGCGCCTGGCCTCGGGCGTGATCGCCGCTTCCGGCACCCTCGCCCAGATCATTCCGCCTTCCCTGGTGCTGATCGTGCTCGCGGATCAACTGCGCCAGCCCGTGAGCGAGCTCTACCACGGCGCGATCGGCCCCGCGCTCCTGCTCACTACCCTGTATGCGGCCTATGTCGCGGTGCTGGCGCTCGCCCGCCCCGACATGGCCCCGGCCCTGCCAGCGGCGGCACGCAGCCTCGCGGGCCCGGCCCTGGCCCTGCGCGCGGCCCGTTCCCTGCTGCCCCCGCTGACCCTGGTCTTCCTGGTGCTGGGAACCATCTTCGTCGGCCTGGCCACGCCCACGGAGGGCGGCGCCATGGGCGCGGCCGGCGCCCTGGCGCTGGCCTGGGCCCGGCGACGGCTCGACCTTTCCCTGCTGCGTCAGGCCCTGGACAGCACGGCCAAGCTGTCGGCCTTCGTGCTGTTCATCCTGATCGGCTCCACCGTGTTCGGCCTGGTGTTCCGGGCGGTGAACGGCGACCTGTGGGTGGAAAACCTGTTTGCCGCCCTGCCGGGAGGGGTGCTGGGGTTTCTGATCGCCGTGAACCTGCTGGTGTTCGTCCTGGCGTTCTTCCTGGATTTCTTCGAGCTGGCCTTCATCGTGGTGCCGCTGCTCGCCCCGGTGGCGGAGAAGCTGGGCATCGACCTGGTGTGGTTCGGCGTGATGCTGGCCTTGAACATGCAGACCTCGTTCATGCACCCGCCCTTCGGGTTCGCGCTGTTCTACCTGCGCAGCGTGGCGCCCCGGGAGGCCTACGTGGACAAACCCACCGGACGGCGCGTGGAAGGGGTGAGCACCGCCCAGATCTACTGGGGCGCGGTGCCCTTCGTGGTGATGCAGCTGGCCATGGTGGCGCTGGTGGTGGCCTTCCCGGATCTGGTGGGCAGCCATCAAGAAGCCAAGGAGGAAGCCCTGCCCCTGCGCATCGAGCTGCCGGCGGAGTAGCCGGCCTACTTGACGGCGCTGAAGACGAAATTGGCGTAGTTGAGCTCCGCCACGCGGAACCACTGGAATTCGTCGGAGCGGAAGCGGCTCCACGAGTCGAAGATGCGCTTGAAGGTCGGATTCTTCGCCGCCTCCTCGGCGTAGAGGGCGTTGGCGGCGGCGAGCGCCGCGTTCATCACGTCCTTCGGGAAGGGATGGAGCTTGGCGCCGCCCTTGAGCAGGCGGGCCAGCGCCGCGGGGTTCTTGGCATCGTACTCGGCGAGCATGTGCAGGTTCGCTTCCGCAGCCGCCACCTCGAAGGCCTCCCGGTAGCTGGGAGGCAGTTTCTCCCAGGCCTTGAGGTTGACGATGAAGGACAAGGTGGGCCCGCCCTCCCACCAGCCGGGGTAGTAGTAATGACGGGCGACCTTGTGGAAGCCCAGCTTCTCGTCGTCATAGGGTCCCACCCACTCGGCGGCGTCGATCGTGCCCTTTTCCAGCGCGGGATAGATGTCCGCCCCCGCCAGGGTCTGGGGCACCACGCCCAGACGCGCCATGATCTCGCCGCCGATGCCGGGAATCCGCATCTTCAGTCCCTTGAGATCCGCCGCGCTTTTGATCTCCTTGCGGAACCAGCCGGCCATCTGCACGCCCGTGTTGCCTCCCGGGAAATTGATCACCCCGTGCTGGGCGAACAGTTCACGCAGCAGCGGCAAGCCGCCACCGTAATACAGCCAGGCATTCTGCTGGCGGGCGGTGAGCCCGAAGGGCATGGCGGTATCGAAGGCGAAGGCCTTGTTCTTGCCCACGTAGTAGTAGCTGGCGGTATGTCCGCATTCCACCGTGCCGCGCCCGACTTCGTCCAGCACCTGCAGCCCCGGCACGAGCTCGCCGCCAGCAAACACCCGGATCTGGAAGCGTCCCCCGGTGAGGCCGGCCACCCGCTTGGCCAGCATTTCGGCGGCGCCGTAGATGGTGTCCAGGCTCTTGGGGAAACTGGAGGCCAGACGCCACCGGATCTCCGGCTCGGTCCCCGCCAGCGCCGGTGCGGCCGTCAGCCCCGCGGCCAGCCCCACGCCCGTTTTCTTCAAGAAGGTCCTTCTTTCCATTGCAGCCTCCCGATGCCAATGCCTCACTGCCCCGCCACGGTCATGCGGTCGATCAGGATGGAGCCGCACTGGCGCGAACCCCGCACCAGGACGTCGTTGCCGATGGCGAGGATACCCTGGAACATGTCCTTGAGATTGCCCGCGACGGTGATCTCCTCCACCGGGTAGCGGATCTCGCCTCCTTCCACCCAGAAGCCGGCCGCGCCGCGGGAATAGTCACCCGTCACCGGGTTGGTGCCCTGGCCCAGCAGCTCCGTCACCACCAGCCCGGTACCCATCTGCTTGAGCAAGCCTTCGAAGTCCACCCCGGTGTGGGCGACGATCAGGTTGTGGTTGCCACCGGCATTGCCGGTGGAACGCATGCCCAGCTTGCGCGCCGAGTAGCTGGACAGGAAGTAGCCCTGGAGCACGCCGTCCCGCACCACGTCGCGGTCGTGGGTGGCCACGCCCTCCTGGTCGAAGGGCGCGCTGGCCAGGCCCTTCTTCAGGTGCGGCCGCTCCACGATCTGCACCCGTGGCGAGAACACCGGCTTGCCGAGACTGTCGAGCAGGAACGAGGTCTTGCGGTAGAGATTGCCACCCGACACCGCGGCCACGAAGGAAGCGATCAGGCCCGTGGCCACGGGCGCCTCGAAGATCACCGGCACCTGGCAGGTCCTGGGCTTGCGGGCGTCCAGCCGGCGCAGGGTGCGCTGGCCGGCCATGCGACCCACGGCTTCCACGTCCTCCAGGTCGCGCCGGTCGCGCGCGGTGGTGTACCAGTAGTCCCGCTGCATGCCGGATTCGGATTCGGCGATCACCGCGCAGGACAGACCGTGGCGCGAGGTGGGATAGCCACCGAGGAAGCCCAGGCTGTTGCCATAGACAAACACGGATTCCTGGGTGGACACCGTCGCGCCCTCGGAATTGTTGATGCGGGGATCGACGGCGAGCGCGGCGGCCTCGCAGGCGCGGGCCAGTTCCACCGCTTCCTCGGCGGACAGATCCCAGGGATGGTAGAGGTCCAGGTCAGGAATGTCCCGCGCGAGGAGCTCCGGGTCGGGCAGGCCGGCAAACTCGTCCTCCGCGGTATAGCGGGCGATGGTCACCGCCTTGTCCACCGTGTCCCGGATCGCCTGGGGAGAGAAATCCGAGGTGCTCGCATGGCCCTTCTTGTGCCCGAAATAGACGGTCACGCCCAGGCCCTTGTCCCGGTTGTATTCGATCGTTTCCACCTGACCGAGGCGCACGGTGACGCTCTGGCCGAAGCCCTGGTTGACCTCGGCCTCGCAGCCGCTGGCGCCGGCCTTCGCCGCCCGGGCGAGGATGTCCTGGGTGATCTGTTTCAGGGTGTCGATGGAATGGGAAAAGCGGGGTGCGTCGGCCACGGCAGGCTCGTTTCCGTTGATGGCTGAGGAGGCTAGCGAAAGCGGTTATGATAGCAACTTTGCGTCCGCCCGGCGAAGACGCCCATGGTCAGGGAAGAACAGCAAGGCTTCGTCAGCAAGACCCGCCGCAAGCAGGACATGCACGCGCTGCAGGAACTGGGGGCCGCGCTGGTCGGGCTCACGCCCGAGCAGCTGGCCGGGCTCGACCTGCCCGAGGCGCTCGCGGACGCCATCGCGCAGGCACGGCGGCTGCGCGGCCACGAGGCGATCCGGCGGCAGATGCAGTACATCGGCCGCCTCATGCGTCAGGTGGATGCGGCGCCGATCCGCGCCAGGCTTAATGCCCTGAAGCACCAGAGCGCAGCCGAGACGGCCCGCCACCACCTCATCGAGGCATGGCGCGAGCGGCTGCTCGCCGACGATGGGGCACTCACGGAACTGGCGGCGGCCTGCCCCCGCGCGGACATCCAGAACCTGCGCACCCTGATCCGCAACGCGCGCCGGGAAGCCGCCCTGGACAAGCCGCCGCGCAGTGCCCGGGCCCTGTTCCGCGCCCTGCGCCTGTGCCTGGCCGAGGCCGGGGAGACGCGTTCCGATGCGCCGGCGGACCCTGACCAGCCGGGGTCCATGGACGGACGGTAATGCGGCCCGGTCGCGGTGAACCCTATCATACGTACCCGAGTACGGCATTGAAGCGATGACCTCCCCTGCACAGGAACTGATCATTGGCCTGGTGAGCACGAGCGACCGTGCCAGCCAGGGTGTGTACGAAGACCGGGGCATTCCCGCCCTCGAGGACTGGTTCCGCTCCGCCCTCACCTCACCCTGGCGCAGCATCACGCGCCTCATCCCCGACGAGCGGCCGGTGATCGAACGCACGCTCATCGAGCTGGTGGACCGCGAAGGCTGCCACCTGGTGGTCACCACGGGCGGCACGGGGCCGGCCCC
>JBBINK010000024.1:7049-20962 GCA_037443925.1 Betaproteobacteria bacterium
ACCCTGGCCGTGGCGGAGCGGGTGATGCCGGGGTTCGGCGAAGCCATGCGCGCGGTGAGCCTGAAGTACGTGCCCACCGCCATCCTGTCCCGTCAGGTGGGCGTGATCCGGGGCCGCTGCCTGATCCTCAATCTGCCCGGCCAGCCGAAAGCCATCAAGGAAACGCTGGATGGCATTTTCGCCGCCGTGCCCTATTGCATCGAGCTCATCGGCGGGCCCTACGTCACCACCAACGAGGCCGTGGTGAAAGCCTTCCGGCCCAAGTCCGCCACCCCGCCCACGGCATGAGGCCGACGCGGTGAGGGCTCCGGCCGAGCAGCGTTGCGCCCCGCCCTCCGTGGGCAACGAGACGCTGGTGGCCCTCGATGCCGGCGGTCTGCGGCCCCTGGCCTGCGCCGCCGGGGACGCGCCCGAGGTGGAACTCGCGCGCCGCGTGCTCAAGATCCGCATGGCGCGCAGCGGCGCGCAACCCGTTTCCGCCCGCCTGCTGATCCGCAGGATGTACGCGGGCCGGGGTTACCGCCTGCCGGAAGGCGGGCAGGCGCCCAACCGGATCAACCTGTCCGTTTCGGAAGACGAGCGCGTGGTGGGCACCCTCACCCTCGCCCTGGACGACCGCCACGGACTGGCCGCCGACACCCTCTACGGCGAAGAGCTGGGCCGTCTGCGCCGCGCCGGCCGCAGCTTGTGCGAGATCACCCAGCTCGCCGCCGACCCCGGCGCCGGCGCCCGGCGCCCGCTGTTCGCCCTGTTCCACATCGCCTATCTGTACGCCCGCCGGCTCCACGGCGCCACGGACGCCGTCATCGAGGTCAACCCCATGCACGTGCGTTTCTACGAGCGCGCCCTGGGCTTCGTGCGGCTGGGACCGGAACGGCTCTGTCCCCGCGTGCACGCGCCGGCGGTGCTGCTGCATCTGGACTTCGCCCACGTGGCGCGGCAGCTCGCCCGCTTCGCCGGCCACCCGGAACTGGCGCGCACGGAAAAATCCCTCTACCCCTACGCCTTCAGCCCGATCGAGGAAGCGGGCATCGCCCAGCGCCTGCTGCGGGCCCAGCCATGAGCCGCCTATTGTCTATCCCCTTGGCATAGGCTAAGCTTGCCCGTGACAAAAAATTCACGAGCCAGACCACTGGCACGCCTCGCAGCACGCCCATGTTCGATTTCAGCGGTCTGATCAACGCCATCCTGCGCAAACGGTCCGATGATCCGGTGGGCAACCTGAAATCCGCGACCGTCTGGGTACAGGAGCTGCCCCTGGCGGACGTGCACCGGGCCCAGGTGGAGATCGTCAAGGCCCTTACCTCCCTGAACGAAAACCGCCGCATGTCCCTCAAGGAGCGCGTGCGGGTCGTGATGTATCTGGACGAGAAGGCCCGCGGGCTGCAAGCCCAGCTGTGTCGGGACTACCTCGCGGTGATCGACATGCCCCACGCGCCGGAGAAGGCCTATCTCTCCACCATCCTGAGCTTCTGGGAAGAGATGGCCAGCGCCTACCAGATCTGCATCCGCAGCTTCGCCCAGGAGCCAGTGCCGCGGCTGTGGCCCCAGATCCACGTGATCACCCTGCGTGGCCTGCACTACTACGCGATGCAGGCGAAGTGGGCCCACCTGCGCTATCTGCCCGTGGAAGCCACGGTCTGGCGCAACCTCAACCGGCTCTATCTGTTCGCCGAGCGGGAGGGCTTCGAAAAGCAGCCCATGAAGCCCTTCCCCGATTCGGACGAGGAGACGAGCTGTGTCGCCCAATACATGCAGGCCCAGCTGCTGCATCTGGCCAGCCCCGACAGCCTGACGCCGGCCCAGATCGAGCTGGTGGACCGCTGGCTGGACCACTGGGCCAAGAGCGTCGCGCTGGAGGCCGCGTTCCGCCCGCACCGGCAGATCTACGCGGTCAACCTGGGCGATACCAAACCGGCGCGGCCCCTGCGTCGCAACATGCTCGGCGAGAAATACCGCTACTTCGGGGTGGGGCTGTTGATGGTGGCCATCGACAAGGTGGTGGAACAGCTCAAGGCCGGCGAGGTGCCGGCGCGCCTGGGGCTCACCGAAGACTGCCGCCTGCCCCAGTGCCTGGATCTCATCGAACTGGTCCAGGGACGCTGGGCGCGCAGGAATGCCGAACGCAAGCACGAACGCACCCCCCAAGTGAAGGTGGTGCAGGTGGTGCAAGGCTTCCACGACGTGGTCGCCCAGCTCAAGCCGGGAGCGAAAAAGCGCCGGCGCCGTCCCGCGGGTGAACTGATCGATTACCAGGTCACCGGCTACACCCAGGGCGGCACGCCTCTGGGCGTGGAGACCCAGAGCGGGGAACCGCATCTGTTCGAGCCCCACCTGGAACAGTGGGTGATGGAAAACGAGAGCGTGTCGGGCTGTGGCGCCACCCTGGATCTCCATGCCCAGCCGCTCAAGATCGGCACCCTGGTCGGGCTCAAACCGGACAGCGCGCGCCATTTCCTCATCGGCGTGGTGCGCCGCATCAACAAGAACCCCTCGGCCAAGACCTACGTGGGCATCGAAACCCTCAGCCAGACACCCATCCCCGTGGAGCTGCACACCCTGCCCAACGGCGGACACGGGCCCCATCGGACCGACGGCATCTACCTGATGGAACTGCCCGAGGCCCAGCAGCCCCGCAGCCTGCTGTTGGCGCGGGAGGAATACGAGCCGGGGCGGCTGCTGCACCTCTCGGCCCAGGGCAAGGCCTATACCATCCGGCTGCAGCAGCTTCTGAACCAGGGCGACGACTACGCGCGGGTGAGCTTCGACGTGCTGGCCCGTCACCACGCCTGAGCGCCTGCCCGCCCTTCATGTCCGACGCCCCGCCGCCCCTGGAGGTCACCACCGGCCCCGCACCCGCCGCCAGCGTGATCTGGCTGCACGGGCTCGGTGCCGATGGCTCGGATTTCCTCCCCATGGTCCATGAGCTGGAACTGACCGGCCTGCCCGACCTGCGCTTCGTGTTCCCCAACGCGCCCTCGAGACCGGTGACGTGGAATGGTGGCCTCGTCATGCCTGCCTGGTACGACATCATCGCCATCCACCCGAACGCCCCGGAAGACGAGGCGGGCCTGCGCGCCTCCGCCCACAGCGTCGCAGGACTGGTGCAGCGGGAAGCCGAACGGGGCATCCCGGCGCACCGCGTCGTGCTGGCGGGATTCTCCCAGGGCGGGGCCGTGGCCCTGTTCACGGCCCTGCGTCACCCGCACCGTCTGGCCGGCGTCCTGGTGCTGTCGGCCTACCTGCCCCTGGCCCGCACCCTGCCGGACGAGGCCGCGCAGGCGAACCGGGACCTGCCCATCTTCATGGCCCACGGCACGCGGGATGCCATCGTGCCCGAAAGCCTGGCACGAGCCGGCGCCGCGCGCCTGCAGGCGCTGGGTTATCCGCTGGAGTGGCACGACTACCCCATGGCCCATGGCCTGTGTGCCCAGGAGATCGCCGACATCGGCGACTGGCTGCGCCGCGTGCTGGCCTGAACTCAGCCGCGGGCCATCTCTTCGGCAGGCATCTTCGCGATGACGCGGAAGGATACGCGCAGCCAGTCGTCGCCCCGCTCCAGAGCCTGGTTCAGGGCGATGTGGTAGGCCGTGCCATGCACGCTGAACCAGAGGGTCCGCCCGCTCGCAAACTCGGCGCTGGCCAGAAGCAGGCTGTCGGGCTGGCCGCTTTCGCGTTCGGCCTTGATGTAGATGGCGGGGATGGGCAGCACCACGTCCGCGGCGTCCACCCCGTCGATGGTGTAGCCGGATTCCTGATGGCGGGCCGCACGCAGCAGCAGGGCCACCGGCCGGTGGGCGATGATCTGCAGGCCGACGGCATACTGCCCGGGGCCCACGTGCACCATGCGCCGGATCACCGCCACCACCCAGTTGGCATTGCGCCCGGGCTTGAGCCCCACCAGCTTGCCCAGGCGGATCCAGTCTTCGTCCTGCACCTCGATCAGGGCCCCATAGCCGCCCTCGCTCTCGTTCTCGACCACCCACCGCTCGTGCTCCGGCAGGGGTGGCCGCTGCTCCTCGCGTTCCCGCGCGAGTTTCTGGCGCGTGCGCTGGGTGACGAAGCCATACAGATGCATGTCCAGCATCTCGTCGTAGGTGAGCCCCCGGCTGTCGCCATCGAGCCGGACCTGGTCATTGTCCAGCTTGACGTTGGCACAGATGCGGTCCAGGCCATGGACCACCTCCACCTGCTGCATCACGCGCCTGCGCTCGTGGACGCGCTGGGCGCGCTTGACGGTGGGCGCCCACAGCTCCGCCACCTTGTCCAGGAGCTCCAGACAGGCCGGCAGCTTGCAGTCCTCGGTGAGGCCGAGACGGGCCGGCACCTCGCCCGAGACGAGCCTGGCCCGGATCTCGTCGATGTACGCCTTCAGCGTGTAGGTGTCCCAGTAGCGCTGGGTTTCGGCAGGCGCCAGGCGCCGGATGCGGCGCGCGCCGCGGCTTTCGGCCAGATCCACGTAGAAGGTGTGGCGTGCGGGCTTGAACTCCTTCTCCAGCACCAGGCTGCGGGCGAAATCCAGCAGCCAGCGGTCCACCAGATCGATCTGGCGCGGCAGCAGACTGCCCGTGTTGATCACGTCGAGCATGAGCACGCGCAGGTACAGGCTCGCGATGGAAGTCCCCCGCGCATCGCGGCCGGGGTAGAGGACGACGGGCTCCTGCTCGATCTCTTCGTATTCCGCCAGATGGTAGAGCTTGTTGAGATGTTTCCAGAACTTGGGGCTGACCCGCTCGTAGCGGAAATAACACCACTTGGCATCGGCGCCCAGGTAATGGATGGCACGGGCAATGATCCGCGCAAGAAAGGGCCGCACCCGGCTGCCTGCCGGATTGGCCACGTACTCCATCACGCGCGCGTGGTAGGCGTGGAGGATTTCCTGGTAATAGGCGAACACCGCGTTCCACAGCCGGCTCTCCACGCTGCGCGACATGCGCGGGTTGAGCAGGTACTGGGTCTGTAGTCCCGACAGGATGTCCTGGGCCTCCTCGTCCAGCTGCAGCAGGGCGGCCAGCCGGTCACGGCTGGCGGGCTGTTTCTGGGCGTTGTATGCCCTGAGTTTCCTGACCACCTCCTCGTTGGCCGCATACAGGTCGCCCACGCCCAGCTCCTTCATCCAGCGCGTGGCCGACGCGGCATCGGTCATGGGATCGACCGGCTTGCGTTTGAAGGACAGGAATTCGAACACGCACGACTCCCCTTACCTTAAAGGCTGATGCGATCAATCAGCGTATCCAAGCAGGAAACATGCCACTGACCGGGCATCGGGCGGGGCCACGGAAGGCCATCGAATCAATGACTTGGCGGAGGGAGTGGCGCCCTTGGGCAGCGTGCCGGAACGGAAGGGCGACACCTGTCGAAACTTTGACAGGCTCACTCAGGGACAGGCTCACTCGGGCCAGTGGCGGATGTAGCGCTTGAGCAGGCGGTTTTCCAGCTTGGCCTCGGACAGGCAGGCGCGGGCCACGTCGTGGAAGGAAATGATGCCCAGCAGCCGCTCCCCTTCCATCACCGGCAAATGGGTGATGCGGTTCTCGGTCATGACCCCGCGCACGTAATCCACCGTGTCGTCGGGACTGCCGATGATGGGCTCGGTGACCATCACCTCGCTCACCTTCAAGCGGCCCAGGTCGCAGCCCCGCTCGTGAAGGCCCCGCAACAGGTCGCGCCCGGTGAGCAGCCCCACCATGGTCCCCGCCTCCATCACCACCACCGAGCTGATGTCCTTTTCCACCATGCGTGCCACGGCCTCCTGCACGGTGCAGTCCGGCGGAACGGACACGATCTCGTTGCCTTTCAGGGAGAGGATTTCACTGATCAACATGGCCTGCCCAGAATCGGGGAACAAAACGCCGAGTGTAGGCAGGGGCGCAGGGCGTGTCAAAGCCCCAAGACCCGCGCCCGGCGCGGGCGGGAGAAGGGAAATCGGGTGCCGGAGATAGGATTCGAACCTACGACCTTCGCATTACGAATGCGCTGCTCTACCAGCTGAGCTACACCGGCGTAAAGCGCGTCATTATACGGAAGGCACCCGGCCGGGCAAAGCCCTCAGGCCGCCGGGCGGATGCGGACGATGACGTCCACCCCCTCGGCGGTCAAGCCCGGCGGCAGGCTGGGCAGGCCCTCGATGCGCACGTCCGAGCCGTCGATGTCGGTGAGCTCGCCCGTCGCGACGTTGTAGAAATGGTGATGGGGCTCCGTGTTGGGATCGTAGAACACCTTGCTCGGGTCCACGATCACTTCCCGAATGAGCTTGTGCTGCTTGAACAGATTCAGGGTGTTGTAGACCGTGGCCTTGGACGTCTCGCAGTGCCGGTCATTGACGATGGCCATGATCTGGTCGGCGGAAAGATGCGCCTGCCGCCCGAACAGGGCGTAGGCGATCTCGATCCGCTGGTGGGTCGGATTGATGCCGTGGGTACGCAGCAAACCCGCGATTTCGTCACGGGAATAATAATGCTTTTTCATGCGCTTAATGATAGCGCCGGATTTGGACTTTGTCTAATTCCCGGCCTGCCGACCCGCCTGGGCCCCAACTGCCGCCCAGCGGTAGGGCGCCGGATCGAGCAAGGGCGGCCGGTCCAGGATCAGGTCGGCCAGCAGCCGCGCGGAGGCCGGCGCCATGGTGACGCCATAGCGGAAATGGCCGGTATGCACCCAGAGGTTCGCCATGCCGGGATGACGGTCCACCAGGGGCACGTTGTCGGGACGGCCGGGCCGCAGCCCGGCCCATTGGCGGACCGGCTCGCGCCCCCGCAGCGCGGGCACCAGCCGCCCGGCAAAGTCCGCCAGCGCCTCCCGCGCCCCCGGCGTCGTACTCCTGTCGAAGCCGGCATCCTCCAGCGTGCTGCCCGCCAGCACGTGGCCATCCCTGCGGGGAATGAGGTAGCGGCCTTCCTGGACCACCATGTGCGTGAGCTGCCCGGGCTCGATCCGGTAGAGCAGGATCTGGCCGCGCACCGGATACACGGACGCCGGAACACCCAGGTCCGATAGCAGAGGCCCACTCCAGGCCCCCGCCGCCAGGATATAGGTTTCCGCCCGCCACTGGCGGCCATCGGCGGCGGCCACGGCCTCGATGCGGTTCCCAGTAGTGACCCAGCGGGTGTCCCCCACCTGGGTCACGAGGCGCACCCCTTGGCGCTCCAGGCCGCGTTCCAGCGCCGCCATCAGGCGTGGATTGCGCACCTGGGCCACCTGGGGCAGCCACAGGGCGGGGCCGGGATGATCGAGGGCCGGTTCCACCAGCCGCGGGCCGACCTCGGCCATGGCTTCCTTCTCGGCCGCAGCCCAGCCGAACGCCCGCTGCCGGTCATAGGGCGGCAGGACGAGCAGGCCGCTTTCCGTGAACTCCGGATCCACGCCGGACGCGGCCGCCAAATCGGCAATCCACTGGGGGAAGCGGCGGCGGCCCGCCTGCACCAGGGCCGCCACCTCGGGACGGTAGTCCCAGGGCAGCAGGGGGAAGAGCAGGCCCGCCCCCGCCCAGGAAGACTCGCCACCGAGCCGGCCCCGCTCGAGCACCGTCACCCGTGCTCCCGCCTGCGCCAGCTCCCAGGCCGTGGCACAGCCAATCACCCCACCGCCGATGATGAGGAAATCCGTCAACGCTCCGCTCCGCCGCGAAAGATAAAGACAATCGAAGCCGCCCGCTGCCCGGCGTGGCCCCCAGGCCGAAGGGACGCCCCGTGGAGGCCGCCCACGGGCCCGGGGAAGGCCCACGCTCCCACCGCCAGGCCAGGCGGCGGGCCCCCGGAAGGGCAGCCATCGCCGTCCGCAAGCCGCCCCGTTCACACAAGGATCCGGGGCATTCTAACAGCCTGCCGGTCGTTCCCCCCACCGTGCCGTTCATCGGCGCACACTGGCGCCCGGCCTCTTTATGCCTCTAGCATGAGCAGCACAGATAGTGGAGGTCCCCATGGCGCAGCGACTTCTGAGGCCCCAGACCGGCTTCACCCTGATCGAGATGATGATCGTGGTGGTCATCATCGCCATTCTTGCTTCCATCGCGGTTCCGGCCTACCAGGACTACGTGCGGCGGGGGCAGATCCAGGATGGCACCAGTACCCTGGCGGCCCTGCGGGTGCGCATGGAGCAGTTCTACCAGGACAACCGCACCTACGCGGGTAACCAGTGCGGGGGCAATTGCGGTGTTCCCTGCCCCGCTACCCAATTCTTCACCTACGCCTGTGTGACCGGCGCCGGAGGGCAGAGCTTCACCCTCACGGCCAACGGCCAGGGCCCCCTGGCGGGCTTCACCTATACCATCGACCAGGACGGCACGCGCACATCGACCATCACTGCCGCGGGTTGGGCGGCAGCTTCCCCAAACTGCTGGGTCAATCGCAAGGGCGGACAATGCCAATGACGCGCGGCTTCACGCTGATCGAGCTCATGATCATCCTGGTGATCATGGCCCTGCTATTGGGTTTGGGCGTGCCTGCCTTCACCGAGTGGATGCAGAACAGCCAGATCCGCACCCACGCCGAGTCCACCCTGGCCGGGCTCCAGCATGCGCGCATGGAAGCGGTGCGCCGCAACCGTGCGGTGGAGTTCCTCTTCACCTCCACCTCGCCCGAGCCCGCCAACGTCAATGCCCTGGTCCCGGCTACCCAGGGCCCCCATTGGGCGGTGCGGGTATTCCAGCCGGGAGGTGCCTATAACGCGGACGACTTTATCGAAGGCCGCAGCCGGGCCGAGGGCAGCGCCAACGTGACCGTCAATGCGAGCCAGGCTTCCCTCGTCTTCAACGGCCAGGGGCGCCTCACGGGTGGCGGTGGCGGCGTGACCATCGACTTCGGCAGCACCTCGGCGGCGGCCACCCGGCCCTTGCGGATCATCGTGAATACGGGTGGGCAGGTGCGTCTATGCGACCCGGCGCTGCCCGCCGGCAACGTTCAGGCTTGTTGAGGAGCATGGGCATGCATTCAGTCCAGCCCCGGCGGCAACAGGGCTTCACCCTGCTGGAGGCCCTCATCGCCATACTCATCTTTTCCTTCGGCATCCTGGCGCTGATGGGCCTGCAGGCCAATGCCATTTCCAGCGTGCGCGATGCCAAATACCGTGCGGATGCCGCCTTTCTCGCCAACCAGATCGTCGGCCTGATGTGGTCGGACGACCCAGACAACAATCTCACCCAATACGCCCTGAACACCGGCGGCGCGAACTGTGTGTTCAACGGCGGCCCGGCCGCCGCCGCAGGCTCCCAGGCCGCAACCAACGTCGGCAACTGGCAGGCCCAGGTGGCTGCCACCCTGCCGGGTGCCACCCCCGCCCAGCAGCAGATCGTGGTCGATGCAGCCACACGGCAGGTCACGGTCACCGTCTGCTGGCAGAGCGCCCAGGACGCCAGCACCGGCGCCTATCACAGCCACACCGTCACCACCCGCGTCAAAGGACCGAACGCGCCATGAAACGCCTGCTTTCACGCCAGCGGGGCGTCAGCCTCGTGGAACTGATGGTCGGCATGACGGTGGCCCTCATCGCCACCCTGGTCATCGCTCAGATGTATGCCAACTACGAAGGCCAGAAACGCACCAGCGTGGCCGGATCGGACACCCAGGAGAATGGACTTGCCGCCCTGTTCACCCTGGAACGGGACATCCGCATGGCAGGCTATGGCCTCACCGCGAGCCCCCTGATGAGCTGCAGCACGGTGTACAGCGGTTACGATACGGGAAGCAACATCGTGCAACCCGCTCCCGGCCTGTCCAATACGGCGATCATGCCCGTGCGCATCACCGAGGGGGGCGGCACGTCAGACGCCATCGACCTCGTCTCCAGCAGCTCGATCCGGCCCGGCGTGCCCACCCAGATCCGGCAGGCCATGCCGGCCCCTGCGGGTGACCTCAAGGTCACCAACGTGACGGGCTATCAGGTGGGCGACGTCATCATCGTCAGCGACGGCGTCAACTGCAGCGTGATGCAGATCACCAACATTCAGGCGCCAGCGGGCGGCTCCGGGCAGTTCGGCTTCGTCCACAACAACGGCTCGGGCGCGCCCTACAACATGGCCGGAAACATCACCAACAGCTGGCCCGCCTACGGCGTCGGTGCCCAGGTGTATCAGCTCGGCCAGCTCTCCGCCCGGCGCTACACCGTGGGGGCGAGCAGCAACACCCGGGCGCTGTTCGTGCAGGACCTCACGCCACCGGGCAATGCGGCCAGCGAGGTGTCAGCCGACATCGTGGATCTGCAAGCGCAATACGGCATCACGCCCGCGGGCAGTCAACAGGTCACCTGCTGGACGAATGCGACCGGCAATGCCTGCGGGGGCACGAACTGGGCCAATCCGCCTGCTGCCGAGGTGAGGCGCATCCGTGCCGTGCGGCTGGCCGTGCTGGCACGTTCGCCCATCGCAGAAAAACCCTCGGTGGCGGGCGGACCATGTGACACCACGACCGTCGCACCCACCTGGAGCGGGGGTAACTTCAACCTGCCGGCCAACTGGCAGTGCTACCGCTTTCGGGTGTTCGAAACCGTGGTGCCCCTGCGCAACGTGATCTGGGGGAACCCATGAACACCACTCGATCCCAGCGGGGCGTGGTCCTCATCATCGCCCTGATCGCCCTGGTGGCCATGACCCTCGCCGCCATCGCGCTCACCCGCTCCCACAGTGCGGGCAGCCTGATTGCCGGCAACATGGCCTTCAAGCAGGATACCGTGCAGACCACGGACCGCGCTTTCGAGATGGCCCTCGACTGGATGGGTGCGAATCTCGCCGCCACCGCCGAGGCCAACGTCGCCAATCAGTATTTCGCCCTGATGCAGCCCGTGGACCCCTTGGGCGTGCCTATCACCATCGACTGGGCCAACGTGCCCTGCCGTGACAATGCGGGTACTGCCATCGCCTGCAATGCCGTCGCAGCGGGCGCAGACCGGATCCAGTACGTCATCGACCGACTCTGCCAGGGCAGCCTGCCGGTGACCGACAAGGATGCCAATTGCGTACAGGATCAATCCACGGGCGGCGGGTCCAAACGCGCCGGCGTGCCCGTGTTCGCCGGCACCGGCATGGTCTATTACCGCATCACCGCCCGCGTGGAGGGGGCCCGGGGGACCACCACCCTGGCCCAGGCCATCGTGGGTTATCGCTGAGAGGAGGATTCGCCATGGTTTCCATTTCCAGCCTCTGCCGCAAAGGCCTCGCCGCCTGCCTTGCCGGCCTGGCGGTGCTGCAGCCTGCGCTCGCTGCCTCCACCGACATCGCCGATGCACCCATGGCCGTGACCACCCGCGCCGCGCCCAACATCATGTTCGTGCTGGATAATTCAGGCAGTATGTCCTGGACGGAGATGCCAGATGAAGTGTGGTGTGCCCAAATTGGCGGAACCACACACTGTTACTTCAATCGGCGTGCATATAAATCCAGCTCGTTCAACCGCCTCTATTACAACCCCAATGTCACCTACACAGTCCCAGTGGACAGCAATGGGAACTCTCTCGGGAACGCGAATTTCTTTTCTGCATGGAACGACGGGTTCGACCACTCCAAGGGCATGGTCAATCTGAGCACGGCGTTTCAAGCCTATAATGACAGTGGATTCCAAGACACCCCACAGCCGGCTTATTACTGCACGTACAACGGTGGCGCTGGCACCATCCTGACAGTCCCGGCCGATGATTCGATCGTCAGCAATGATGCCAACTTCACCTGTCAGACCGTCCCCGTGGCCCAGCGGCAGAACTTCGCCAACTGGTATAGCTACTACCGCACACGTATCCTGGCCATGAAATCGGCCGCAAGCCTGGCCTTTTCGGGTTTGGACAAACGTTACCGGGTCGGCTTCTACACCATTAACGACAACAATGGCAGCACCAATACCACGGGGGCCAACTTCATCAATGTGAGCGATTTTACGCCTTCGCAAAAAAGCACCTGGTTTAATCGGCTATTCTCCATCACACCCAATGGCTGGACACCGTTGCAAAACGCACTGCGTCAGGCAGGAGAGTACTTCAGAACGGGCACATTGCCCGGCGCAACCGGTTCGGTAGATCCTATCCAATACTCCTGCCAGTCGAATTACACGCTGCTGGCCACTGACGGCTACTGGAACGGAACACCTCCTTCCGTGGGGAATTGGGACAGAACGGTACCCACACTGCCGGCCACCATTACCTCAGACCCCATCTCGGGCACTCCCCTCACTCCCGGTAGTCAATGGCCCCGTCCCTTTTACGAGGGCCCGACCGCGACTAACAATACCTTGGCCGACATCGCCATGAGCTACTGGGCCTCCGACTTGCGAAGCAGCTTGACGAACAACGTCCTGCCCAACAACCAGGACCCCGCCACCTGGCAGCACATGGTGACCTTCACCATGGGCCTGGGTGTGAATGGCACGCTGCCCTTCAATCAGACCACGCTGACCAACCTGAAGAATGGCACGACGGACTGGCCGATTCCCCTGCAGAATACTCCGACCACGATCGATGATCTCTGGCACGCGGCAGTCAATGGCCATGGCCAATACTTCAGTGCCAGTGACCCTGCTGCGCTTCAGGCCGGGCTGGTCAATGCCCTGAACAATATCGTGGGCCGCGAGGGTTCCGCCTCGGCCATCACCGTGAGCAACCCCTACGTCACCAGCAGCGACAACTCGGCCTTCATCTCCGGTTACAATTCCGGCGCCTGGTATGGCGAGCTCAACGCCTATGCGATCGACCTGACCACGGGGCTACCCAACACGGCCAGTCCGAAATGGAGCCAGCCCGCCCAGACCCAGCTCGATGCCCTCCTCTGGACGAACCGCAAGATCGCCACCTTCGATGGCAGCGCCGGCATCCCCTTCACCTGGAGCAGCCTGCCGGCGTCTCTGCAGAGCCGGCTGCACACGCCGTTCTCGCCCCCAGGCACCTCGGATGGCGCCACCGTCCTGAACTTCCTGCGCGGGGACCGCAGCAAGGAAAACATCGATTATCGTGGCCGCACCCACGTCCTGGGCGACATCATCAACGCGGAAGCGGTGTACGTGCCGCCGCCCCGAGCCAATTATGGGGACAACGGCTACAGCGCCTTCAAGAGCGCCCAGGCCAGCCGCACCAAGATGCTCTACCAGGGTGCCAACGACGGCATGCTCCATGCCTTCAACGCGGACACGGGTGCGGAGATGTGGGCCTACGTGCCCGGCCTGCTCCTCAACACCAACCTCAGCACGAGCTATCCCAACACCAGCAGCCTGGTCAACCTGAGCCTGCGCACCGGCTTTAAGCACCTCAACTACATCGATGCCACCCCGGTCGCCGGCGACGTGGACTTCAACAACACCAGTGGCTCCAGCTCCCCGACGCCAGATTGGCACACCATCCTGGTCGGCGGACTGGGCAAGGGTGGTCGGGGCTATTACGCCCTGGACATCACCAACCCGTCGGCCACCTCGGATGCGGACGTGGCTGCCAAGGTGCTGTGGGAGTTCCCCAATGCCAGCACGCCCACCTGCTCCAACGTCAATACCGGCAACGGCTGCCGCCAGAACATTGGCTACTCCTTCGGCACGCCGGTGATCGTGAAGACCCAGACCAAGGGCTGGGTGGTGCTGGTGACCTCCGGCTACAACAATGGAAGCGACACCGGCGGCGACGGCCAGGGCCATCTGTTCGTGCTGGACGCCAAGACCGGCGCCCTGATCAAGGACATCCGCACCGGTGCGGGCTCCTCCACCGATCCCAGCGGACTGGCCCACATCAGCGCTTACGTGCAAAACGGCGACGCGGATGCCACCACCGACTACGTCTATGGGGGCGACTTGGCAGGCAACGTCTGGCGTTTCGATCTCACGGGCAACGTCAGCACCTGGAACGTGAAGAAGCTCGCCACCTTGGTGGATGCTTCCGGAAACCCCCAACCCGTCACCACGCCGCCTGAGCTCGCCGAGCTGGCCACCCTGGGCAAGCGGGTGGTCTATGTGGGT
>JBBINK010000025.1:0-20795 GCA_037443925.1 Betaproteobacteria bacterium
GGCCGAACAGCGTGCCGCGGTCGTGGACGAGGTTGAACTCCACGTAGCGGCCCCGGCGCCAGGCCTGGAAATCCCGTTCCCGCTCGCCATAGGGCATGCCCATGCGCCGCTCCAGGATGGGCACGTAGGCGGGCAGGAAGTGATCGCCCACGCTCTCGGTGAGGCCGAAGGCCTGCTCGAAGCCGCCTTCGCTGAAATCGTCGAAGAAGATTCCACCCACGCCACGGGGTTCCTGACGGTGCTTCAGGTAGAAGTACTCATCGCACCATTTCTTGAAGCGGGGATAGTAGTCCGCCCCGAACGGCAACAGGCTGTTGCGGCAAATGGTGTGGAAGTGCACCGCGTCCTCCTCGAAGCCGTAGTAGGGCGTGAGGTCCATGCCCCCGCCGAACCACCAGACCGGCTCCTCGCCCTCCTGCGTGGCCTGGAAGAAGCGCACGTTCATGTGCACCGTGGGACAGTAGGGATTGCGCGGGTGCAGCACCAGGGACACCCCCATGGCCTCGAAGCGGCGACCGGCGAGCTGCGGGCGATGGGCGGTGGCGGAAGGCGGCAGCCGCGTCCCCGTGACGTGGGAGAAGTTCACGCCTCCCCGCTCCAGCACGCCGCTGTCCTCGATCACGCAGGTCAGCCCTCCGCCGCCTTCCGGCCGGGTCCACGCGTCGCGCCGGAAGCGCCCGCCGTCCACCTGTTCCAGGCGCTCGACGATCAGCTCCTGAAGCTCGGTGAGGAATGCCCTGACCCTGCTCGCGTCCATGTGCTGCCTCCCCTCGAAGCCGCGCTCAGCGCCGGATGGCCCGGTGGCCGATGTCGTGCCGCATCTGCCGGCCCTCGAAATGGATCCCCTCGGCGATCTCGTAGGCGCGGCGCTGGGCCATCCGGATGGTCTCGCCCAGCGCGGTGACGCACAGCACGCGGCCCCCCGCGGTGACCACCTGCCCATCCCGGAGCGCGGTGCCGGCGTGGAAGACCATGTAGTCTTCCCCCGGCGCCGGCAGGCCGGTGATCACGTCGCCCTTGCGCGGCGCGTCCGGGTAGCCCGCGGCGGCGAGCACCACGCCGAGGGCGGCACGCCGGTCCCAGTCCGCCTCCACGCGGTCCAGGCTGCCAGCGGTCCCGTGCTCCAGCAGCGAGAGCAAATCGCTCTTGAGCCGCATCATGATGGGCTGGGTTTCCGGGTCGCCCATGCGGCAATTGTATTCCAGCACCCGGGGGTTGCCCGCCGCGTCGATCATCAGTCCGGCGTAGAGAAAGCCCGTGTAGGGTGTACCGTCCCGGGCCATGCCGGCCACGGTGGGCAGGATGATCTCCCGCATCACGCGGGCATGCAGCTGCGGCGTGACGATGGGGGCGGGCGAATAGGCGCCCATGCCGCCGGTGTTGGGCCCCCGATCCCCGTCCAGCAGGCGTTTGTGGTCCTGGCTGGTGGCGAGCGGCAGCACGTGCTCGCCGTCCACCATGACGATGAAGCTGGCTTCCTCGCCCGCCAGGTAGTCCTCGATCACCACGCGCGCGCCGGCGTCGCCCAGCCGGTTGTCGGCGAGCATCATGTCCACCGCGGCATGGGCCTGTTCCAGATCCATGGCCACCACCACACCCTTGCCCGCGGCCAGCCCGTCGGCCTTGATCACGATGGGCGCACCCCGGCGGTCGATGTGGGCGTGGGCCGCCGCGGCGTCGCTGAAGGTGGCATAGGCGGCGGTGGGAATGCCGTGACGCTGCATGAAGGCCTTGGCATGGTCCTTGGAGGCCTCCAGCTGCGCCGCTGCCCGCGTCGGCCCGAAAATGCGCAGGCCTGCCTCGCGGAAGGCATCCACGATGCCGGCGGCCAGGGGCGCTTCGGGACCGACCACCGTGAGCTGGATCTTTTCGCGCAGGGCGAATTCCACCAGCTCGGGAATGGCCGTGATCGGCACGTTCTCCAGGTTCGGGTCCAGGGCCGTGCCGGCGTTGCCCGGCGCCACGAACACCTTGTGCATCCGCGGCGAGCCAGCCAGCTTCCACGCCAGGGCGTGCTCACGCCCGCCCGATCCGATCACCAATGTCTTCATGCCTGCCTCATTGCCTGTCCAGTTCGATGCGCGCCCAGAAAAACAGGATGTTGCCCGCGCCACGGCTGCCCGGGACGAAGGCCGTCTCCACCGACACCGCGCGATACGCCAGCGATGCCGTGGGCAAGACCCCGGGAAAGGGCAGGTAATGCCCGATGTCCGAGCGCGCCATGAGGAAGGCGGTCAGCCCTCCCCCCACGCGCCAATGTTCCGCGGGCTGCCACAGCCAGCGGTGACCATAGCCGAGGATGTAGCTGGGCTTGAAATGGGAATCCTGGAAGGCCATGCCATAGAGGCCACGCCACTGGCCGTCTTCCTCCAGGCTGCGCCCGAAGCCGAAGCCGGGGGGATCTTCCTGATAGCCGTCGATGCGTTCCCGGTCGTAGGCGTAGCGCAGATGATGGGTGTGCAGGGGCAGATAGAGGTCGGGCCGCCCTGCTTCCCAGACGTGGCCGAGGCCCTGGGCGGCCCGCTCGAGGGGTGCCATGCCGGCAGCCCGCGCCGGGGCGAGCGCGCCCAGGAACAGCAGCAGGGCGAGCATGAGGCGCGGCACGATGCCGTTCCTCAATGGCGGAAATGGCGCATGCCGGTGAACACCATGGCCATGCCGTGCTCGTCGGCGGCGGCGATCACATCCTCGTCGCGCAGGGATCCGCCCGGCTGGATGACCGCGGTGATGCCCACCGCCGCCGCCTGATCGATGCCGTCCCGGAAGGGGAAGAAGGCGTCCGAGGCCATGACCGCACCCGCCACCGCCAGCCCCGCGTGCTCGGCCTTGATGGCGGCGATGCGCGCGGAGTTGACCCGGCTCATCTGGCCCGCGCCGACGCCGATGGTCATGCCCTCCTTCGCATAGACGATGGCGTTGGACTTCACGAACTTGGCCACCCGCCAGGCGAACAGCAGGTCCGCCATTTCGGCCTCGGTGGGCGCCCGCCGGGTCACCACCTTGAGCGCCTCGTGCAGGGCCAGGTCGGCCTCCTGCACCAGCACGCCGCCCGTGACCTTCTTGAAGTCCAGGCGCGGCGAGGGCGCCGCAGGCCATTGCCCACATTCCAGGACACGCACGTTCTTCTTGCTGCCGGCAGCGGCCAGGGCGGCCTGGGAAAACCGGGGTGCGATGATCACCTCGACGAACTGGCGCTCCACGATGGTCTTCATGGTCTCGCCGTCCACTTCGCCATTGAAGGCGATGATGCCGCCGAAGGCCGATTCCGGATCGGTGCGGTAGGCCCGTTCGTAGGCCTCGAGCAGCGTCGGCGCGACGGCCACACCGCAGGGATTGGCATGCTTGACGATGACGCAGGCCGGCGAGTCGGCGAACTGCTTGACGCATTCCAGCGCCGCATCGGCATCGGCGATGTTGTTGTAGGACAGCTCCTTGCCCTGGAGCTGGCGCGCGGTGGCCACGGAGGCGTCCTTCTCGCCCGGGTAGAGATAGAAGGCCGCCTTCTGGTGGGGGTTTTCGCCGTAGCGCAGGGCCTGGGCCCGCGTGAGGTTGAGATTGAGCCGCTCGGGAAAGCCTTCCCTGCGGCCCTGGGCATCGATGGCCGTGAGGTAGTTGCTGATGGCGGAATCGTATTCGGCGGTGTGGGAGAACGCCTTGCGCGCGAGGTTGAAGCGCGTCTCCCCGGCCAGGATGCCGCCGGTCATGTCCAGCTCCGACAACAGGGGTTTGTAGTCCTTCGGATCCACCACCACCGCCACGTGCTGATAGTTCTTGGCCGCGGCGCGCACCATGGCGGGGCCGCCGATGTCGATGTTCTCGATGGCTTCGGCCAGCGTGCAGTTGGGCCGGGCGATGGTGGCGGCGAAGGGATAGAGGTTCACCACCACCATGTCGATGGGAGCGATGCCCGCCTCCTGCATCGCCCGCACGTGCTCGGGCAGGTCGCGCCGGCCGAGGATGCCGCCGTGGATCTTCGGATGCAGCGTCTTGACCCGGCCATCCAGCATCTCGGGGAAGCCGGTGTAGTCGCCCACCTCGATCACCTCCACGCCCTGCTCGGCGAGCAGTTTCGCCGTGCCTCCGGTGGAAAGCAGCTCGACGCCGAGCCTCCTGAGCCCCTTGGCGAAGTCCACGATGCCGGTCTTGTCGGAGACGCTGAGAAGGGCGCGCTTGATCTGGGTCATGATGGGTCGTTCGAAGGTTTATCGGATCTTGTGGGCCTGCATCTTCTTGCGCAGGGTATTGCGGTTGATGCCCAGCAGCTCCGCCGCGCGGGTCTGGTTGCCCTGGGCGTAGTACAGCACGGTTTCGATCAGCGGTTTTTCCACGCAGGCCAGGACCATGTCGTAGATGCCGCCGGGTTCTTCGCCATCCAGGTGCTTGAAGTAGTCGTGCACCGCTTTCCGCACGCAGGCGGAAAGTTCGGTTTCTTTCGATGCCATCCCTGTTCCCCTCCTGCCCATGGCCGCTTCAGGCGGCTTCGAGTCGTGATTCGGTCTGCGCGTCGTCATAGGTCAGCCGCTCACCCCGGCTGCCCAGTTCGGTGAAGAACGCGTTCACCGCCGCCAGCTGCTCGCGCGTGGATTCCAGCTGGTTCATGCGCTGGCGGAAACCGGCGGAGTGGGCCAGGCCCTTGGTGTACCAGCCGATGTGTTTGCGCGCCATGCGCACGCCGGTGTATTCGCCATAGAAGGCATACAGATCCTCCAGGTGGCGCAGCAGCACCTCGTGGATTTCCGCCACCGTCGGCTCCGGCAGCTTCTGGCCCGTGGCCAGGTAATGCTCGATCTCACGGAAGATCCACGGCCGTCCCTGGGCGGCGCGGCCGATCATGACGGCGTCGGCCCCGGTGTAGTCAAGCACGAAGCGTGCCTTCTCGGGAGTGGTGATGTCCCCGTTGGCGATGATGGGGATCTTCGCCTCCGCCTTCACCGCGGCGATGGTGTCGTATTCCGCCTCGCCCGAGTAACCGCAGGCGCGGGTGCGGCCATGGATGGCCGGGGCCTGGATGCCCGCCTCCTGGGCGATGCGCAGGATGTTGAGGGCATTCCGGTGTTCCCGGTCCCAGCCGGTGCGGATCTTCAGCGTGACCGGCACGTCCACCGCGCCCACCACCGCTTCCAGGATGCGCCCCACCAGGGGTTCGTTCTGCAGGAGGGCGGATCCGGCCATGACGTTGCACACCTTCTTGGCCGGACAGCCCATGTTGATGTCGATGATCTGCGCGCCCCGCTCCACGTTGTAGCGGGCGGCTTCCGCCATCATGCGCGGGTCGGCGCCGGCGATCTGCACCGAGATGGGTTCCACCTCGCCCTCGTGGTCGGCCCGCCGGCGGGTCTTCGCCGAGCCGTAGAGCAGGGAATTGGAGGTGACCATCTCCGACACGGCCATGCCGGCCCCCATCTGTTTGCACAACTGGCGGAAGGGCCTGTCCGTGACGCCCGCCATGGGGGCGACGATCAGGTTGTTGCGCAGGGTATGAGGGCCGATTCGCATGGGAGGGCGGCAGAGAAAGGGCGCCTATTTTATACGCAGACCCCGCCTTTCTCAACGACGCCGGTGGTGCGGTCCGGCCTGCACGGTCAGTGGGCCTGCTCCCAGTTGGGCCCCACACCCACTTCGGCTTCCAGGGGCACGTCGAGGCGGGCCACGCCCGCCATCAGACGCGGCAATTCCGCCTGCACCGCCGCGAGTTCGGGCTCCGGCACCTCCAGCACCAGCTCGTCGTGCACCTGCATGATGAGGCGGCTGGCCATGGCCTTCTCCCTGAGCCACTGGTGGACGGCGATCATGGCGAGCTTGATGAGATCGGCCGCGGTGCCCTGCATGGGCGCGTTGATGGCCGCGCGCTCCGCCGCCTGGCGCCGGGCCGCGTTTTGGCTGTGGATTTCCGGCAGCCACAGGCGCCTGCCGAACACGGTCTCCACATAGCCCTGCTCCCGCGCCGTCTGGCGCGTGCGCTCCATGTAGGCGGCCACGCCCGGGTAGCGGGCGAAGTAGCGGTCGATCCAGGCCTGGGCGGCGGCGCGCTCGATGTTGAGCTGGGCAGCCAGGCCGAAGGCCGACATGCCGTAGATGAGGCCGAAGTTGATGACCTTGGCATAGCGCCGCTGCTCGGCGGTGACGGCCTCCGGGTCCACGCCGAACACCTCGGCGGCCGTGGCCCGGTGGATGTCCCGGCCTTCGGCGAAGGCCTTGAGCAGGCCCGGATCCTGGGACAGGTGGGCCATGATGCGCAGCTCGATCTGGGAATAGTCGGCCGACACCAGCTGGCAGCCGGGCGGGGCGATGAAGGCCTCCCGGATGCGGCGCCCTTCCGGCGTGCGCACGGGAATGTTCTGGAGATTGGGATCGGAGCTGGCCAGACGCCCGGTCACGGCCACCGCCTGGTTGTAACTGGTATGCACGCGCCCCGTCGCCGGATTGACCCGCTGGGGCAGCTTGTCGGTGTAGGTGGACTTGAGCTTGGCCAGTGCGCGGTATTCCAGCAGCAGCTTGGGCAGGGGATAGTCGAGGGCGAGCTCCTGGAGCACATCCTCGTCGGTGGAGGGCGTGCCGCCGGGCGTTTTCTTCTTCACCGGCAGGCCCAGCCGCCCGAACAGCACGTCCTGGATCTGCTTGGGCGAATTCAGGTTGAAGGGCTGGCCCGCGAGGGCGTGGGCCTGGGTCTCCAGCTCCAGGAGCTTCCTGCCCAGTTCCTGGCTGTGGGCGGCGAGCTTGGCGCAATCCAGCAGGACGCCGGCGCGCTCCATGGCCCACAGCACCTCCAGCACGGGCATCTCGATCCGCTCATAGACGAAGCGCAGCTTGTCGTCCCGATGGATGCGGGGATGCAGCACCTCGTGCAGACGGAAGGTGATGTCGGCATCCTCCGCGGCATAGTGCGTCGCCGCCTCGATGCCCACCTGGTCGAAGCCGATGTGCTTGGCCCCCTTGCCCGCCACCTCGGCATAGGACACCGTCCGGTAATGCAGGTGGCGGTGGGCGAGGGAGTCCATGTCGTGGGACTTGTGGGCTTCCAGGACATAGGATTCCAGCAGGGTGTCGTGGCGGATGCCGGCCAGGTCGATGCCATGGTTGGCGAACACGTGCTTGTCGTATTTCAGGTTCTGGCCCAGCTTGGCGTGGGCCGGGCTTTCCAGCCAGGGGCGCAGGCGCGCCAGCGTGGCGTCCAGCGGCAGCTGCGCCGGCGCGCCCGGATAGCGGTGGGCGAGCGGCAGGTAGGCCCCCTCGCCGGGTCCGGTGGAAAACGAGATGCCCACGATGCGCGCGCCCATGGGGTCCAGGCTGGTGGTCTCGGTGTCCACCGCGACGAGGGCTGCGCGGTCCAGTTTGTCCAGCCAGGCCTGAAGCTGCGCCTCGGTCAGGATCGTTTCGTAGTGCGCCGGGGCCGGGGATGCCGGCGCCGGTTGCGGATCATGGGCAACGGAGGCAGGGCCGCCCGCGCCGGCCTCGATCTCGCGCAGCCAGTTCCTGAATTCGAAGCGGCTGAACAGCTCGCGCAGGGTGGCGGTGTCCGGTGCGCGGGGCACGAGGCTGGTGACGTGCACCGGCAGCGAAAGATCGCGGCGGATGGTGAGCAGCTCCCGGGCACGGGGCAGCCACGGCAGCGCGCGGCGCAGGTTTTCCCCCACCACCCCGCCGATCTCCTGGGCATGGGCCATCAGCTGGTCGAGGCTGCCGTATTGGGTGAGCCACTTGACCGCGGTCTTGGGCCCCACCTTGTCCACACCCGGCACGTTGTCCACCGCGTCACCCACCAGGGTCAGGTAATCCACGATGCGCTCCGGTGGCACGCCGAACTTCTCCAGCACGCCGCGCGGGTCCAGCTTCTCGTTGGTCATGGTGTTGACCAGGGTGACATGGGGCGTGACCAGCTGGGCCATGTCCTTGTCGCCGGTGGACACGATGGTTTCGATGCCGCTGCGCTCCGCCTCGCTCGCCAGCGTGCCGATGACGTCGTCGGCCTCGACGCCGTCGATGATGAGCAGCGGCCAGCCCAGGGCGGTGATGGCCCGCTGCAGCGGCTCCACCTGGGCAGCCAGGTCGTCGGGCATGGGCGGGCGGTGGGCCTTGTATTCGGGGTAGAGCTCGTCGCGGAAGGTCTTTCCTTTTGCGTCGAATACGCAGGCGATATAATCGGCCGGCACTTCCTTGCGTAGCCGGCGCAGCATGTTGAGCACACCATAGATGGCGCCGGTGGGTTCATTGGCCGCGTTGCGCAGATCGGGCAGCGCGTGGAACGCGCGGTACAGATAGGACGAGCCGTCCACCAGCAGCAGTGTTTTCATTCTCGCGGGATCGAATCCGATGAAAGAGAAACTTCCGAAGATCGTGGATGCCGACGTCCAGGCCCGCACCTATTCGGCGCGGGAATCCTGGCGGGTGTTCGAGATTATGGCAGAGTTCGTGGAAGCCACCGAACGCCTCGCCGCCATCCGTCCGGCGGTGTCCATTTTCGGCAGCGCCCGCACGCCACCCGACCACCCCTACTACCTGCTTGCGGAGCAGATCGCGCGCCAGCTTTCCGACGCGGGTTTCTCGGTGATCTCCGGCGGCGGCCCGGGCATCATGGAGGCCGCCAACAAGGGGGCCTATTTCGGCCGCTCCCCCAGCGTCGGCCTCAACATCCAGCTGCCCCACGAGCAGCATTCCAACCCCTTCCAGGACATCTCCCAGACCTTTCGCCACTTCTTCGCGCGCAAGGTCATGTTCGTCAAGTTCGCGTCGGCCTACGTGGTGATGCCCGGAGGCTTCGGCACCCTGGACGAGCTGTTCGAGGCGCTCACCCTGGTGCAGACCGGCAAGACGCGCAAGATGCCCATCATCCTGGTGCATTCGCCCTTCTGGGCGCCGGTGGTGGCCTGGTTCCGCCAGACCCTGGTGGCGGAGGGCATGATCGATGCCGCGGACGTGGACCTGATCCAGGTGATCGACGAACCCAAGGCGGTGGTGGAGGCGATCTTCAAGCACTACGAGCTGCGCGGCTTCGAGCCCTCCGCCGCGGAGCGGGAAATCCAGCTGCATCTCTAGCCGGGGCCGGGCACGAGCCGCGGTATAATCGGCCTGTTTCGCGCCCCCGAGGACATCCCATGCGCCGCTCCCTCCTGCTGTCGTTCTTGCTCGCCACGGCCGCCCTGGCCCAGGAGCGCCCGTCCCTGCCCGCGGATCTCGCGCCCGTGCCGGAGCCGCCGCCCCCGCCTCCCGGCTACGAGCTCAACCCCCAGCTGGAGCCGGAAGTGACCATCCGACAGCGTGGCGAGGATCGGGTGGAGGAGTTCCGCATCGGCGGCAAGCTGTACATGATGAGGATCACCCCCAAGTACGGCAAACCCTATTATCTGGTGGACGACAAGGGCGACGGCAGCTTCATCCGCATGGACAACCTGGATTCCGGCACGCGCGTGCCGCGCTGGGTGATCCACCAGTTCTGACTCGCCCCATGTCCGTGTACACCACCGTCACGCCCGAGGAATTGCGGGCGTGGCTCAGCCAGTATTCCCTCGGCACCCTGATCGAGCTCAAGGGGATCGCCGCGGGCGTGGAGAACACCAACTACTTCGTCACCACCAGCCACGGCCGCTACGTGCTCACGCTGTTCGAGCGCATGGCCGCGGAAACCCTGCCCTACTACATCAACCTGATGGCCCACCTGGCCAGCCATGGCATTCCCTGCCCCCAGCCCATCGCGAGCCTGGACAACCAGTATCTCAATCCCCTCAAGGGCAAGCCGGCCTGCATCGTCACGCGGCTGGAAGGCGCGCCGGACATGACCCCCGGAGTGGGGCACTGCGCCCAGGTGGGCGAGATGCTCGCCGACCTGCATCTGGCAGGCAGAAGCTATCCCGCCCACCTGTCCAACCCCCGCGGGCCCCACTGGTGGCGCGAGACCGCGCGCGCCGTCATGCCCCATCTCGACGCCCACGCCCAGGCCCTGCTCACCGAGGAGCTGCGCTTCCAGGCCCTGTACCGGTTCGAAGACCTGCCCCGCGGTGTCATCCACGCCGACCTGTTCCGCGACAACGTGCTGTTCGACGGGGAACGCCTGTCCGGCGTGATCGATTTCTACTTCGCCTGCGACGACGCCTGGCTCTATGACGTGGCGATCACGGTGAACGACTGGTGCGTGAACGCGGACTGCACCCTGGATACCGCCCGCGTGATGGCGCTGCTGCAGCGCTACCATGAGCGGCGGCCGCTGACCGCCATCGAGAAAGGGGCCTGGCCGGTGATGCTGCGCGCCGCCGCGCTGCGCTTCTGGCTGTCCCGCCTCTATGACCTCCACTTCCCCCGCCCCGGCGAAGTCACCCACGCCAAGGACCCCTCCCATTTCCAGCGCGTGCTGGAAAACCATATCCGGCTGGAGGCGGAGCTCAGAAAGCATTGGATCGGATGAACGTCAAACGCTGCAACCCCCTCTACGGCTACGGCTGGCTGCGGGCTGGCCTGGCCCTGTTCCTGGCCCAGCCCTGGCCGTGGCTTGCCCTGGTGGGCCTGAGCTTTCTGGCCACCACGCTTCTGGCGACGCTGCCGGTGCTGGGCTTGGTGGCGGTGTTCCTGCTGATGCCGGGTCTGCTGGCGGGTTTCATGGCGGCCGCCCAGGCAGCGGCCCAGGCCCGGCCGATCCGCTTCGGCCACCTGGCCGTCGGCTTCCGCAAGGCGGCGCGGCCGCTCATCGCGCTGGGCGGCGCCAATCTGCTGCTCACGCTCTCGGCCATGCTCGTCTTCTTTCTCGGCTGGGGTGAGGAGGTGCGCCGGCTGCTGGAGCTGCTGGCCGGGCCCGAACCCGATCAGGCGGTCATCCAGGAGGCGCTCACCCGCCTGACCGTGCCTTCGCTGCTGATGGCTGCGCTGATGCTGCCCCTGGCCATGGCCAACTGGTTCGCGCCAGCCCTGATCCTGTTCCGCAACCTGGGGCCGGGCACGGCGCTGCGGCTGTCCCTCGGCGCGAGCCTGCGCAACGTCTGGCCCTTCCTGGTCTATGGCGTGTTGCTGTTCCTGCTGGATGCGGCCGCCTCGCTGCTGCTGCAGGGCGCGGTGGCCGTGGCCGCGCGCCTGGGCGGGCCGGCGGTGGCCGAGATCGTCGCCCTGTTGCTGGTGTTCCCCGTGTTCTGCGTGTTCGCCGCCCTCGTCGCGGCATCCATGTACGCGAGCTACCGGGATGTGTTCGAGGCCGCGGACGCGGCGCAAGCCCCCTCCCCCGGGGACCGGCCCCAGCCGGGGGCGGGTCCGTGACCGACGCCGCCCCGGCTGGCCGGCGCGAATCCCCTACGCCGGGCTCAGCTTGGCATACGCCACGGCCAGCCATTTGAGCCCGGCGTCGCGGAAGTTGACCTGGACCCGCGCGTCCGCGCCCCGGCCCTCGCAGTCCACGATCACGCCCAGACCGAACCGGGCGTGCACGACGGTCTGGCCCACCCGCCAGCCGGGGTCGCCCGACGCCGCTGCAGGCGCCGGAGGAAGAAGGCCGGCCTGACCACCCACCGGCTGCAACAGCTGGGCCGGAATCTCCGCCAGGAAGCGCGACGGCACACCATAGCGCGGCTGGCCGTGGAGCATGCGGCTTTCCGCATGGGAGAGGTAAAGCCGCCGCCGTGCCCGGGTGATGGCCACGTACATGAGGCGGCGCTCCTCCTCCACCCCGTCGGCTTCGAACAGGCTGTTCTCGTGGGGAAACAGCCCTTCCTCGAGCCCGCTGATGAACACCGCGTCGAATTCCAGGCCCTTGGCGGCATGCACGGTCATGAGCTGCAGCGCATCCTCGCCGGCGCCGGCCTGGTGTTCCCCCGCTTCCAGGGCTGCATGGGTGAGGAAGGCGGTGAGCACATCCGGGGTGTCCACCTCGTCCGCGGCCTCGAACTCGGCTTCGAACAGGGCGGCGGCATGGATCAGCTCCTCGAGGTTCTCCACCCGGTCGGCCTCGGCGCGGCTGGCGCGGTAGTGAGCCATCAGGCCGCTGGCGTGGAGCACCTGCTCCACCCGTTCCGGCAGGCTCATGCCAGCGCAGTCCTGGCGCAGGCTCTGCACCAGACGCACGAAGGCGGGCACGCCCCGCTCGGGATCCTTGCGGCGCGCGCCAAGCCCCACGGCGGCGGTCCATAGCGAGACACCCTGCTCGCGGGCGGCCTCCTGGATCTGCTCCACGGTGCGCGCGCCGATGCCCCGCGGCGGGACATTGATCACCCTGAGCAGGGCGGTGTCGTCATCGGGGTTGGCCATCAGGCGCAGGTAGGCCAGGGCATGCTTCACCTCCTGGCGCTCGAAGAAGCGCAGGCCGCCGTACACCCGATAGGGCAGCCCCGCGGAGAACAGGGCATGCTCCAGCACCCGGGACTGGGCATTGGAACGGTACAGCAGGGCGATCTGGGACAGGGGCAGCCCCTCGCTGCGCAGCGCCAGCACTTCATCCACGATGAACTGCGCCTCCTCGTGGTCCGTGGCCGCAGCGAACACGCGGATGGGCTCCCCCGGACCCGCCGCGGTCCACAGGTTCTTGCCCAGCCGGCCGCTGTTCCTGGCGATCAGGGCATTGGCGGCATCCAGGATGTTGCCCTGGGATCGGTAGTTCTGCTCCAGCTTGATCAGGTGGCGCACGCCGAAATCCCGCAGGAAGTCCTGCATGTTGCCTGCGTGGGCGCCACGGAAGGCGTAGATGGACTGATCGTCGTCGCCCACGGCGAACACCGCGTTGCCGCGCCCCGCCAAGAGCTTCAGCCACTCATACTGGAAGCGGCTGGTGTCCTGGAACTCGTCCACCAGGATGTAGCGGAAACGTCCCTGGTAGTGCTCACGCAGGGTGTCATCGCGCGTGAGCAGTTCATGGGAGCGCAGGAGCAGCTCGCCGAAATCCACCACGCCTTCCCGCTGGCACTGGGCGTCATAGGCCTCGTAGAGCTCCCGGTAGCGCTGGGTCCGTTCGTCCAGCGCCTCCACGTCCTTGGGCCGCAGCCCCTGCTCCTTGGCGCTGGTGATGAAGTACTGCACCTCCCTGGGCGGGAATTTCTCGTCGTCTTCGCCGAGCGCCTTGAGCAGGCGCTTGATCGCCGCGAGCTGGTCCTGCGCATCGAGGATCTGGAACAGCTGGGGAAGCCCGGCCTCGCGATGATGGGCGCGCAGCAGGCGGTTGGCCAGACCGTGGAAGGTGCCGACCCACATGCCGCGGGTGTTGATGGGCAGCATCGCGGCGATGCGCGTGAGCATCTCCTTGGCCGCCTTGTTGGTGAAGGTGACGGCGAAGATGTGCCCGGGGCTGGCCTGGCCGGTGGCAATCAGCCAGGCGATGCGGGTGGTGAGCACCCGCGTCTTGCCCGAGCCGGCGCCGGCGAGGATGAGCGCCGATTCCCGGGGCAGCGTCACGGCGGCGCGCTGCTCGGGGTTCAGGTTGTGCAGGAGGGCGGCGGTCACGGAAGCATTCCGGCGGGGCCCGGAATCAGGGTTGGAAAACCGCTCGGGTCCAACGCGCGACGCGAAGCGGCAGGGCTCGGCTCATGGTTCGCGCAGCGGCGAAAGGCCGGCTGGATGCGGGCCGCCCGAGCGGCCCGCTCGCGAGGCCGTTATTTGCGCGCCGTCTTGCGTGCGCCCGCCTTCTTCTTGGCGGCGATCAGCTCATGGATCATGGGCGTGAGGATAAGCTCCATGGCAAAGCCCATCTTGCCGCCGGGCACGACGATGGTGTTCGGCCGCGACATGAAGGAATGGGGGATCATGTTGAGCAGGTAGGGGAAGTCCACCCGGTCGACGATCTCGCGCCGGAACCGGATGACCACGAAGCTTTCGTCGGGCGTGGGAATGTCCCGGGCGATGAAGGGGTTGGACGTGTCCACCGTCGGCACGCGCTGGAAGTTGATGTGCGTGCGCGAGAACTGGGGCGTGATGTAGTGCACGTAGTCGTGCATGCGCCGCAGGATGGTGTCCACGATCACATCGGCCGAATAGCCCCGCTCGGCCGCATCGCGGTGGATTTTCTGGATCCACTCCAGGTTGACGATGGGCACCACGCCCACCAGCAGGTCCACGTACTGGGCGACGTTGACCTTGTCCGTCACCACGCCCCCGTGCAGACCCTCGTAGAACAGCAGGTCGGTGCCCTTCTCGATGCGCTGCCAGGGCGTGAAGGTGCCGGGCTCCTGGCCCCAGGGCTTGCCTTCCTCCTCGCTGTGGATGTAGTAGCGGCGCAGGCAGGTGCCCTTCTCGCCATACTCCCTGAAGGTCTCCTCGAGCTTGTCGAACAGGTTCGCTTCCGGCCCGAAATGGCTGGGGGGGCGCCGCCCCTCCTTCTCGGCCTTGGCCACGGCCTCCTTGAAGGCCTTCCGGTCGAGGCTGTGGAAGCTGTCGCCCTCGACGATGGCAGCGGTGATGTTCTCGCGGCGGAAGATGTGCTCGAAGGCGCGCTTGACCGTGGTGGTGCCAGCGCCGGAGGAACCCGTGACCGCGACGACGGGGTGCTTGACGGACATGATGACTCCCTGGATGGACGAAATGCTTTGCGAAACGGGCAATTATAGGCGGCCTGCCGCGGCCCTGTCACTATCGGCCCGGCGCCCACCCCTTCACCAGTAGGCGAGCAGGCGGCCGTTCTCCACCTTGGTCTCGAAGCGCTTGAGGGGCTGGTTGCCCACCGCGATGCATTCGCCGGTGGTGATGTCGAATTTCCAATGGTGCTTGGGACAGGTCAGGGTGGTGCCTTCCAGCGCCAGATGGGGGATGTTGGTCACCTGGTGCGGGCAGCGGCTGTCATACACCTTGAATTCATTGCCCTTGCGGTACACGAACAGCTCCCGCGTGTCGCAGGCCACGCGCGCGGTCTCACCGTCCTTGAAGCCGTCCACCGGCCCCACGTCGTGCCAGCCCGCTTCCTTGGTCAGGTTCTCGGGCCGGAACTCGGGCATGTCCATGGCCAGGATGATCTCCGCCGCCCACACGATCTTGGCCAGGCCCAGGGCGGGAAAGGCCATGATGAGGGCATCGATCACCTCGATGGGCTTGACGCCATCGCGCAGGGCGCGGGTGAGATACTGCCGGAAACCGGCTTCGGTCTGGGCATGGACCTTGGTGATGACCGAGATCAGGTCGCGCGTCTTGGGGTCCAGGTGCTTGCCCGCATCCTTGAGAAACTTGAAGTAATGGCCCAGGGCATCGCCGCGGGCAGCCACGAGGTAGTTCAGTGCGTCACTCATCGAAGGTCCTTTCCATGGGAATCAGTCGGTTTTCCGGTTGATGCGAATCTCGAGTTGCTTGAGCTTGCGGTACAGATGCGTACGCTCCAGGCCCACCGTCTCCGCCACGCGGCTCATGTTACCGGCAGCCTTGGCGATGTGGTGCTCGAAGTAGAGCCGTTCGAACGCGTCCCGCGCCTCACGCAAGGGCTGGTCCAGGTCGAGGGGCAGCGCCGAGGGCGAGGCCGACCGGGCCAGCAGGCCGGACACCGCATCGACCCCGATTTCCTCGCCGAGGGTGGCCAGGGCGGCGCTGCGCACGACGTTTTCCAGCTCCTTGAGGTTGCCCGGCCAGTCGTGCTGGCGCAGCGCGTTGAGGGCGGCGGTGCTGAACCGGCGCACCGGGACCGCCCGCGCCTCGACCATCTGGGCCAGCAGCGCGCGGGCCAGCTCCGGCACGTCCTCGCGGTGGGCGCGCAGGGGCGGCACGGGCACCGTGACGGCGGACAGGCCGTGGTAGAGCTCGGCATCGAAGGCCCCGCTCTCCACCTGCCGCGGCAGGGCATGGGTGGCGCTGGTGACCAGGCGCACATCCAGCCGGGCCAGCTTGCCCAGCACCAGGGACAAGCCCTTCTGTTCGAGCCGCCCCAGGCGCGCGACGTCGTGCAGGTAGATGAGGCCGCCCTTGGCCTGCTGCAGGACTTCCAGCGGATTGTCCAGAAGCCAGGCGGTATCGTCGGGCGCAAGCCAGGGCGTGCCGGGACGGTGCAGGAAACGGGCGCAATGCTCGAAGCCGCATCCCGCCTCGCCGAGCAGCAACACGGGCTCGCGTGCCTGGGCCACCTGGGCGAGCCGGGCGCGCAAAGCCGCCACCACCGGCCCCGAGCCTAAGGCGGCCAGACCTTCCCGCGGCCTGGCCAGGGCATCGCCCCGCTTGAGGGCGCGCGCCACGGTGTGCAAAAGCTTCTGCAGGGCGATGGGCTTTTCCAGGAAATCGTAGGCGCCGATGCGGGTGGCCTCCACCGCGGTATCGATGGTGCCGTGGCCGGACATCATCACCACCGGCATGGTGAGCTGGCCGTTGGCCGACCATTCCTTGAGCAGGGTGATGCCGTCCGTGTCCGGCATCCAGATGTCCAGCAGGACCAGGTCGGGCTGGGCGGCATCGCGCAGGTTGCGCGCCTGCTGCGCGCTTTCCGCCAGCCACACCTGATGACCTTCGTCGTGCAGGATTTCCTGCAGCAGTTCGCGGATGCCCGCTTCGTCGTCCACCACGAGGATGTTGCTCATAGGTGCGTAATTATGCCGCCTGTTCGCCCTGGGCTGGCAGCCGCAGGGGCAGTCTCACACACACGCAGGCCCCGCGGGGTTCGAGGTTGCGGATGGCCACCTGACCGTGGTGTTCCTCGACGATCTTCTTGACGATGGCCAGCCCCAGCCCGGTGCCCCGGGTCTTGGTGGTCACGTAAGGCTCGAAGGCCCGCGCCAGGATTTCCGCGGGGAAGCCCGGGCCGTTGTCCAGCACCCGCAGTTCGGCCACCTCGCCGTCGAGGGCGGTGCGCACGGTGATCTGGGCCTCGGGCATGCCCGCCACGGCATCCTGGGCATTGCGCAGCAGATTGTGGATGACCTGTCGCAGCAGCTTGGCATCGCCCTCGATGATTAGACCCGCACCCAGCTCCGTGCGCACCGGCACCTCGGAGTTCTCGTACAGGGCCAGGACGTCGCCCACCAGCGCGTTGAGATCCAGGGGGCGCGGTTGCAACGCCGGCGCGCGCGCATACTCGCTGAAATCGTCCACCATGCTCTTGAGCGCCGCCACCTGGTGGACGATGGTCTGCGCCGCACGGGACAGCATGGCCGCGTCCGCCGCATCCAGCTTGGGCGCGAGCTTGTGCTCGAGGCGCTCCGCGGACAGCTGGATGGGGGTCAAGGGATTCTTGATCTCGTGGGCGAGCCGCCGCGCCACCTCGCCCCAGGCGGCATCCCTTTGCGCCTGGATCAGGCGCGTGATGTCGTCGAACACCACCACGTAGCCGCCCTCGGCCTCTTCGGGCAGGCGCGTGCCCCGCACCAGCAACACCTGCGTGCCCGCGGTCTCGGCAGGCAGTTCGATCTGCTCCTGCCAGTCGCGCTCGGCGGCCGTCCGGAAATGCCGCGCCAGCGCCTCGGAAAACGGCGCCAGCCGCGGCACCTTCTCGCCCCAGTCGAACACCTTGACGTTGCGCAGGGCCTCGATGTCCGTGCCCAGGATCTGGCCCGCCGCCGGATTCACGGTGCGCACGTAGAACCGGTCATGGAAGGCGAGCACGCCGCTGGACAGATGGGCGAGGATGCTTTCCAGATAACCCTTGGCGCTTTCCAGCTGACGCTGCTTGGATTCCACTTGGGCGCTGGTCTCCGCGAGCTGGCGGGTCATGACGTTGAAGGAATTGATGAGCATGCCCAGCTCGTCGCGGGCCTTGACCGGCTGCACCGGGCTGAAATCACCCTTGCCCACCGCGCGCGTGCCTTCCGCCAGCAGGCCCAGGGGCGCGCTCAGGCGCTGGGAGACGAGGAAAGCCGCCGCCACCGCCGACAGCAGCGCCAGCAGCAGGGTCATGGTCAGGGACAGGGTGAAGAAGCGGGACAGCCCGCGGCGGGAAAAGGACAGCTCCTGGTAATCGCGATAGACCTCCTGCACCGCTTCCGCGTCCTGGGCGAGCTTGCGGGGCGCCGGCTGCAATACCTGCAGGATGCGGATGTCCTCGGACAGGGACAGCACGTTCACCGGCACCACCGCGCGCAGGTACAGGCCCTTGTCGCCCAACACCTCCAGGCCCCGGTAGGGCTGCTGCTGGCGAACCTGGCGCAGGATCGCCGGTCCCGGCAGTTGCGGGCTGATGGCTTCGGCATTGGCGCTGGAGAAGGCCAGCACCGCGCCCCGCGCCGAAAACAGCGCCGCCTCGCTGATGCCGGCCTGCTCCCGCAGGCGGTTGAGGGTGGTGATGTGGCCGCTGGCCGGCTCCTCGGCCAGCGTCAGCGCCATCGCCTCGGCCTTGCGCGTGAGCTCCTGCAGCTGGGCCTCGAGGGCGCTGCGACCCAGATTGAGACCGCCTTCCAGGGCGCTGTCCACGCGGACGTCGAACCAGGACTCGATGGATCGGGTGAGGAACTGCACCGAGACGCCATAGATCACGGTGCCGGGCACGATGGCCATGAGCGCGAACACCACGATCAGGCGCATGGTCAGCCGCGCGCCGAACTCCTGGCCGCGGATGCGCCGCCGCACCCGCCACACCTGATGCGCGATCAGCCCCAGCAGCAGCACCGCCACCACGGTGTTGAGCACGATGAGCAGGGTATAGTGGCCGGCGAACAGGGCGGTGTTGCTGCTGGCCCGCCACAGCAGGTACAGCAGCACGCTCCCCAGGGCAATGGACAAGCCGATGACGTAGCGCATCAGGGCGTGACCGGAAAGCGGTACCAGTCGGAATTGAAGCTCCAGTCCTTGGAGCCGAGGGCCTCCACCTGCAGCGGCTTGGGCAGCTGATTGACGTCCAGACGCAGGCGCAGGGCGCCCTGATAGACGGTGCCCTTTTTCAGCTGGCTGCGATCCAGCACCTTCCACTCGGCGATGTGCTTGAGCTCCTCCTTGGCCTCGGCCAGCGTCAGGTAGGTCCGGTTGCCCTGGTTGCTGGAGAAGTGGTACTGCCGCGTGAGGGCGTGATAGCTCAGGCGCAGGTTCTGGCGCACGGTGGCCACGGTCTCGTCGAGCCAGTACCAGCGGGGGCGGGTGAGTTCGAATTCCAGCATGAAGTTCAGGCTCACGCCCTTGTTCAGGGCATCCTCCAGGGCCTTGGGCAGGGTGACGTCGATGTCGGCGTAGAGGTAATACCATTCTTCGCCCGGAATGAGCTCCGCGGACTTGATGGTCGCGCCCTCGCCCGCCCAGGCAGGCAAGGGGGCGGGCGCCATCAGCGCCGCCAGCAGACAGGCTGCGCCCAGCAGGACGGCGCGCAGGCGCCGGCCGCGCTCAGGCGCCGCGCTTGGCGAGCAGGGCATAGAAGAAGCCGTCATGGGTGGCGTCGGGCAACAGTTGGGCGAAGCCGTCCGGGTGGCCGGGAAGGGACAGGCGCGCGGCATCCCCGTGCGCCGCCAGGAAGCGCTCCACGACGTGTTGATTTTCCTCGGCAAACAGGGAGCAGGTCGCGTACAGCAATTTACCACCCGGGGCGAGCACGCGCCACAGCGCGCCCAGGATGCGTAGCTGCTCTTGGGCGAGGGCCGGAAGGTCTTCGGCGCGGCGCAGCCATTTGATGTCCGGATGGCGCCGCACCACGCCGGAGCCCGAGCAGGGCACGTCGGCCAGGATGCGATCGAACGGCCGCCCGTCCCACCAGGCCTGCGGCTCGGCGGCATCCCCGGCCCGCACCTGGGCGGTCAGCCCCAGGCGGGCGAGGTTGTCCTCGACCCGCGCCAGCCGGGCGGGATCCTTGTCCAGGGCGAGCAGCGACACCTCCGCCGTTTCCAGGATGTGGGCGGTCTTGCCGCCGGGCGCGGCGCAGGCGTCCAGCACCCGCTGTCCCGGCGCCAGATCCAGCCACTCGGCGGCCCGCTGGGCGCCGGCGTCCTGCACCGAGACCCAGCCCTGGGCGAAGCCGGGCAGCCGCTCCACGCTCACCGGCTGGGCCAGGCGCAGGGCCACCGGCCCCACCGCCGCCCAGGCCAGCCCCTCGGCGGTGAGCAGGGCGCCGTAGGCCTCCGGCGCGATGCGGCGCCGGTTGACCCGCAGGGTCATGGGTGGGTGGGCAAGCCCCTGTTCGAGCAGGCGGCGGTACTCACCGGGGTACTGGTGCCGCAGGCGATCGATCCACCAGCGGGGATGGCTGAAGCGGCTGGTGTCGCGCCGATCCGCCCGCTGCGCGAGCTCGTCGCGCCGTCGCAGGAAACTGCGCAACACGCCGTTGACGAAGCCCGCCGCCCAGGCCTTGTCCAGCCGGCGGCTTGCCTCCACCGTCTGGTGGACCGCCGCATGCTCGGGCGTGCGGCCGAACGCGAGCTGGTACAGCCCCACCAGGAGCAGGGCGCGCAGGCGGGCGTCGGTGACCGGCCGCTGGGCCAGCGCCTCCAGATGGGCCTGCAGCCGGCCCAGGTGGCGCAGGGTGCCATAGACCAGATCCTGCACCGCGCCCCGCGCCGGGGCCGTGAGCCCGGGCTGCGCCCGCCACAGCGCCGGCAGCACGGCGCTCAGGCTTTGTCCGCCCAGCACCTGGGCCACCGCCCCGGCGGCCAGGGCCTGGGGTTCAGGCGGCGCCACGGGCCAGGGCCAGCAGGCGCGCGACGCGCTCCTCCACCGGCGGGTGGGTGGAGAACAGGCTGCCGATGCCGGCTCCGGAAAGGGGATTGACGATCATCATCTGGGCCGTCTCCGGATGCTGCTCCGCCGTGGGCATGGGCAGCTGATGGGCATAGGCGTGGATCTTCTGCAGGGCGGCCGCCAGCGCCTCGGGGTCGCCGGAAATGGCGGCGCCTCCCCGGTCGGCCTCGAACTCCCGGGTGCGGGAAATGGCCATCTGGATCAGCAGCGCGGCAATGGGCGCCACGATCATCACCAACAGCGCCACCAGGGGATGCACGCCGCTTCGTTCGTCCGAACGC
>JBBINK010000026.1:0-2466 GCA_037443925.1 Betaproteobacteria bacterium
GCGCCGGGGATGCCGCAGCTGGCTGAAGGCCACCAGCTTCCACAGGCGCTCCATGGCCGCGAGGATCTCCGCCACCAAGGGCCCCTCCACGGCCACGGCGTAGTCGTACTGGGGTGGCCCATCGGCGGGGTCGGCCTCGTCCAGGATGTTGATGCCTCCGACGAAACCTTTCGCCGTGTCCACCACGGCCAGCTTGCGGTGCAGGCGCCGCAGGCGGGAGGCGCGAAGGCGCCAGAAGCCGGCTTCGGGCCGATAGACGAGCACTGCCACGCCCGCCTGCCGCAGCTCGCCGAGAAGGCCAAGCGGCAGGGGCTTGGAGCCGAAGCCATCGATCAGGAGATGGACCGCCACCCCGCGCCGGGCGGCGGCCATCAGGGCCGCGCCGATGCGCCGCCCTGCCCGGTCGTCGCGGAAGATGTAGGTTTCCAGATAGACGTGGCGCGTGGCTTGGCCGATGGCCGCTTCCAGGGCGGGGAAATATTCGGTGCCGTTCTTGAGCAGCGTGAGACGGTTGCCGCCGGTGAACCGTTTCATGGGCGACTGCCGTCCCCGGGCCGGCGTGTCAGGCCCGGCTCATGGCCGCGGTGAGCACGGCGTGGTCCGAGATGCGCGACCACGGCCGCCCGTGATAGACCTGGGCGCCCTTCACCTTGAGGCCCCGGAAATAGATGCGGTCGAGCCTCAACAGCGGCAGCGCGGCGGGATAGCTGCGGGCGGGGGCGCCGTGCAGCTGTTCGAACACCTCCTGCACGTGCAGGGTGCGCGCCAGGAATTCGCCCGCCGTGCGCCGCCAGTCGTTGAAGTCGCCGGCGATGATCAGCGGCGCGTGGGGCGGCACCACCGCCTGGATGCGGTCGCGGATGGCGGCCACCTGTTTGTTGCGGCCGCGCTGGCCCAGGCCCAGGTGCACGTTGATGCAGTGCAGGGGTTCCTGCCAGCCGGGCACCGCGATCTCGCAATGGAGCAGGCCCCGACGCTCCAGGGGATGGGCCGAGATATCGATGTTCTCCCAGCGCAGGATGGGAAAGCGCGACAGGATGGCGTTGCCGTGGTGGCCTTCGGGATAGACGGCGTTCTTGCCATAGGCATAGTCGGACCAGACCGAGTCGGCCAGATACTCGGCCTGGGATGGCGTGGGCCAGTTGTGGCGTTCCGCGTAGGCGCGGTGCTCGCCCAGCACTTCCTGCAGGAAGGCGATGTCCGTGTGGACCCGCCTGAGCTCCTCCTTCAGGTCGTGCAGCACCATGCGCTGGTTGAACTGGGAGAAGCCCTTGTGGATGTTGTAGGTGGTGATGTGGATGACGTCCGACATGGCGTTCAGCGATGCATCAGGCGCCGGATGGCCTCGGCGTTGCTGGGCGAGAAGCATTGCTCCGCCGCTTCCTCCCAGGGCAGCCACCGGTAGTCCAGGTGTTCGCGCCTGGCCAGGGTGATGGGTACGGGCGCAGGCAGTTTCAAGCCGAACACGTGCTCGGTATTGTGCGTCACGCCGGGCGCATAGCGATGGCGCCACTCCGGGTAGATCTCATAGACGTTGGTGAGCTGCCAGTCGGTGAGCTCGTAGCGGCCGGCATCCAGGCCCGTCTCCTCGGCGACCTCCCGGATCGCGGTCTGTTCCAGGCTTTCCCCGGGATTGCGGCTGCCCGTGACGGACTGCCACCAACCCGGGTGGTCGGCCCGCTCCAGGAGGAGCACCTGGCCGTCGGCGGTGTGGATCACCACCAGGACCGATTCGGGGATCTTGTGGGCGGCGGCCATGGGCTTCAGTAGGTCAGTTTGAGCCCGATGATACCGATCAGGATCAGGGCGATGAAGAACAGGCGCAGCCAGCCGGCCGGTTCATGGAACAGGGCGATGCCCAGGAGGGTGGTGCCGATGATGCCGATGCCGGTCCAGATGGCGTAGGCCGTGCCCAGGTGCAGGTGGCGCATCGCCAGCCCCAGCAGCAGGAAGCTCGCCGTGGCGGTGAGCAGGGTGATGACCGTGGGCAGCGGGCGCGTGAAGCCTTCGGAATACTTCTGGCTGGTGGCCCAGACGATCTCGAAGACGCCGGCGGCGAAGAGGTAGAGCCATTCCACGTCGCAAGCTCCTGGCGAAGGACAGGGGGCTGGCCGCGATGGGGAAAGCGGCCCGCTCCGGGTGGTGCGCTCGCCTCAGACGCCCTTGGTTTCCAGCGGCCGCAGCCGGATGTGCAGCTCGCGCAGCTGTTTGTCGTCCACGGTGTTGGGCGCCTGGGTCATGAGGTCGTTGGCCTTTTGCGTCTTGGGGAAAGCGATCACGTCGCGGATGGATTCCGCGCCCGCCATCAGGGCCACCAGCCGGTCCAGGCCGAAGGCCAGCCCGCCGTGGGGCGGGGCGCCGTAGCGCAGGGCATCCAGCAGGAAGCCGAACTTGTTGCGGCGCTCCTCGGCGCCGATGCCCAGCGCGGCGAACACCTTCTCCTGCACCTCCTCCCGGTGGATACGG
>JBBINK010000026.1:2485-10056 GCA_037443925.1 Betaproteobacteria bacterium
CGGATGGAGCCGCCGCCCACTTCCCAGCCGTTGAGCACCATGTCGTAGGCGCGGGACAGGCAGCTGCCGGGATCGGTGGCGAGGCGGTCCTCGTGTCCCGCCTTGGGCGCGGTGAAGGGGTGGTGCAGGGCCACCCAGCGCTTCTCGTCCTCGTCGTATTCGAAGGCGGGGAAATCCACCACCCACAGGGGCTTCCACTCGTCCACGGCATAGCCCTTCTCGTGGCCGAGCTTGGCGCGCAGGGCGCCCAGGGCATCGTTGACGATGCGGGCCTTGTCGGCGCCGAAGAAGATCACGTCCCCGTTGTCCGCGCCGGTGCGCTCGAGAATGGCGGCCAGGGCCGCATCGTGCAGGTTCTTCACGATGGGCGATTGCAGGCCGTCACGCCCCTTCGTCCGGTCGTTGACCTTGATCCAGGCCAGGCCCTTGGCGCCGTAGATCTTCACGAATTCCGTGGCGGCATCGATCTCGCTGCGGGAGAGCTTGTCCGCGCCGCCGGGAATGCGCAGGGCGGCCACGCGCCCGCCGGGCAGGTTGGCCGGCCCGGCGAACACCTTGAACTCCACGTCCTTCATGGCATCGGTGAGCTCAGTGAGCTCCAGGGGCACGCGCAGGTCCGGCTTGTCCGAGCCGAAGCGGCTCATGGCCTCGTGCCAGGACAGCCGCGGAAAGGGATCGGGCAGGGCCACACCCAGGACCGCCCGGAAGGTCTCCCGGATCATGCCTTCCACCAGATTCATCACGTCGTCTTCCTCGACGAAGGACATCTCCAGGTCCACCTGGGTGAACTCGGGCTGGCGATCGGCCCGCAGGTCTTCGTCGCGGAAGCATTTGGTGATCTGGAAATAGCGCTCGAAGCCCGACACCATCAGGAGCTGCTTGAACAGCTGCGGCGATTGCGGCAGGGCATAGAACATCCCCGGATGCAGGCGCGAGGGCACGAGGTAGTCGCGCGCGCCTTCCGGGGTGGAGCGGGTGAGCATGGGGGTTTCGATTTCCACGAAGCCATGGCGGTCCAGATAATCGCGCATGGTCTTCGCCACCCGGTAGCGCAGGCGCAGGTTTTTCTGCATCGGCTCCCGGCGCAGGTCCAGGTAGCGATAGGTCAGGCGGACGTTCTCGGCGGGTTCCTCGTCCAGCTGGAAGGGCAGCGGGGCCGAGGGGTTGAGGATCTCCAGGCGCTGGGCCACCACCTCGATCTCGCCGGTGGGCAGATTGGGATTGACGGTGCCCTCCGGCCGCAGGCGCACCCGCCCGGTCACGGTCAGCACGTATTCGTTGCGCACCTTCTCCGCGGTGGCGAAGGCCGCGGCATCACCGCCGCTTTCCGCGGGGTCGCAGACCACCTGCACCAGGCCTTCCCGGTCGCGCAGGTCGATGAAGATCACGCCGCCGTGGTCGCGGCGGCGGTGGGCCCAGCCACACAGGGTGACCGTCTGGCCGAGATGTTCACGGTTGACGTGGCCGCAGTAGTGAGTACGCATGCTGGTTTCCTGAGGTCCTGGCGCCGCAACGGCGAAAAGCCCGTCATTATACCGGCAAGGACCTCGCCCCGTTCAGTACCGGTGGCCGTACACCAGCTGCCAGTTGGTCTGGCGGTGGTTCACCGTCACCCCCGAGGCGTTGGTGGCGGACACGCCGAAGGCATGGGACAGGCCGAAATCCAGGGTGGAGTCGCGGTCGAGGGCATAGCCGGCGCCGGCCGTGACATGGTTCCTCACGATGGCCGGGAACAGGGGGTGCATGGAGCGGTCCGGCACCGGATTGGCCGCGAGGTTCAGCCCCGCGCGCAGCGTCCAGCGGGCATCGGGCTGCCAGGCCGCGCCCAGCATCCAGACGGTCTGGTTCCGCCAGTTCTGGTTCAGGGCGAGTTCCAGCTCACCCCCGGCATCGGCCTCGAAACGCATGCGGAAGGCCTGCATCACCGCGGCCCATTGCAGGCGCTTGACGTCCGCCACCAGCATCCAGTCCTGTCGCGGCGTCCAGGCCAGGCCGAGGCTCCAGGTCTCCGGCCATTGGAAATCGTGGATGCGCACCTTGCCGGAAAGGGTGCTCCAGCTTCCTCCCGTGAGGGTGCGGATCTGCGCCCGGTCGGTGCGCATGTCCGAGACCGCCGTGCGGCTGTGCCAGCTGCCACCCAGGGTCAGCCGGGGTGTGGCCCGATAGACGAAGCCCAGCTTGCCGCCCACGCCGTAGCCCCGCGCCTGGCCGGTGAAGGGGTTGTCGTTGGAGAAATCGAAGTAGGCCACGTCGGTCGGACCCATGGCGCTCAACGCGACGGCCAGGCTGCCGCCGACGCTGCCCAGGCCGAGGGCGCTCATGCCGCCGACCTGGGCGCCACTCATGGCCATCTGCAGATCGAGGCCCATCCACACGAAGTCCAGGGTGGCGCCCAGGGTGAGCCGGGGCGAGGCGGTGTAGGCGAGGGGGAGGATCACCCGGCCCACGGACAACTCGCTGCGCGTGGTCAGCCCGCTGCCCGCGCTCATGAAGGTATCGCCGCCATATTCCGTGCCCATGCCGCCCTGGCCGTAGATGCCGAAGCCGAAGGCCAGATCGCCTTGTTTCTTCATCCAGCCGAAGGCAGGCATGGCGAAGGCGTCCGCCTTGGAGCGGGCGGACATGCCGCCATAGCGGGATTCCACGGTAGGCCCCAGGAAGCCGAAGGCGAGGTCTGCCCGCCGCCCCGGTTCCATCAGGCCGAGGGTCGCGGGATTGTTCATCATGGCCGCCGTGCCGTTGTCATAGGCCTGGGCAGCGCCACCCAGGCCGGTGGCCACGGCACCGTAGCCTTCCATGTTCATGCCGTTGGTGGCGAAGGCCGGGCCGGCCGCGAAGGCCAAGGCGAGGGCGAGGGGAAGCGGGGCGAAGCGGAAGCGCCCCGCCGGCTGGGTGCAACGCATGGGAACTCCTGAGGCAAAAAAAAGCCGCGAGTATAGCGGCTTTTCGGACCGGTTGGAGGCGGTAGGAAAGGCCTGGATGGGGGTCCGGGCGCGTGGGCCTGGACGTGGCAGGGCAGGTCAGTCGGCCGGGCGGCGGTCGGCGCCGGCTTCCCGCGAGGCGGCGCCCATCACGCCCATGGAGACGATGTACTTGAGGGCAAGGTCCACGCTGATGGGAAGCTCGCGGGTCTCGCTGCGCCTCACGTAGAAGTAGAAGCCGTTGACCGGGCTGGGCGTGGTGGGGATGAACACGCCCACGTAGTCGTCCCCCAGGCTGCTTTGCACCTCGGGCGGCACGTTGGTCTGGAAGGCGAGGGACCAGGCCTCGGGATGGGGATAGCGCACCAGCAGCACCTTGCGGAAGGCCTCGCCCTGGCCCGAAAAGAGCGTGTCGCTCACCTGCTTGACGCTGCTGTAGATGGATTTCACCACCGGGATGCGGGCGAGCAGGTTCTCCCACAGGGTGAGCAGGCGGCGCCCGAAATAGTTGGCCGTGACCACTCCCGTGACCAGGATCACGGCCAGCACCACGATGGTCCCCAGGCCGGGCACGTGCATGCCGAGCCAGGTGTCCGGATGGTAGGGGGCCGGCAGCAGGTCCAGCACGCCGTCCAGGGTGCCCACGAGCAGGCTGAGCACCCACAGGGTGATGACCAAGGGGACCCAGACCAGCAGGCCGGTGGCGAAATAACGTTTCAGCGGCGGCGTGCGCATGGCAAAAAATCAGGCGGACCGGCTGTGAACCGGTCCGCCTGTCCGCGGCAGGGTTTCAGGCCTGGCAGGCCGGACAGGCGCCGGCACCGCAGGCGGGGGCGGGCGCTTCCTCCTTCTTGGGCGCGGAGGAGCCGCCCTTGAAGTCGGTCGCATACCAGCCGCTGCCCTTGAGCTGGAAGCCGGCGGCGGACAGCATCTTGGCGAAGGTGGCCTTGCCGCACTGGGGGCAGGTGGTGAGCGGTGCATCGCTCATCTTCTGGAGGTATTCCTTCTGGAAGCCGCACTCACTGCAGCGGTATTCGTAGATCGGCATGACAGGCTCCTGGAAAAACAACGGCTTGAATTATACAGGGGAAACGATCATCGGGGCTTGGCCCGCTGGCCGCGGAATGGGGGCGGCCAGCGAAAAATCAACGCCCGGTCCCTTTCCGTCAGGGTGGTGCCGCTCGAGCAGGACGCGGCGCGGCCGCCTCTGTTACAATGGTGAATGATGTAATTCCCTGAACCGGCAAAGGTTTTTTCGGAGCCGCCGGGCCCTGGCAGCGAGTTCGACGAGGAGTGGAAAGATGGTGGAAGCATTGTTCGAAGCAATCCGGACCGGCGACGTGGCGCGGGTGCAATCCCTGCTGGCGGCGGGCGCCGAGGTCAACGCCGTGGGCGAGGGCGGCATGACGCCGCTGATGGCCGCGGCCCATGCCGGTCATCTGCAGATCGTGCGCGACCTGCTCGCCGCCGGCGCGGACGTGAAGGCGCAGGATGAGCGCGGCTACACCGCGCTGATGCATGCCTGCTACAACCCGGAGCTCGACCGCGGCTTCGCCGACGTGGTGAAGGTGCTGATCGATGCCGGCTCGGACATCGAGCACCAGATCGTCTATGGCGTGCGGCCGTTGATGCTGGCCGCGGGTGCGGGCGAGGCGGAAGTGGTGGACGTGCTGATCAAGGCCGGCGCGGACGTGAAGGCCCGCAACGAAGGTGGGCGCACGGCCCTGATGATGGTGAAGGACAAGGACTACATCGAGGTCATCAACCTCCTGCACGAGGCGGAATCCCTGATCGACCTGGAAAGCGAGACCGGCGGCTGCGGCTCCCGCACGCCGCCGGGGGTCAACGTCGTCACCTTCCTCAAGCCCCAGAAGAAATCCTAAACCCGGCGCCGGCCGGCCGTTCGCCCTCGCCCCCGGCCGTCCCGGGGGCCGTTCCGATTCCATGCGCTTCGACGCACCGCTGCTTGCCGGCACCCTCGTTCGCCGCTACCAGCGCTTCTTCGCCGAGGTGAGGCTCGATGGCGGCCAGACGGTGACCGCCCACTGCCCCAACACCGGCTCCCTGCTGGGCTGCTGCGAACCGGGCGCGCGGGTGTGGCTGTCGCCCGCGGCGAATCCGAAGCGCAGGCTGGGTTACACCTGGGAGCTGGTGGAGCCGCGGCCGGGCGTGTTGGTGGGCATTCACACCGGCCGCGCCAACCGGCTGGTGGAGGAGGCGATCGCGGCGGGGCGCGTGGCGGAGCTGGCGGGCTACGAGGGGCTGCGGCGCGAGGTGGCCTTCGGCCAGGAAGGAAGCCGCGTCGATCTGCTGCTCACCGGCGCGGGCCGGCCCGACTGCTATGTGGAGGTGAAGAACGTCACGGCCGTGGCCGACGGGCTGGCGCTGTTTCCCGACGCGCCCAGCCGGCGCGGCACCAAGCATCTGCGCGAGCTGATGCGGATGGCGGCGGAGGGAGCCCGCGCCGTGGTGTTCTTCTGCGTCCAGCGGGCCGACGCGGAAGCGGTGCGCCCCGCGGACGAGATCGACCCCGACTACGGACGCACCCTGAGGGTGGCACTCGCCCAAGGCGTGGAGGCGCTCGCCTACCAGGCCCGGCCCAGCCCCGAAGGCATCGTCCTGACCCGGCGGCTGCCCGTGGTCTGTCCCTGAGCCGGCTTCAGGCCAGTTCCTGCCAGGCCTTCTCCAGGCGCTTCCAGGAGACCGGATAGGGCGTCTTCAGGCCCTGTGCCCACAGGGAGACGCGCATCTCCTCCAGCATCCAGCGGAACGCATCGAGCCGCGGGTCGGCCCGCCCCGTCTGGCTGAGCTTCTCCTGCTGCGTCCGGTATTTGTGCCACCAGGCCGCGAGATCCCTCGCCCAGCGTGCATCGCGCTCGGCGTTGCCCGGGTATTTGTCGATGCGCTGACCGATGGCGCGCAGATAGCGGGGCAGGTGGTGCAGCTGCTCCCAGGGGGTGGCGGTGAACAGATCCCGGTGGATGAGCGCCGCGAGCTGGGCGCGGATGTCCTGCACCAGGGGCGGCGGCAGCCGGCCGGCCAGGCGCTGGGACAGGGCGTGGTACTCCCCGAAGATCTCCGCAGCCAACCGCATCAGACCCTGGGCGACGGCGGGCAGGCGGGTCTTGGCGCGCTCGCGCTGCCGGGCGAACGCCTTCTCGTCCCGCGGCAGCGCGTCCTCGCCCACGAAGGCGCGATCCGCAATGGCCAGCAGCAGGTCCCGGCGCAGCTGGTCGCTGGTCATCACGCCGTGGGCCTTGAGCGCCAGCGCATCGAAACCGGGCAGATTCCGTTCCAGCTGCCGCATCGGCTCCCGCAGCGACAGCCACAGCAAGCGGCGCACGCCGCCGCGGGTCTCCGCTTCCGCCGCTTCCCGCGTGTCCAGCAGGCGAATGGCCACCGACTCGCCCTCGTCCACCAGGGCGGGATAGCCGGTGAGGCTGCGGCCGTCGCGGGTGAAGGCGATCTTCTCGGGCAGGCGGCCGAAATCCCAGGTGGTGATGCCGGTGCGCTCGTGTTCGGCCGCGGTGGACTGGGCGAAGGTCAGGCGCGCGGCCTGCCCCAGCTTGCGCTTGAGTTCCGGCAGGTCGCGGCCGCTGGCCAGCTCGTGGCCGGCCTCGTCCACGACGCGGACGTTCAGGTGCAGATGGGGGGGCAGTCCGCCCACATCGAAGTCGTCGCGGGTGACGGCAAGCCCCGTCCGCTTGGCGATGAACGCGGCCAGCGCCTCGGTGAGGGCCGCCGGCGCCGTGTCGTCCGCGGCAGGGGCGCAGGCGGTGAGGAACTGCGTGACGAACTCCGGCACCGGCACGCAGGCGGCGCGCATCCGCTTGGGCAGGCTCTTGATGAGCGCGGCCACCTTCTCCCGGATCATGCCGGGCACCAGCCACTCGCAGCGGGCTTCGTCCAGGCGGTTGAGCAGGGGCAGGGGCACCGTCAGGGTGACGCCGTCCAGGGGGTGCCCCGGCTCGAAGCGGTAGCGGAGCCGGCAGGGCACACCACCCACCTCGAGCGTTTCCGGGAAGAGTGCCTCGGTCACGCCTTCCGCGCCATGGCGCATCAGGTCGTCGCGCGCCATGAACAGCAGCCGGGGATTCGCCCGTTCGGCTTCCCGGCGCCATTTCTCGAAGCCCTGGCCGTTGACCACCCCGGCCGGAACGCGCGCGTCGAAGAAGGCGAACATCCTGTCCTCGTCCACCAGCACGTCCTGACGCCGGGATTTGTGTTCCAGCTCCCGGATGTCCTCCACCAGACGCCGGTTGTGGAGGAAGAAGGGGGCCTGGCTGTCGTATTCGCCGGCCACCAGCGCGGCGCGGATGAAGATCTCCCGCGCCTTCACCGGATCGATGCTGCCGTAGTGCACGCGCCGGCGCGGGTTCAGGGTGAGCCCGTACAGCGTGGTGCGCTCGAAGGCCACCACCTGGGCGGCACGCCGGTCCCAGTGGGGATCGAAGTAGTGGCGTTTGATGAGATGGGCGCCCACCTGCTCGATCCATTCCGGCTCGATCCGGGCGCAGGCACGGGCATAGAGCCTGCCGGTCTCGGTGAGCTCGGCCGCCATCACCCACTTGACCCCCTTCCTGGCCAACGCCGAGGAGGGGTGGATGAAAAACTTGATCTCCCGCGCCCCCTGGTAGTGCCCCTCCTCGG
>JBBINK010000026.1:10109-19458 GCA_037443925.1 Betaproteobacteria bacterium
GATGGATCTGCTCGAAGGTGGCGGGACTGGCATTGCGCCGCAGACCCATCTCCTCCGCCAGCGCGGCGAGCTGGCCGTGGAGGTCGTGCCATTCCTTGAGGCGCACATAGGACAGGAACTGGTCGTGGCATTGCTCGATCAGCTTGCGCTGGGATTTCCTGTGGGCGCGGGCTTCCTCGAAGAAGGACCAGATCCGGATCAGCCCCATGAAGTCGGAATGCTCGTCGCTGAAGCGGCGGTGGCGCTCGTCGGCGGCGCCTTCCTGTCCCAGCGGCCGGATGTGGGGATCCTGGACCGACAGCGCGGAGGCGATGATGAGCACCTCGGTCAGGCAGTGCTCCCGGTGGGCGGCGAGCAGCATGCGGCCGATCTTCGGGTCCACCGGCAGTTTGGCCAGTTCCCGGCCGATGGGGGTGAGGCGCCGCGTCTCGTCCACCGCCCCCAGCTCGTGCAGCAGGCCGTAGCCGTCCGCGATCATGCGCCCGGTGGGCGGCTCCAGGAAGGGAAACTCGCTCACCGCGCCCAGTTTGAGGGCCTCCATGCGCAGGATGGTGCCTGCCAGGGACGTGCGCAGGATCTCGGGATCGTTGAAGCGGGGGCGCTGCTGGAAGTCCTCCTCGCTGTACAGGCGTATGCACACGCCCGAGGCCACGCGCCCGCACCGCCCGGCCCGCTGGTTGGCGCTGGCCTGGGAGATGGGCTCGATCAGCAGCTGGTCCACCTTGTTGCGGTAGGAATAGCGCTTGACCCGGGCATAACCCGGATCGATCACATAGCGGATGCCGGGCACGGTGAGGGAAGTCTCCGCCACGTTGGTGGCGAGAATGATGCGCCGGGCGGCGTGGGGTTCGAACACCCGGTCCTGTTCCTCCCGCGACTGACGGGCATAGAGGGGCAGGATCGCCACGCCGGGCGGATGGTGCTTGCGCAACAGCTCCGCGGTGTCGCGGATCTCCCGCTCGCCGGGCAGGAACACCAGGATGTCGCCGTCCCGGGACAGCCGCGAGACCTCATCCACCGCATCGACGATGGCCTGCTCCAGGTCGCCCTCGCGCGCGTCCTCGTCCTGGCTCTGCACGGGGCGGTAGCGGATCTCCACCGGATACAGCCGGCCGGAGACCTCGATCACCGGCGCATTGCCGAAGTGTCGCGAGAACAGCTCCGTGTTGATGGTGGCGGAGGTGATGATGACCTTCAGGTCGGGACGCCGCGGCAGCAGGCGCTTGAGATAGCCCAGCAGGAAGTCGATGTTGAGGCTGCGCTCGTGGGCCTCGTCGATGATGATGGTGTCATAGGCGAGCAGGGACCGGTCGTGCTGCGTCTCGGCGAGCAGGATGCCGTCGGTCATGAGCTTGACGAGGGTACGGTCGCCGACAGGTTGTCGGGCCCGGCCTTGTCCTGGAAGCGGACCTTGTAGCCCACCACGTCGCCCAGGGGCGTGCCCAGTTCCCGGGCCAGCCGGGCGGCCACCGAGCGGGCGGCGATGCGCCGGGGCTGGGTGCAGCCGATCATGCCGGTGCTGCCGCGGCCCAGTTCCAGGCAGATCTTGGGCAGCTGCGTGGTCTTGCCCGAACCGGTCTCGCCGGCCACGACCACCACCGGGTGCTCGGCGATGGCGCGCGCGATCTCGGCCCGCCGGGCGCTGATGGGCAGCGCCTCGGGGTAGCTGATGGGCGGGATGCGGGCCCGTCGGGCCCGCACGTCTTCTGGCTTCATGGACGATCTCGGAGACGGGTCGGGGTTCAGCGGCCGCTATCCTTGCGGGGCCTGGCCGGCACGACGCCCGGCGGCAGCTCGGAGGCCAGCTTCTCCGCCAGGCGCCGCACCGTGTCGGCCCGGGGACTGCGCCGGCGCCAGACCAGGGCGATGGTTCGGCTGACTCCGGGTGGCGCGAACGGGCGAATGGCGATCAGCCGCTTCTCGCCCCGGGGCGCGATGTCCGCGGCCAGCTGCGGCAGCAGCGTGAGGCCGAGATTCATGGCCACCATCTGGCGCAGCATTTCCAGACTGGTGGCCTGGACCTCGTCCGACGGATGGGCGTGGCGGCCGCAGATTTCAAGAGCCTGCTCGCGCAGGCAGTGGCCTTCTTCCAGGAGCAGCAGGGATTGCCCCTCCAGGTCCCGCAGCCGGATCGGATCCCGCGCCGCCAGGGGATGCCCGGCCGGCAGGGCCACGAGGAAGGGTTCACGGTAGAGGGGGTGGACCTCCAGTCCATCGGCGTCCACGGGCAGCGCCAGCATGACCGCGTCGAAGCGGCCCTCGCGCAGATGGGCCAGGAGATCGGCGGTCATCTCTTCCCGCAGCACCAGCTTCAGCCGGGGAAAGGCCTTGTGCACCAAGGGCAGCACCAGGGGCAGATAGTAGGGGCCCACGGTGGGGATCACGCCCAGCTGCAGGGTCGCCGCCATCACGTCGTCCTGAACGGTGCGGGCCAGCTCGCGGATGCGGTCCGCCTCGGCGAGGATCACCCGGGCGCTGTCCAGGATGGCCCGTCCCACGGGGGTGGGGGTGATGCGCTTCAGGCTGCGGTCGAACAGCGTGAGGCCGAGATAGTCCTCCAGCTTCTTCACCTGGGTGGACAGGGTGGACTGGGTGACGTGGCACAGTTCGGCGGCCTGGCCGAAGTGGCCGGTGTCGGCCAGGGCGACGATGTAACGCAGCTCCTGCAGGGTCATGTCTGGAATCGATGGCGAAGGAATTCGCCATCGATTCTATCACTGCCTGGCCTTGTTCCGCGGACTTCAGGCGGCGGCGCGTTTCGGGAGCAGGGCCTCAAGCTCGGGAAGGCAACTGCCGCAGCCGGTGCCGGCGCCGCAGGCCTGGGCCAGATCCTCCACCGTGGTCGCGCCGGCGGCGATGGCGGCGGCCACCGCGGCTTCGTCCACGCCCTTGCAGGCGCACACCAGGCGGGCTGGCGGTGGGCCGGCGGGTGCCCGGCCGGCGAGGATGGCGGCCCGTTCCGCGTCCTCCAACCGCGGGCGGGCAAGGAGCGTGTCGAGCCAGGCTCGCTCCGGCAGCCGCCCCTTCGGCCCTTCCAGGAACACGAGTCCGGCGAGCCGGCCGGCCTCGATGCGCGCCAGGCGCAGGCGGCCCAGGGCGGGATCCGCCAGGCGCAGCCACTCGCCCGGGCCGTCGATCAGGGCCCGCAGCGCGGCTTCGGGCGGCGCGGTGTGGTCAAGGCCGAGAAGCTCCAGCCGCGTGCCCTCGGCCAGGGGCACGCGGTGCCACAGGCAGTTCGGCGGCGGCGCCACCGGCTGCCGGCTGAGCAGCAGGGCCTGCCAGCCTGCCGCGATGGGCTCCACCCGCACCGGGGTGGCCTTGAACGCGGGCTGGCCGGAGTGGGGGTCGCGCGCCGGAGGGATCAGCGTCCCCACCCGTGCCGAATGGGCGAACAGGCCGTTCCAGTGGATGGGCACGAAGACCTCGCCCGGCCGTTGCCCCGCGTCGGCCCACACCCTGGCCGCGATGCGGCCCCGGGGACTGTCCACCCACGCCCAGTCTCCCGCCTTCAGCCCGAGGGCCTTGGCGTCGCCGGGGTTCATGGCCACGAAGGGTTCGGGGACCTCGGTGAACAGGCGGGGCACGCGGCCGGTGCGGGTCATGGTGTGCCACTGGTCCCGCAGGCGTCCGGTGTTGAGCAGCAGGGGCAGGTCGGCTGCCGGGCGCGGCTCGCCGGGGGTGACCGCCACCATGCGGGCCCGGCCGTCGGGCGTGGCGAAGCGGCCATCGGCGAACAGCCTGCCGGGCGAGGGCCAGAGGGTGGGTTCGAGGGCGTCGTAGTCGGCCTGGGTGAGGTGCGCGAAGGCATCCAGCCGCAGCCACGGCCCGTCGCTGGCCACCCGGGTGAGGGCCACGTGCTCGGCGAACACCGCATGGGGCCCGGCATGGTCGAAGGCGGCGCCAAAACCCATGCGGCGCGCCACCTCGCCGATGATCCAGGTATCCGGACGGGCCTGGCCCGGCGGCGCGAGGAAGGCGCGCTGGCGCGAGATGCGTCGCTCCGAGTTGGTCACGGTGCCGTCCTTCTCGCCCCAGCCGGCGGCCGGCAGCTTGACGTGGGCGAGCCTGAGCGTGTCGGTGTCGGCCACCATGTCGCTCACGATGACCAGGGGGCAGCGCGATAGCGCCTGGCGCACCCGGTCGGCGTCGGGCAGGCTCACCACCGGATTGGTGGCCATGATCCAGATGGCCTTGATGCGGCCGTCGTGCACCGCCTCGAACAGATCCACGGCCTTGAGTCCGGGCCGCTCAGCGATGCGGGGCGAGCGCCAGAACGCCTGCACCAGGCGGCGGCTTTCCGGGGAGAAGTCCCGGTGGGCGGCGAGCTGCGTGGCCAGTCCGCCCACCTCCCGGCCGCCCATGGCGTTGGGTTGGCCGGTGACGGCGAAGGGACCGGCCCCCGGCTTGCCGATGCGGCCGGTGGCCAGGTGCACGTTGATGATCGCATTGCCGCCGTCGGAGCCGCGCACCGATTGGTTCACGCCCTGGGAGAACACCGTGACCACCCGGGAATGGGCGCGGAACAGACGATAGAACGCGGCCACCTGGGCCTCGTCCACGCCGCAGCGGCGCGCGACCTCCGGAATGGACAGGCCGCGCACCGCGGCGAGGGCCTCGGCGAAGCCCGACACGTGGGCTTCGAGGAAGGCCCAGTCCAGGGCATCCTCCCGTTTCAGGAACTCCAGAAGGCCATTCCACAGCCAGATGTCGCTGCCGGGCGCGATGGCCAGGTGCAGGTCGGCGGCCTGGGCGCTGGCGGTGCGTCGGGGGTCGATCACCACCAGGCGCCCTTGGCAGGCCCCGTTGCGGATGCGTCCGAACAGCACGGGATGGGTATGGGCGCCGTTCCAGCCTGCCATCACCACCAGTTCCGCGGCGTCGAGATCCTCGTAGGTCACCGGCACCAGGTCCTCGCCGAAGGCACGCTGGTGCGCCACCGTGGGCGAGGCCATGCACAGCCGCGAATTGGTGTCGATGTTGGCGCTGCCGATGAAGCCCTTCATCAGCTTGTTGGCCAGGTAGTAGTCCTCGGTGAGCAGTTGGCCGGAGACGTAGAAGGCCACCGCGTCGGGACCATGGCGGGCGATGGTTTCAGCCAGGCCGCTGGCCACGCGCTCGAGCGCCTCGTCCCAGCCCACGGGCCGGCCGTCCACCTCGGGCTGGAGCAGCCGTCCCTCCGGCCCGAGGGTCTCGGCCAGGGCAGCCCCCTTGGTGCACAGACGGCCGCGGTTGGCGGGATGGTCGGGGTCGCCGCGCACGGTCCAGCGCTGGCCGTCACCCTCGACCAGCACCCCGCAGCCCACGCCGCAGTAGGGGCAGGTGGTGCGGACCGTGCGTTTCATTGCGCCTCGCAGGCCGTGGCCGATTCGGCCAGATCCAGTTCCACGGTGCCGTCCACCACGCGCACGGGAAAGCGGGCGGCGCAGCCGGTGTCGGGCGCGATGGCTTCGCCGCTTTCCAGGGCGATGCGCCAGTCGTGCAGCGGGCAGGTCACCGTGTGCCCGTGCACGATGCCCTGGGACAGGGGACCGCCCCGATGGGGGCAGCGGTCGGCCAGCGCGAACACCTGGTCATCGGCGGTGCGGAACACGGCGATGTCGCCGTGGCGGGATTTCACCACCCGCGCACCGCGGCGGGGGATGTCGGCCAGGGGGCCGATGGGGATCCAGTTTCCTTCCACGTGTCACTCCACTTCGGCAAGGGGTTGAAATTCGCGGGCCTCGTTTCCGGCGGCGCGCTCGGCCCACGGGTCGGTCTGGGCATGCTTCTGGGAGGCGTAGAAGCGCGCGGCCAGCGCCCGGCGGGAGTCGGCGTCGTCCACCACCTTCGCCCGGATGTGGGCCAATCCCACCCGTTCCACCCACGGCGCGGTCCGCTCCAGGTAGTGGGCCTCCTCACGGTAGAGCTGGATGAAGGCCGCGCAGTGCTCCATCACCTCCTCCTCGCTCGCCACGCGGGTGAGCAGGTCGGTGATGCGCACCTTGATGCCGCCATTGCCGCCCACGTGCAGTTCGTAGCCCGACTCCACGCAGACCACGCCGAAGTCCTTGATGGTGGCCTCCGCGCAGTTGCGGGGACAGCCGGAGACGGCCATCTTGAACTTGTGGGGCATCCACGACCCCCAGGTCATCTTCTCCAGCTTCACGCCCAGGCCCGTGGAATCCTGGGTGCCGAAGCGGCACCACTGCTTGCCCACGCAGGTCTTCACCGTGCGCAGGGCCTTGCCGTAGGCATGGCCGGAGACGAAGCCGGCGGCGGCGAGATCACGCCAGACGGCGGGCAGCCGCTCCTTGGGGATGCCGAACAGGTCGATGCGCTGGCCGCCGGTGATCTTCATTTCCGGCACGCGGTATTTCTCCGCCACGTCGGCGATGGCCCGAAGCTCCGCCGGCGTGACCAGCCCGCCCCACAGTCGCGGCACCACGGAGAAGCTGCCATCCTTCTGGATGTTGCCGTGGGCCCGCTCGTTGATGAAGCGCGACTGGGGATCGTCCCGGTATTCGCCGGGCCAGGCCGCCAGCAGGTAGTAGTTGAGGGCCGGGCGGCATTTGTGGCAGCCGTCCGGCGTCTTCCAGGCCAGCGCCTGCATCACGTCCGGGATGGTCTTGAGCGCCCGCTCGCGGATCGCCGCCCGCACTTCGTCGTGGCTGGCCTCGGTGCACGGACACAGGGGCTTCTTGGAAGGCTGGGCGCTGTATTCGCCGCCGAGGGTGTGGGCGAGCAGGGCCTCCACCAGTCCCGTGCAGGATCCGCAGGAGCTGGAAGCCTTGGTGTGGGCGCGCACTTCGTCCAGGGTGTAGAGCTGTTTTTCCCGGATGGTGCGCACGATCTCGCCCTTGCACACGCCGTTGCAGCCGCAGATCTCGGCGCTGTCGGGCAGTTGCGCCACCCGGGCGCCCGGGTCGGTGCCCGCATCGCCCACGTGATGGCGACCGAACAGCAGATGCTCCCGCAGGGCGCCGATGTCCGTGCCTTCCCGCAGCAGGTCGAAATACCACGCGCCGTCCACGGTGTCGCCATACAGGCAGCCGCCCACCAGGCGGTTGTCGCGCACGACGAGCTTCTTGTACACGCCACGTCCCGCGTCCTCGAACAGCAGCGTCTCGTCGCCCGGCTCGGGCAGGAAGCGGCCGGCGGAGAACAGGTCGATGCCGGTCACTTTGAGCCGGGTGGCGGTCACCGATCCGGGATAGCGCGCAATGCCCCACTCCGCGAGATGGTTGGCACACACCTTGGCCTGCTCGAACAGGGGCGCGACCAGGCCGTAGCTCGTGCCACGGTGGTTGACGCATTCGCCGATGGCATAGATGCGCGGATCGGTGAGGGTCTGCATGGTGTCGTGCACGCGCACGCCCCGCTCCACGGCGAGTCCCGCCGCCTCCGCCAGGCGGGTGTCGGGACGGATGCCCACGGCCATCACCACCAGGTCGGCGGGCAGCTGCTCGCCGCTCGCGAGGCGAACGGCGCGCACCGCGCCGGCTTGCGTCTCCAAGGCGGCGGTCTGGGCGCCGAGCCGGAAGGCGATGCCCCGTGCGGCCAGATGTTTCTCGAGCAGGCGCGCGGCGGGCTCGTCCAGCTGCTTCTCCATGAGCCAGGGGGCAAGGTGCACCACGGTCACGGCCATGCCCCGGGCGGCCAGGCCGTTGGCCGCTTCCAGGCCCAGCAGGCCGCCGCCGATGACCACCGCCGGCCGCCCGGTCTGCGCGTGGGCGAGCATGGTCTCCACGTCGGCGAGATCCCGAAAAGCGACCACGCCCCGCGCATCGGCGCCCGGCAGGGGCAGGATGAAGGGACGGGAGCCGGTGGCCAGCACCAGCCGGTCGTAGCGCTCCACCGATCCGTCGCTACCGTGGACCTCGCGCCGGGCGCGGTCGATGCGGGTCACGGCCACGCCCATGCGCAGGCGGATGCCGTGTTCCGCATACCAGGACACGGGATGGGTGACGATCTGCTCCGGCGTCTGCTCGCCGGCGAGCACGGGCGACAGCAGGATGCGGTTGTAGCCCGGGTGCGGCTCGGCGCCGAACACGGTGATGTCGAAACGCTCCGGCGCGAGTTTCAGCAGTTCCTCGAGCAGGCGGGTGGCGGCCATGCCATTGCCCACCACCACCAGGCGCATACGCGGGGGTTGCATCAGATCCATGGTGACTCCTTCAGGCAGCAGGCCGCAGCTGGCGCTGGTACAGGAACTCCAGCACGCGGCGGCGCAAAAGGTGGTAATGGGGATCGTCGGCGAGCACCAGGCGCGAGCGGGGGCGTGGCAGGTCCACCGGCAGGATCTCGCCCACCGTGGCGGACGGGCCGTTGGTGAGCATGACGATGCGGTCCGACAGCAGCACGGCCTCGTCCACGTCGTGGGTCACCATGACCACGGTGGCCCGGGTCTCGGCGACGATGCGCATGAGTTCGTCCTGGAGCGCGGCGCGGGTGAGGGCGTCCAGCGCCCCGAAGGGCTCGTCCATGAGCAGCACCTTGGGCTCCATGGCCAGCGCGCGGGCGATGCCCACCCGCTGCTTCATGCCGCCCGAGATTTCGTGGGGATACTTGTCCCGGGCGTGGGACAGGCCCACCAGCGCCAGCGCGGCGTCGGTGCGCTCCTTGAGCCGGGCCTTGCTTTCCTTCGCGCCGAACACCTTGCTCACTGCCAGATGGACGTTGCCGAAGCAGGTGAGCCAGGGCAGCAGCGAATGGTTCTGGAACACCACGGCGCGGTCCGGGCCCGGTCCGGGAATCTCCCGCCCGCCGCACAGCGCGGCACCCGTCGCGGGGGTGACCAGGCCGGCGATCACGTTGAGCAGCGTGGACTTGCCGCACCCCGAGTGGCCGATCAGGCTGACGAATTCGCCACGCGCGATGGCGAGGCTGACGTTCTCCAGGGCCACGAAGCGTCCCCGGTTGGTGTCGAAGGTGACCGAGATGCGGTCGAGCTTGACGTGTTCGTTCATGGCGGGGCTCCTCATTGGTCGGGGCTGAAACGGCGGGCGGCGAGGATGAGCATCTGCTCCAGCAGCAGCCCCACCAGGCCCACTACGAAAATGGCGATCAGGATGTGTTCCACGTTCAGGTTGTTCCACTCGTCCCACACCCAGAAGCCGATGCCCACGCCACCGGTGAGCATTTCCGCGGCCACGATCACCAGCCAGGCCACGCCCACGGCCAGGCGCACGCCGGTGAGGATGGAGGGCAGCATGGCCGGCAGCAGGATCTTGGTGACCGTCTGCAATTCCGACAGCGCCAGCACGCGCGCCACGTTGAGGTAATCCTGGGGCACCTGGCGCACGCCCGCCGCGGTGTTGAGGATCATGGGCCAGATGCTGGAGATGAAGATCACCCAGATCGAGGCCGGATG
>JBBINK010000027.1:0-13857 GCA_037443925.1 Betaproteobacteria bacterium
GCGTGTTCCGCGCCGTGTTCGTGGCCCTGGCGGGCGGCTACGGCGTGTACGTGGTCGTGGCGTGGTTCCGGCGCTACCGCCAGATGGCCGAGCACCGCAAGGATCTCATGTTCCTCACCCTGCGCTACTGGGGGGTGCTCAAGCCGGAAAACCTGTTCGGCCACCTGCTGTGGGTGCTGTTGCTGCTTGCGCTCTACGCCGTCCTGTTCTACCCCGACGAGCTGGCCAGACTCAGCGGCAGCGGCACCCTGATCGAATGGGTGAAGCGCCTGCACGGCGCGCCCTGACCGCCCTTCAGCGGGGCGGCCGCAGCGAAGCCAGATCCCAGCGCGGGCGCACGCCGAAGCCGTAGTCGCGCCGCGCTTCGGCCAGGCGCATGGCGCCGGCGAAGGCGATCATCGCGCCGTTGTCGGTGCAGAATTCCAGCCGCGGGTAATGGACACGGACGCCTTGGCCCGCGGCCGCCGCGATCAGCTCCCTCAGCCTGCGGTTCGCGCCCACGCCGCCGGCGACCACCAGCCGCCTCATGCCCGTCTGCTGCAGGGCGGCCATCGCCTTGGCGGTCAGCACTTCGGCGATCGCCTCCTGCACTTCGGCGGCCAGGTCGGCGCGGGTCGGGTGGTCCAGCACGTGCTCCCGGCAGGCCTTGAGCACCGCGGTCTTCAGGCCGCTGAAGCTGAAATCCAGATCGCCGCTCGACAGCATGGGGCGGGGCAGGCGGAAGCGCCCCGGACGGCCTTCGGCGGCCAGCCGCGCCAGGGCCGGGCCGCCGGGATAGCCCAACCCCAACAGCTTGGCGCTCTTGTCGAAGGCCTCCCCCGCCGCGTCGTCGAGCGTCTCGCCCAGCAGGCGATAGCGGCCGATGTCCTCCACGGCCATGAGCTGAGTGTGCCCGCCCGAGACCAGCAGCGCCACGAAGGGAAACGGCGGCGGCTCGGGCTCCAAGAGGGGCGCGAGCAGATGGCCTTCCAGATGGTGCACGCCCACCACGGGCCGATCCAGCGCGAGCCCCAGGCCGCAGGCGATGGATGCGCCCACCAGCAGCGCCCCCGCCAGGCCCGGGCCTTCGGTGTAGGCGATGGCGTCGAGCTCATGGAGGTCGGTCGCGGCGGTCTCGAGCACCTGCCGGGCGAGGGGCAGCACCCGCCGGATGTGATCCCGCGAGGCGAGCTCCGGCACCACCCCGCCGTATTCCTCGTGCATGCGCACCTGGGAGTGGAGGGCGTGGGCGAGCAGGCCCCGTTCCGTGTCATAGACGGCCAGTCCGGTTTCGTCGCAGGAGGTCTCGATGCCCAGCACGCGCATGGGGGCGCATTGTATCCCAATCCCGGCGCCAGCCTTGTCTTGCCCGGAATTTGTTGTTAGCATTGCGATTTTTACCGAATCCCCAACCGAGGTGGTGTGAATGCCTGTCGTACGAGTGAAAGAGAACGAGCCCTTTGACGTGGCCCTGCGCCGTTTCAAGCGCACCATCGAGAAGAGCGGGCTTTTGACCGAACTGCGCGCGCGCGAGTATTACGAGAAGCCCACGGCCGAGCGCAAGCGCAAGATGGCAGCGGCCATCAAGCGGCACTACAAGCGGCTGCGCAGCCAGATGCTGCCGCCGAAGCTGTACTGATCGGGACTTTCGCCCCACGGCGCCCCCCATGGGCGCGGCACGGGACGGATGGCACGAGCCGGGCATGCGCCCGGCTTCTTTTTTTGTGCGGGCGCTCAGGGGCGCGCCGTCTGGAACGGGGCGATGAGGGTCCGGATCAGGTCGTAGTCCCGGTCCTCCACCCGGACGAAGCCGTCATAACCCTTGTCCAGCGCCTGCAGGATGAGCCGGTGTTCGGGGTTGCTGGCCTTGAGTTCCAGCAGCGCGGCCTCGAGCTTGGCCACGGTGGCGGCGGGCACACGCTCGCTCACGGCGAACAGATAGCCGGGCAGGGGCGGGGAGACGTAGATCTGGCGCAGGCCCCGGGGCGCGAATTCCTCGAAGAGGGTGTCCTTGAGGATGCCCGCCTCGAAATCGCCATTGAGGACGGCCTTGGCGATGTTGTCGTAGTGGCGCAGGAACTCGTAGCCGCCCAGCTCCTCCAGACGGATTCCACTACCGACCACCACCGCCCGCTGCAGCAGGGCCTGGGGGTCACCGAAGGCGAAACGCTTGCCGCGCAGATCCTTCGGCTGGACGTAGGGGCTGTCCCTGCGCACCGCGATCACCAGATGGAAGGTGGACTTGCCGTGGGTGAGCGGTGCGACCAGAGGGCGGGCCTTGTATTTCTCCCTCGCTTCCAGATAGGCCACGGGCGTGAGATAGGCGATCTGGGTGAAATCCCTGCCCAGATCGTTCACCGCCGAGCCCAGATTGGGCGAGGCCCGGAAGCTGATCCGCAGGCCGGTCTTGCGGCTGAGATAGTCCGTCAGCGGGGTGAGCCGGCGCACCATTTCCGCAGGCACGTCCATGGCCACCGAACCCAGGTGGAGTTCCTCGGGCGGGTTCGCCAGGGCAGGACCGCTCGCCATGACCAGCATCAGGACGAGCACCCAGCGGGGGAACGAACGATTCATCGCTTCTCCTTCAGCAAAGGCGGAATCTGCTCATCGTCCCGGAACGGGTAGGTCACGGCCTGCCCGCGTCCGCGGCGCTTGGCCTCGTACAGGGCCTCGTCGGCGCCTCCGTACAGGGCTTCCACGCTGTGGGCCCAACCCGAGCTGCAGGTCAGGCCGATGGAAAGGCTCACGGCGACCTCCTGCCCGTCGAATCGGAAGCGCAGGGCGGCGGCCCGCGCCAGCAGATCCTCGGCGAACAGCCGGCCTTCCTCGGGACCGGTGCGGTACAGCAGGAAGGCGAACTCATCCCCGCCCAGCCGCGCCACCACGTCGGTGTCGCGGGTGCGGTTGCGGAAGGCGCCGGCCAGTGCCTGCAGCACGGCATCGCCCGCCGCGTGGCCGAAGGTGTCGTTGATGCGCTTGAAATGGTCCACGTCGGCGAGGACGAGGCAGAGGGGCTCGTCGAAACGCTGGGCGCGGGCGAAGGCGGCCGCGAGGGCGTCGTCGAAATAGCGGCGGTTGCGCAGCTCGGTGAGGCTGTCGGTGACCGCGAGTCTCTCCACCAGGGCCAGAGCCTTCTCCAGCTCACGGCTGCGGGACTCCAGTTCCTGGGTGCGCGCCTGGAGCTGTTCGTTGGTGGCCATCAGCGCCGTGCCCGCCAGATCGATCTTCTGCTGCAGACGCTCGCGGGCCTCGCGCACCTTGGCCTGCAGTTCGTTGAAGATGCGCGCGAGCTCGCCCAGCTCGTCCCGGTCGTGGGCCTCCAGCGGCGCGATGACCGTGCCGTCGGGGGTTTCCAGGATGGTCTTCATGTACCGGGTGAGGCGGCCAATGGGCCGCACGATGAAAAGGGAGGTGCCCAGATAGATGAGCAGCCCCAGGAACAGGGCGAAGAAGGACTGTTCCAGCAGCACCTCGCGATATACCTTGGCGATCTGGGCTTCCATCCGCGCCAGGGACAGGGTGAATTCCACCCTGCCCACGGGGTGGCCGTTGAACATCACCGGCGCCTCGAAGGTCAGCACGGCCTGGCCGGGCAGGCTGGGTCTTGCGCGGCTCACCATGGCCTTGCCGGTGCGGTTGCGGATCACCACGGCCTGCACGTCCTCTTCCTGGATGATGCGTTCCGCCAGGGATTCCAGGTTGGAATAGTCATAGCCCACCACCAGGTTGGCCACGGCTTCCGCGATCAGGGCGGTGCGTTCTTTACCCGAGCGTTCCATCTCGGCCACCACGCGCTGTTTCTCCCCGTGCACCCGAAACGCGCCCACCACGGCGAAGGCGGTCAGCACCCCGGCAAGGGTGATCGCCACCAGTTTCAGCCGCAGTCCGGACAGAGGGAATCGCGCCATGAGCCAAGGAGTCGTCGTGGATCGATCCACGGGGACGGATCAATGCTCTGATAGCGGCCGGCTTCGGCCATCCTTGAATCCGCATTTGAAAAAAGCGGGTCGGATGCTACCATTCAAAGCCATTCCCGAGGCCGCCCCACGGCCGCCCATGGCGGCGAATGCCGTGATTCATCAATCGCTTAGCTCATCGACCAGCTCTTTCCATGACGCTCAAGGAACGCATCACCGAAGACATGAAACAGGCCCTGCGCGCCAAGGACAGCGCCCGGCTTTCCACCCTGCGTCTGCTGCTGGCCGCGATCCAGCAGCGGGAGGTGGACGAGCGCACCCAGCTCACCGACGCCCAGGTGCTGGCAGTTCTGGAGAAGATGATCAAGCAGCGCCGGGAGTCCATCGCCCAGTACCAGAAAGGTGGGCGTCAGGACCTGGTGGACGCGGAGAACTTCGAAATCCAGGTGCTTTCCGCCTATCTGCCCCAGCCGCTTTCGGAGGCGGAGGTGGAGGCGATGATCGACCAGGCCATCGCCGAGGCGGGCGCCAAGGCCCTGTCCGACATGGGCAAGGTGATGAATCTCCTGCGGCCGCGGCTTGCCGGACGCGCCGACCTCGGCCAGGTCTCCGCGCGGGTCAAGGCCCGGCTTTCCGGCCAGTGAGCCGGCCCTCTCCAGGCGGGCCGGCACCCGCTTCCAGGGCGGCATGATTCCCCAATCCTTCATCCAGGACCTGCTCCACCGCATCGACATCGTCGAGCTGGTGGGACGCCACGTGCCCCTGAAGAAGGCGGGGGCGAACTACGCGGCCTGCTGCCCCTTCCATCAGGAAAAAACCCCGTCCTTCACCGTCAGCCCCACCAAACAGTTCTACCACTGCTTCGGCTGCGGCGCCCACGGCACGGCCATCGGCTTCCTCATGGACTACAAGGGCATCGGCTTCGTGGAGGCCGTGGAGGAGCTGGCCGCCAGCCTCGGCCTCACCGTGCCGAGGGAGCACGGCTCCGGGACCGCGGCCCCGGCCGGCAGCGTGTCGCGCTTCGCCGCCCTGCACGGGGTGCTGCAGCAGGCGCTGCGCTATTACCGCCAGCAGCTGAAACAGTCGCCACGGGCCATCGCCTACCTGAAGCGCCGGGGCCTGTCCGGGGAAATCGCGGCGCGTTTTGGCATCGGCTATGCGCCCGAAGGCTGGCAGAACCTGGAAGCGGTGTTCCCCGACTATGGCACCTCGTCGCTGCTGGCCGAGGCCGGGCTGGTGATCGATGGCGAAGGCGGGCGACGCTACGACCGCTTCCGCGACCGGATCCTGTTTCCCATTCTGGATGCGCGCGGCAACGTCATCGGCTTCGGCGGGCGCGTGCTGGAGCAGGGGGAGCCGAAGTATCTCAACTCCCCCGAAACGCCGCTGTTCCAGAAGGGGCGCGAGCTGTACGGCCTGGCCCAGGCCCGCAGGGCGATCCGGGAAGCGCGCCGGGTGCTCGTGGTGGAGGGCTACATGGACGTGGTGGCCCTGGCCCAGCACGGCATTGGCTATGCCGTGGCGACCCTGGGCACGGCCACCACGCCCTTCCATGTCCAGCAGCTCTTGCGACTGGCAGACCGCATCGTCTATTGCTTCGACGGCGACCAAGCCGGCCGGCGCGCAGCCTGGCGTGCGCTGGAGAACAGCCTGCCGGCGCTCACCGACGGCGCGGCCCTGTCCTTTCTTTTCCTGCCCGAGGGGGAGGATCCGGACAGCTTCGTGCGCGCCCACGGCCGGGCCGCCTTCGAGGCGGAGCTGGAACGGGCGGTGCCCCTGAGCCAATTCCTGTTCCGGGAGCTCACCGCCCGTTGCGACGTCCAGACGGAGGAGGGCAGGGCGCGGCTCGTGCAGGAAGCCAGGCCCCTCATCCAGCAGGTGTCCGCCCCGACCCTGGGGCTGCTGCTGCGCAAACGCCTGGCGGAACTCGCCGGTCTCGACCCGGACGAGCTGGCCGGGCTGCTGCCGTCCGCGCCACGGGAAGGCGCCAAGCCCGCTCGCGGGCCGGCCGGCAGGGCGGCGCCGCCGGTGCGCAAGGCACCCTCGCGCAACCGCCAGCTGCTGCGCCTGCTGATGGCACGGCCGACGCTGGGACGCGGCGTCGCCTGGGACGCGGACGACGCCGAGGACGGCGAAGGCCGGCTGGTGGGCGTGCTACTTGCCTATCTGGCCGAGCATCCCCATGTGGATACCGGCGCCCAGCTGGTGGAGGCGTTCCGGGAGTCGGAATGGAGCGCGGTGCTGGAACAGGCGCTCGCGGAGTCGCTGTTGTGGGACGAGAGCTTCGACCTGGAACGGGAATTCGCCGATGCCCTCGCCCGCGTGCGCGAGGCGGCGCGGCGCCGTCGCATCGACCGGCTGCTCGCCCTGGACCGTACCCAGGGCCTGACCCCGGAGCAAAAACAGCTTCTGGTGCGGGAACTTGCGGCAGGCCGCCCCACCTAAGCCCTGTGGGCAGCGGCCCGCAAACGGGATATAATGCCCGGTTTTTCGGCGCAGTCACAACCTAACCTGGAACTCAGGCAGACATGGCAAGCGAACACGACAAGCAGGACACCAAATCCAACGAGCTCGACGATCGGCGGGTGCGTCTCAAGAACCTGATCGTCCTGGGTAAGGAACGCGGCTACCTCACCTACGCCGAGATCAACGACCACCTGCCGGACGACATGCTGGATGCGGAGCAGATCGAAGGCATCGTGGCCATGATCAACGACATGGGGATCAACGTCTATGACGAGGCCCCCGATGCCGAGACGCTGCTGATGGCGGAGAACACCCCCGCCGTGGCGGACGAGGACGTGGTGGAGGAAGCCGAACAGGCGCTGTCCACCGTGGACTCCGAGTTCGGCCGCACGACCGACCCGGTGCGCATGTACATGCGCGAGATGGGCTCGGTGGAACTGCTCACCCGTGAGGGCGAGATCGAGATCGCCAAGCGCATCGAGGACGGCCTCAAGCACATGATCCAGGCGATCTCCGCCTGTCCCACCACCATCGCCGAGATCCTGGCCATGGCGGAGAAGGTCGAGCGCGACGAAATGCGCATCGACGAGCTGATCGACGGCCTGATCGACCCCAACGAGGTCGAGGAGGTCAGCGAGGAAATGGCCGAGGCCGACGAGGAGTCCATGGCCGCGGACGAAGTGGACGAGGATGACGAAGACGCCGGCACCGTGCAGTCCGCCAGCCTGCTCCAGCTCAAGAACGACGCCCTGGAGCGCTTCGCCGTCATGCGCCAGCTGTACAACAAGATGATCAAGGCCCTGGAGAAGCATGGCCCCGAGAGCAAGAACTACAAGAAGCTCCAGGAGCAGATTTCCAACGAGCTGATGGGCATCCGCTTCACCGCCAAGCAGATCGAGAACCTGTGCGACAGCGTGCGCAAGCTGGTGGAGGAGGTGCGCACCCACGAGCGTGCCATCATGGACATTTGCGTCAACAAATGCGGCATGCCGCGCGCCCACTTCATCAAATCCTTCCCGGGCAACGAGGTGAACCGCGACTGGCTGGCCCAGGAAATGCGCGCGCGCAAGCCCTACGTGGAGCAGCTCGGCCGCTACCAGCACGACATCCTGGACTACCAGGACAAGCTCATCGCGCTCCAGCAGAAGGTCGGCATCCCCCTCAAGGACCTGAAGGAAATCTCCCGGCAGATGTCCACGGGCGAGGCCAAGGCGCGCCGCGCCAAGCGCGAGATGATCGAGGCCAACCTGCGCCTGGTGATCTCCATCGCCAAGAAATACACCAACCGTGGCCTGCAGTTCCTGGACCTCATCCAGGAGGGCAACATCGGCCTGATGAAGGCGGTGGACAAGTTCGAATACCGGCGTGGCTACAAGTTCTCGACCTATGCCACCTGGTGGATCCGCCAGGCCATCACGCGCTCCATCGCCGATCAGGCGCGCACCATCCGCATCCCGGTGCACATGATCGAGACCATCAACAAGATGAACCGGATCAGCCGCCAGATCCTGCAGGAGACGGGGCAGGAACCGGACCCGGCGCTGCTGGCCAAGAAGATGGACATGCCGGAGGAGAAGATCCGCAAGATCCTCAAGATTTCCAAGGAGCCCATCTCCATGGAGACGCCCATCGGCGACGACGAGGATTCGCATCTGGGCGACTTCATCGAGGACGTGTCCACACTCCAGCCCGGCGATGCGGCCGTCTATTCCAGCCTGCGCGAGGCCACCCGGGAGGTGCTGGAATCGCTCACGCCCCGTGAGGCCAAGGTGCTGCGCATGCGCTTCGGCATCGAGATGAACACCGACCACACGCTGGAGGAAGTGGGCAAGCAGTTCGACGTCACCCGCGAGCGCATTCGCCAGATCGAGGCCAAGGCGCTGCGCAAGCTGCGCCACCCGAGCCGCTCCGAGCGTCTGCGCAGCTTCCTCGACAACGACTGAACGTTGCCCGCAGACCGGGGCCGGCCGTGCCGGCCCCGCTGTTTGCCTTTTGGGGCTGCACCGGCCCGGCGCGGCAGATGCGATTCCACACATTGCCGCCGGCTGCCCCGAACGCATACAATGCGCGGGTTTCCATCTGACTGGCCGGCTTGCCGGCCAGTTTCGTTATGCGGGCCTGTAGCTCAGTCGGTTAGAGCAGAGGACTCATAATCCTTTGGTCCTGGGTTCGAGTCCCAGCGGGCCCACTTCCCTTCCCCCGTCGCCTGGAGCAGGGTGTCCCCGGGTGCCCTGCTTCGGGGGTGGACCATTGCGGCGTTCCGATGCGTTACCCAGGAGCCGCGAGTTCCGTCGGCCTATACTGAATCAATGGTATTGGAAATGGAGGCCAGCGATGAGTCACAAGCACGAACAACTCCTGCACGCCCTGCTCGAGGGGCCGGCCAGCGGCAACATCCATTGGCGTGAGGTGGAGTCGCTGCTGCTGCATCTGGGCGCGAAGATCGAGCCTGCCCATGGCGCGCGTTTCAAAGTCGTCCTCAACGGCGCGGAAGGTTTCCTGCATCATCCTCACCACAGCAGCGTCCTGACGCGGGACCACATCAAGGCCGTGCGGGATTTCCTCGTGCGCGCCGGGGTGTCGGCCCCGGATGCGTCGGCGGGCTGAGTCGCGGCCATCACCCGTCGCTGCCATTGCGGCCGAAGCCGCGCGAGTGACCGGCCGCCTTGCCGAGCCGTCGCTGGCTAGACCGGGGCCTGCCCGCCGGCGGCCGTACACGACTTCCCGCGAGGTCCGGGCACGGCTGTGGGCGGGCCTGCCGGGCAACAACCGTTCTGACGCAGGAAGCTTGGGGCCGCTGACCCAGGCCTAAAGCCGGCGTCGCGGCTGCCGCTATCCCTTGGCGATGGGAGACGATTCGTCCCGGCCCCCAGCCGTGGAAACACGGGTGAGCAATGTCGGGCCGGATCGGGCCTGTTGCCACCGGGGCAGGGGCCTGTCGCTTGCGCCTCCCCCGATCCCATCGGAAGCCGGGTAGAAAAAATCGGCAGATGCGTCATGCCTGATTCCACTCATCAGACCTTCACCCGTTGGCTCAAGGCCGCCTTCGCCGCCGAGCTCGTGCTGATCGGCGTGGTCACGGCCACGGCCATTCTCAGCCTTCAGGCTTTGCGGGCGGAGGTGCAGGAAATCGTCGATCACGAAAACCGCCGGCTCGCCCTGGTCCAGGACATGCGCGCCCGGGTGCGGGAACGGCTGATGCGGGTGCAGATGCTCCTGATGGAAGCGGACCCGTTCAAGCAGGACGAATACCGCATGCAGATCCACGAGCTGGCCACCCGGTTCATTCGGGCGCGCAGCGCGCTGGAGAGCGGCGCGAGCGAGCCCCGGGAAAAGGCGCTGCTCAAGGCTGCCCGGGCAGGCAACATCGCGGTGGCGGCCGTCGTGGATCGCATCCTCGAGCTCCATGAGCAGGGCCAGATGGAGGCGGCACGGCGTCTGTGGCTGGCGGAGGCGGTACCCCGGCAACAGGGCGTGCTGGACCGGCTGGACGATCTGCGCGCCCTTTATACCGCGAAGGTGGAGGCGGCCAAAAACCGGGTTCAGGCCCGTTACGAGCGCACCGTGGCCCTGCTGGCCGGCCTGGGTTTCATGGCGGGCATCCTGAGCCTGGTCATTGCCGCGCTGGTCCTGGAGCGCAGCCGGCGCGACCGCCAGCGTCTCTTGGACGAGATGGCCGCCCACGGCGAGACTACCGCCCAGCTGCGCACCCTGAATGCTCATCTGGAGCGCGAGGTGCAGGCGCGCACCGAGGCCCTGCAGCGGACCGCAGACCTTCTCCTGGAGGCCCAGCGCATCGGCCACATGGGACACTGGGAGTGGGAGGTGGACAGCGGCCGTCTGGTCTGGTCGCCGGAGATCTACCGGCTGTTCGGCCTGGATCCGCAGGGCGAGCCGCCCACCTACGAGGGCTTTCTGGCCCGGGTGCATCCGGACGACCGGGAGCGGGTGGTGAGGGCCGTGGAAGCGGCCCTGGCCGGCGATGAGCCCTATCACGTGGTCCATCGCATCCGGATGCCCGATGGCAGCGTGCGTTACATGGAGGAACGGGGCGCGGTGGAGCGGGATGCCGACGGCCGCCCGGCGCGCATGCTGGGCACGGTGCAGGACGTCACGGAAACCGAAGAGCTGCAGCAGCGCCTGTGGGAGCTCGCCCACCGGGATGCGCTCACGGGCTTGCCCAACCGCCTGCTGCTGATGGACCGGGTGGGCCAGGCCCTGACGCTGGGGCAGCGCCATGGCCATGGCTTCGCCGTCGCCCTGTTCGACCTCGACGGCTTCAAGGAGGTGAACGACCGCTTCGGTCACGCTGCGGGGGATAGTCTGCTGGTGGAGGTCGGTTGCCGCGTGCGGCGTGCGCTGCGGGAGACGGACACCCTCTGCCGCTATGCGGGGGATGAATTCGTGGTGCTCATGCCCGGCGCCCGCTGCGACGCATCCCTTTCCGCGCTGATTCAGCGCATCGAGGACTGCTTCGAGCGGGCGTTCCAGCTCGAGGGACAATCGATCCGGATAGGCGCCAGCATCGGGGTGGCGTGTTTCCCCGAGCACGGGCAGAGCGTGGACGAACTGTTGCGCCATGCGGATGCCGCCATGTACCGGGCCAAGGGCCGCGGTGGGCTGGCGGTGGGCACGTGAGGCGCCGCGTCCTGCTATAATGCCCGCCCAAGCCGCCGAGCCCTCCGCCCGGCGGTTTTTGTTTGGTGAACGCGATGACTGCCCCCGAATCCGCCTCCGACCTGCAATCCGAAGTGGCGCGACGCCGCACCTTCGCCATCATTTCCCATCCCGACGCGGGCAAGACCACCCTCACGGAAAAGCTCCTGCTGTTCGGGGGCGCCATCCAGATGGCGGGCACCGTGAAGGCGAGGAAGAGCAGCCGCCATGCGACCTCGGACTGGATGGAGGTGGAGAAGCAGCGCGGCATCTCCGTGACCAGCTCGGTGATGCAGTTCGAATACGCCGGCCACGTGATCAATCTGCTGGACACGCCGGGACACGAGGATTTCTCCGAGGACACCTACCGCGTGCTCACCGCGGTGGATGCGGCGGTGATGGTGATCGACGCCGCCAAGGGCGTGGAAGCCCAGACCATCAAGCTCCTGGAGGTGTGCCGCCTGCGCGATACGCCCATCATCACCTTCGTCAACAAGCTCGACCGCGAGGTGCGCGAGCCCGTCGAGTTGCTGGAGGAAATCGAATCGGTGCTGAAGATCGACTGTGCGCCGATCACCTGGCCCATCGGCATGGGCAAGTCCTTCCGCGGCGTGTACCACCTGCTGCAGGAACGCCTGATGCGCTTCGCGCCCGGTGAGGAGCGGCTGAGCGCGGACCGGCAGATCATCGAGGGAATCGACAACCCCGCCCTCGACGCCGCCTTCCCTGACGAGGTGGCCAGGTTGCGCGAGGACGTGGAGCTGATTCGCAGCGCGAGCCTGCCCTTCGACCTCGGGGCATTCCTCGGGGGCAGGCAGACGCCGGTGTTTTTCGGATCCGCCATCAACAATTTCGGTGTCCAGGAAATCCTGCATGCCCTGGTGGAATGGGCGCCACCGCCCCAGCCGCGGGACGCCGGCAGCCGCATGGTGCAGCCGGCAGAACCCGCGTTCACGGGCTTCGTCTTCAAGATCCAGGCCAACATGGATCCCAAGCACCGTGACCGCATCGCCTTCTTCCGCATCTGCTCGGGGCGCTACCAGTCCGGCATGAAAGTCCGGCACATCCGTCTCGGGCGCGAGATGAAGCTGGCCAACGCGCTCACCTTCATGGCCAACGAGCGGGTGCACAAGGACGACGGCGTCGCAGGCGACATCATCGGCATCCACAATCATGGCCAGCTCCAGATCGGGGACACGCTCACCGAGGGCGAAGTGCTGGGCTTCAAGGGCATTCCCTATTTCGCCCCCGAGCAGTTCCGCCGCGCCCGGCCGCGGGATCCCATGAAATCCAAGCAACTGCAGAAAGGCCTGCAGGAGCTGGGCGAGGAAGGTGCGATCCAGGTGTTCCAGCCGCTCGCGGGCGGCGATCTCCTGCTGGGGGCCGTCGGCCAGCTCCAGTTCGAAGTGGTGGCCGCGCGGCTGGCGGCGGAATACCGGGTGGATGCGGTGTACGAGCCGGCGGACATCTACACTGCGCGCTGGCTCACCTTCCCCGATGAGGCCAGCCGCCGCAGCTTCGAGAACGAGCAATACGCACGCATGGCCACCGACGTCGATGGCAATCCGGTCTATCTCGCCACCAACCGCTACAACCTGAACGTGCTGATGGAGAAATGGCCCCAGGTCGGCTTTCACGCCACACGGGAGCACGGACAGCGGTTTGCCTGAATGCCTCGGCTTGCCTCCCCGGTTTCCGCCGTCTAGATTGAGAAACGGGCCGGCACGGCCGGCCATCGGACAGAAGGAGAAACGGATGAAACGGCATGTGGCAATGGCCTGGCTGGCCGCCGCGGCAATCGCCGCCGGCTGCGCGGAAATGCCCCAGTTCGGGGGCCCCAAATACGGCGAGACAGCGGCTGGCGGCGCCGTGCAGGCGGACCGCCATGGCAAGATCACCCACATCGAGCTGATCAAGGTGGACGAGGATTACAAGTTCGGCATCGGGACGGTCGTGGGCGCGGTCGCCGGCGGCCTTTTGGGCTCCCAGATCGGCGAAGGGCGGGGCACGACCGCCGCCACCGTCATCGGCGCGGCGGCCGGGGCCGCGGCCGGCACCGCGGTGGAAAGCAAGATGAAGAAAAAAGACGCCCAGCGCATCACGGTGCAGATGACCACCGGCGGCAGCGTCACCATCGTGCAGCCCGTGGATGCCCGTCTGCGCAATGGCATGGCGGTGCGCATCGAAGGCAGCGGCGAAGCCGCCCGTGTCGTCCCCCGTTGAGGGAGCCGGGTATGTACAAGCGCATACTCGTTGCCATCGACGGCAGCCCGACCTCGGAACGGGCCCTGGAGGAAGCGATGGGCCTGGCCAGAGCGCTGGGGGCGCAGTTGCGCCTCGTGCACGCGGTGGACGAAGTCACCTGGAACTGGGAGGGCGAATGGATCAATCCCCAGGAACTGTGGGACGCCATGGCCAAGGGCGGCAAGGCCCTGCTCGATGCGCGGGTGGAGCGGGTGAAGGCGGCCGGCCTGGAGGCCGACAGCCAGTTGATCGAGATCACCACGGCAGGCCAGAGGCTGTCCGAAGCCATCGTCCAGGCAGCCGAAAGCTGGCCCGCGGATCTGATCGTGGCGGGCACCCACGGCCGACGGGGGCTATCCCACCTCCTGCTGGGCAGCGTGGCCGAGGGCATCGTGCGCGTGGCCAGCAAACCCGTGCTGCTGGTGCGGGGGAGCGGGAAAGCCCGCGCGTGATCCCGTGAACGGCCTGCGCGTCCGCGCAGGTACCGGTGAAGCCGGTTGCCGCTATCCCCCTCGAAGCCGATTTCCCGCGAGGCGGCCTGATGGGCACGCTGGGCGTGCTCCCGGCCCGGCTCAGGCGGACTGCGCGAAACCCA
>JBBINK010000027.1:13867-18258 GCA_037443925.1 Betaproteobacteria bacterium
CGGCGGTATAGGGCAGTCCGGGGAAATGGAAGGGCACCGGGCCTTCCGGCTTGGCGTGCAGGAACTGCTGGACGAAGGGGTCGGGCGAGTTGACCATCGCTTCCGTGGGCCCCGAGGCGGCGATCCGGCCGTCCAGGATCAGATAGAGGTAGTCCACCACCTTGATGGATTCGCTCACGTCGTAGGTGACGACGATGGACGTGATGCCCAAGGCGTCGTTGAGCTTGCGGATGAGGTTGGCGATGACGTTGAGGGAGATGGGATCGAGCCCGGCGAAGGGTTCGTCGTAGATCAGAAGCTCGGGATCCATGGCGATGGCCCGGGCCAGCGCCACCCGCCGCGCCATGCCGCCGGACAGCTCGCTGGGGTACAGATGGCGGGCGCCCCGCAGTCCCACCGCATCCAGTTTCATGAGCACCAGATCGCGGATCATGGATTCGGGCAGGTCCGTGTGCTCGCGCAGGGGAAAGGCGATGTTGTCGAACACCGTTAGGTCCGAGAACAGGCCGCCCGCCTGGAACATCATGCCCATCTTCCGGCGCAGCCGGTAGAGCTCGTCGTTGCCCAGCTCGTGCACCACCTGGCCATCCACCTTCACCACGCCCCGGGCAGGCTTGAGCTGGCCGCCCAGGTGGCGCAGCAGGGTGGTCTTGCCACAGCCGGAAGCGCCCAGGATGGCCACGACCTTGCCCCGGGGGACCTTGAGGTCGATGCCTTTGAGGATGGCCCGCTCGCCGTAGGAGAAGTGCAGATCGGAAATGTCGATCAGGGGCGTATCCGGATTATCGACGGCCACGCTGTCTCTCGCATCGGTTCTGGAAAAGGCGCGATTTTACCCTCTCGCGGCCGGCCTGCGCATCCGGCTTCAGCGGGCGGCATCGGCCGGCTTGTCTTCCACGATCAGCGTCAGGGTCTGGTCGCCTAGGGAGAACGCTTCCTCCACCCGTCCGCGGACCCGGATCCGTTCGCCCTTTTTCGGCAGGGGCCGCTCGGTGATGACCGTGATGCTGCCGGTGCCATCGTCGAGGGTGAAGTACTTGACGACGAATAGGGAGAACACCCCCTTGACCTCGCCCTGGACGGTGACCTCCCGCCCCGCGTAGTCCCGGGGATGGTCCACGATGTCGCGGATCGGAGTGGTGCCCACGCAGGCGGTGACGAGCGCGGCGGTCAGCCACAGGGGCAGCAGACGGGCGAGCGGGTGCATGGGGAAGCCTCCGGAACCAGGACGGGTGGGAGTATAGCCTGACGGGCACCGCCTCGTGCTAGTCTGCGGGCCATGGGCTGGTCTGTCTACATGGTGGAATGCGCGGATGGCACCCTCTACACGGGGATCTCCACCGACGTGTCCGCCCGGCTTGCCGCCCACAATGCCGGGCGGGGCGCGAAGTACACCCGGGGACGCACCCCCGTCCGCCTCGTCTATCAGGAAGCCGTGGCGAGCCGCAGCGCGGCCCTTGCGCGGGAACGGGCCCTCAAGCGCCTGACGGCGGCCGCCAAGCGTGCGCTCATCCGCGAGGCGAAGCGCTCTGCCATGGTCTAGAGTTCAGGAAAGCGGGGCCGGCCTGGCCAATCGCGGTCAAAGGAGGATCCATGCTGCTCACGTCCAGCGCGTTTGTCCATGGCGGATCGATTCCCCCGACCTATACCTGCGATGGCCGGGACGTGTCTCCGCCGCTGGCCTGGCGTGACCTGCCCGCCGGCACGCGTAGCCTCGTGCTGATCGTGGACGATCCCGATGCCCCCGATCCCCGGGCCCCACGCATGACCTGGGTGCACTGGGTGCTCTACAACCTGTCACCCCATCTGACCGGGCTGCCCGAGGCCGCGGCGCTGCCGCCTGGAGCCGCGGCGGGCATCAACGATTTCGGACGCACACGCTATGGCGGCCCTTGTCCCCCCATCGGGCGGCACCGCTATTTCTTCAAGCTCTATGCCCTCGACACCGTCCTGCCCGACCTGGGGCACGCCGGCAAGGGCGAGGTGGAGCAGGCCATGGCCGGCCACGTGCTGGCGCAGGCGGTGCTGATGGGCACCTATGAACGGCGGGGCTGATGGCAGGGCAGCCCCGAGCGGGTGCACCGCGACCCGCGGCCTGCGCCGGCCTGCCCAGGCCCGACTGACTTGACGCCGCCCCACTCCCGGCCGCAATCTGCCGCGCATGCTGCCCGTTCCGCCCCGTCCCCTCGATGCTGCCGACCTTGCGCGGCTGGAATCCTTTCTGCGTTCCCGCGCCTGCGGGCCGGATGCCATGGGCGTGTCCCGGGCCCATGGTTTTCTCACCGCGGGCGTGTGCGGGCCGGAAGGATTGGCGCCCGATGAATGGATTCGGTTGGTCTTCGACGAGCCGGTGTTCGACACCGGCGAACAGGCGCAGGAAATGCTGGGCCTGGCGCTGGCGCTGTATCGGGACATCGAGGCTGGACTGTCACGGCATGGGGGTTTGCGGCTGGTGCTGGAACGCGTGCGGAAGCCCGCGGGCGTCGATCCGCTGATCGATCCCCGCCCGTGGTGCCAGGGTTTCATTGCGGGAACCAACCTGTTCCGGGAACACTGGACGCCCGCAGCCCAGGCCATGCTTCGGGACCCTCTCGACGTGATCTTCCGCCTGGCGCGCATGGAACCCGAGGACACCCGCGCCTTCGTCCACCTGTGTGAGGCTCTGCCCCGGGCTGCGGAAGTGGTCTATCGCTTCTGGCACGAAGGCGGGGCGGCTTCCGGCGGCCCTTGAATCGGGCTCTCCCCTGGCCTAGCCTGGAAAAGGATGCAGTCGAGCAGGAGGGTCACGCCATGCAAACGAGCTCCCCAAGCGGTTCTTCCACGGGGCCGGACATTCCCCGCGACCCCGACGCCTGCGTGGCGGCCGCCGTGTGGACGCGCGCCGATGCCGAGGCGGCGGCCGCCCGTGAGGGCCTGGTGCTGACGGACGAGCACTGGGAGGTGGTGCAGGCCCTGCGCAGCTATTACGCGCGCCATGAGGCGGACGGCATTCCCATCCACCTGAGGGATCTCCACGACGCCCTGGACGAGGCCTTCCACGCCAAGGGCGGCCTGCGGCATCTGTATGCGCTGTTTCCCGGCGGTCCCATCGCCCAAGGCTGCCGGATCGCCGGCCTGAAGCCGCCCTTCATCGCCCGCGACACGAGCTTCGGCAGCGTCGCCTGATTCAGCCCGGCGTCTCGTGGGGTCTGCCCCTGGGGCCGAGTCTCCGCGGCCAGCGGGCGGACCGGCAGGAAACCTGCCGCGGGGCCTGCCTTGCGGCACGTTCACCTTGCGGCAACGGGGCGGCGTTATACTCCCCAGCATGCAGCCCCCCAAGGAAACCCTGCAACAGAGCATCGCCGAGCAACGGCGCGAGCTGAAGGCGCTGCTGGAAACGCCCCTGCGCCGGGTGGCCCAGGCCATTGCCCGCGTGTGGCCGGACCGCGGCCGCATGGACGAGGTCCTGCGCGAGATGCTGAGCGAGGTCCCGTACTGCAAGTATCTCTACGCCATCGACGTGCATGGGGTGCAGATCAGCGACAACGTGGGGCACGAAGGCGTGGTGGAGGCCGATTACGGCCGTGACCGTTCCGAACGTCCCTACCTGCGCGAGGCGGTACCCGCGGCGGGTTTTCGCCTGTCCCAGGCCTACATCAGCCTGCGGGAAAAGCGGCCGGCGCTGACGGCCATCCAGCTGGTGCGCGCGCCGTCCGGGCTGGTGCTCGGCTTCGTGGGCGCGGACTTCTTCCTGCACGACCTGCCCCTCACCCGGCAGCTGTACGAGGAGCCGCGCTACTGGCGTCAGATCAAGGGCGACCCTTCGATCCGCGGCACGGTGTTCCATCAGACGCGCACCGAAAGCGAAATGGACCGTCACATCGACACCGTGCTCGGCATCGTGGAAGAGCTGATGGCGGACCATGGCGTATTCCACGTGATTCTGCATTTCTCCAGCAGCCGCGCCGTGGTCTGGGTGTTCGAGGATCCCTATCGCTATCGGCTGCTGGACATCGATGCGCTGATCTCGCCCGACAGCTGCCTGGCCTACCCGCGGCGGCCCTACCCACCGGGCGCGACGGTGCCGAAGGAGGCCATCCGGCCGGTGCTGGACCAACTCAAGGCGCTGCGTTTCATGGACGAGATGTTCTACCTGCGTTCGGGTACGCTGAACCTGTTCAACGGAATCGTGGGCCTGACTTTCTCCTGCGACGGCTCCCACTACATTCCCTACGACGAGTTCCTGCGCATGGATCAGGCGTTCTGGCTGGGAAGCGTGGGCGCGCCGGCCCAATGAAAAAGGCGGGCTGATCGGCCCGCCCTGGTCATGACGCCGACCGGACCGGCTTACTTGCTATGGCCGGTCTTCTTGCCTTTTGCGGCGCCCTTGTGCTTGCCCATGTCGCCGTGCT
>JBBINK010000027.1:18286-19218 GCA_037443925.1 Betaproteobacteria bacterium
GCCTCGGGCTTGGCGGGTTCCGCAGGCGTGGCCGGGGTCGCCTTGGGCGGCTCGGCGGGTTTGCCCGCCTCGTGGGTGGCGAGCGTGGCCGGTGTGGCCGGCGTGGCACGCTGATGGTTCATGGCGTGGGCGGTCGCGGCGAAGGCCATGGTGGCGATGAGCAGCGAAAGCAGTTTACGCATGGTGATCTCCTTGTTCGAAATTGAGGAACGGATTCGGTCCTGGCCAGGACTGAGGGCAAGAACGGCTGGCCGCCTCCGCCCGTTGACAGCGGGACCGTGAACAAGCGGATAATTTTTCGCGGCTGCCGGGGAGATCTGCCATGAACACCATCGACATCGGCGGCAAGGCCGTGTCCATCCGGCTCACACGCCGGGCGGAAGCGGCGTTGGCCGCCTCGCCAGGACCGCTGCTGGCGGAGATGGAGCTGTACTTCAGCTGCCTGATCCGCAAGGCGGTGCGTTTTCGTGCCTTTGCCGGCGAGGAGGACGCCATCCCGGCGGCGGCGCGTCTGTTCGTCCGCTTCCGGCCGGTGGTGAGCCGCGCCTGTGGCCTGAAGGTCGCGGACGGGCCGCCGCCCCTCGAGGACCTGAGCCTCGCGCGGGCGGATGCCTACGTGCCCGACTGGCTGCACATCGACCACCGGAACGGACGCTGGGAGGGCCGGTTTGGTTACGCTGCGCGTTGAAGGTGCCGTGTTGGCGTTGCTGCTCGCCGTCTGTCTGCCCGCGCTGGCGGCGGAACGCCCGCTGTCCGAGGCCGCGGCGCGGCAGGCGCAGATGCGGCTGGAGGCGGCGCGCGCGGAAAGGGCGGAAGCCCGGCGCCAGCTGCAGTTGGCCGAGCAGGACCTGGCACAGGCGCGGCGCCGTGAAGAAGCCGCCGCCCGCGAGCTCGACGACGCCCGGCGCGCGCGCCAGGCGGCCGAGGAGGCA
>JBBINK010000028.1:0-1308 GCA_037443925.1 Betaproteobacteria bacterium
CCGTCATCTCCGCCACGTGCCCGTTCCAGATCACCCGGCAAAACGCGGGATGCCCCGGCTCGTCCACCCGGACCACCCGCAGGCGGTCGTCCTGCCACAAAAGCTCGCCACCCGGCCCGGCGCAGAGGGGACAGCCGCTCACAGCAGCACGCGCTCGATGCCGCCGGCGCTGGCTTTGGCGAGGTAGTCCTGCATCCAGTTCTCGCCGAGCAGGTGCCGCGCCAGTTCCACCACGATGTAATCCGCCGCCAGCCCGGTCTCCTCGCCATAGCGGCTCAGGCCCTGCAGGCAGGACGGGCAGGCGGTGAGCACCTTGACGCTGCCTGCGGGGTCGTCGCGCCGGATGGCGTCCCGTCCCCGCTCCAGTTCTTCCTGCTTGCGGAAGCGCACCTGGGTGGCGATGTCCGGGCGGGTCACGGCAAACGTCCCGGCCTCGCCGCAGCAGCGGTCCGAAAGGCGGACATCCGCCGCCAGCAGGGACTGGGCGACCTGGACCGGCGCATGGGTCTTCATGGGCGTGTGGCAGGGATCGTGATAGAGATAGTGCCGGCCGGGGATGCCCTCCAGCCGCACGCCCTTCTCCATCAGGTATTCGTGGATGTCCAAGAGGCGGCAGCCGGGAAAGATTTTTTCGAACTGGTAGTTGAGCAGCTGATCCATGCAGGTGCCGCAGGAGACGATCACCGTGCGGATGTCCAGGTAGTTGAGGGTGTTGGCCACCCGGTGGAACAGCACCTGGTTCTGGGTGCTGATGGCCTGACCGCGGTCGGCGTGGCCGGCGGAGGTCTGGGGATAGCCGCAGCACAGATAGCCGGGGGGCAGCACCGTGACGGCGCCCACGTGCCAGAGCATGGCCTGGGTGGCGAGCCCCACCTGGGAGAACAGGCGTTCTGAGCCGCAGCCGGGGAAGTAGAACACGGCCTCCGCTTCTTCCTGGGCGCGCGCCGGGTCGCGGATCACCGGCACGATGGCCGGATCTTCCAGGCCCAGCAGGGCGCGCGCCGTCTTCTTGGGCAGCCCGCCCGGCATGGGCTTGTTCACGAAGTGGATGACCTGGGTCTTGACGTCCGGTCGTCCCACGGTGGCGGGCGGGGTGTCCTTGCGCCCCACCACGCCCAGACGTCGCGCGATGCGGTGGGCCAGGCGCTGCGCCCGGTAGCCCCATTGGATCAGACCCGTGCGCAGCAGCTTGATGGTGGCGGGATCGGTGACGTTGAGGAACAGCATGGAGGCCCACGCGCCCGCGTTGAAGCGCTTCTGTCCCTGATGACGCAGGAAGTTGCGCATGGCGATGGACACATCGCCGAA
>JBBINK010000028.1:1368-2187 GCA_037443925.1 Betaproteobacteria bacterium
CACGTCGTTGAATTCGTCGAAGTGGCGCAGCGAAACTCCCCGGCGGGTCTGCTCCTCGTACAGGAAGGCCTCGATCAGAAGCGAGGTGGCGAGGATCTTGTTGCGCGGGCTGTAGAGCAGGTTGGCACGGGGCACGTGGGTATTGCACACCGGCTTGCACTTGCCGCAGCGCAGGCAGTCCTTGATGGAATCGGCGATGCGGCCGATTTCCGACTGCTCCATGATCAGCGATTCCACCTCGAGCAGGTTGAAGCTGGGCGTGTAGGCATTGGCCAGATCCGCACCCGGCAGCAGCTTGCCCTGGTTGAAGTGGCCGTGGGGATCCACCTTCCGTTTGTAGGCCGCGAACGCCTCGATCTGCGCCGGGTCCAGGAAGGCCAGCTTGGTGATGCCGATGCCATGCTCGCCGGAGATGACGCCGCCCAGGGACGTGGCCAGGGCCATGATCCGCTCCACCGCGCGGTTGGCGGTGGCCAGCATCTCGTAATCGTCGGAGTTCACCGGGATGTTGGTGTGCACGTTGCCATCGCCCGCGTGCATGTGCAGGGCCACGAACACACGGCGCTTGAGCACCTGGCGGTGGATTTCGTCGCAGCGGTCCAAAATCAGCCGGTAGCCGCGGCCGGTGAACAGGTCGTGCAGGGGGTCGCGCACCTCCCGCTTCCAGGATACGCGCAGGCTGTGATCCTGCAGGGCCGCGAACACGCTCTTCGCAGCCAGCGGCGGAGCGGAGAAGGTGGCGGCATAGTCGGCGCCGGGGGCATCGAGATGGCTGAGCAGCCACTGCCAGCGCCGGCGCACCTCGGCCAGGCGGTCGGC
>JBBINK010000028.1:2197-16273 GCA_037443925.1 Betaproteobacteria bacterium
TCCAGCGCGCGCAGCCGCCGCGTCTCGGTGAGCTCGGGGTCGGCCAGGGCGTCCTCGTCCCGGCTCATGGGCAGTTCCCCGCGGAAGAAGGCCTCCAGCGCATCCAGCAGCTCCAGCTTGTTGCGGATGGACAGCTCGATGTTGATGCGCTCGATGCCGTCGCTGTAATCGGCCAGCCGTTCCAGGGGGATCACCACGTCCTCGTTGATCTTGAAGGCGTTGGTGTGGGCGGCGATGGCCGCGGTGCGGGCGCGGTCCAGCCAGAACTTGCGCCGCGCCTCGGGGCTGGTCGCGATGAAGCCCTCGCCGCCGCGGGCGTTGGCCAGGCGGACGATGTGGGAGGCCGCCTCGCCCGCCGCGCTCTCGTCGTCGGAGACGATGTCGGCCAGCAGCACCATGTTGGGCCGCTGCAGGCGGTTGGCCTTGGTGGCGTAGCCCACGGCCTTCACGTAGCGCGCGTCCAGGTGCTCCAGCCCCGCCAGCCGCGCCTGGGGGTGGGCATCGAGATACCGCTTGATCTCCACGATCGCGGGCACGGCTTCGTGGACCTGGCCGAAGAATTCCAGGCACACGGTGCGCGTATGCGCAGGCATGCGGTGCAGGATGAAGGTCGCGGAGGTGATGATGCCGTCGCAGCCTTCCTTCTGGACGCCGGGCAGGCCGGACAGGAACTTGTCGGTGACGTCCTTGCCCAGCCCCGTGCGCCGAAAGGCGTGGCCGGGGATCTCCAGGATCTCCTCCTTCTCCACCGTGTGCCCGTCCTGCGCGAAGCGGGTGATGCGGAAGCGCGCGACCGGCACCTCGTGGATCTTGCCCAGGTTGTGTTCCAGGCGCTCCACGGTGAGCCAGCGGCCGTCGGGATCGACCATGCGCCAGGAGGCGAGGTTGTCGATGGCCGTGCCCCACAGCACCGCCTTCTTGCCGCCGGCATTCATGGCCACGTTGCCGCCGATGCAGGAGGCGTCGGCGGAGGTGGGATCCACCGCGAACACCAGCCCGGCGGCTTCCGCCGCCTCCATCACCCGGCGCGTCACCACGCCGGCGCCGCAGCGGATCTGGGGCACCGGCCGGTCCACGCCGGGCAGCGGGCGGTGCTCCACCGGGCCCAGGGTGTCGAGCTTTTCCGTGTTGATCACGGCCGACAGCTTGGTCAGGGGCACGGCCCCGCCGGTGTAGCCGGTGCCGCCGCCGCGGGGGATGATGGTGAGACCCAGGTCGATCAGGGCGCGCACCAGCGGCGCGATTTCCTCCTCGCTGTCGGGCGTGAGCACCACGAAGGGATACTCGACCCGCCAGTCGGTGGCGTCGGTGACGTGGGACACCCGGCTCATGCCGTCGAAGGCGATGTTGTCGCGGCGGGTGATGCGCGAGAGGGTTTTCAGGATCCGCGCCCGCAATAGGCGCGTGTGTTCGAATTCCGCCTCGAAGGCATCCACCGCCTGGCTGGCGGCGGCGAGCAGCCGGGCCACCTGTTCGTTGCCCTGGCGGCGCTTCTCGATTTCGTTCAGGCGATGGCGCAACGCGCCGATGAGGGCGGCCCGGCGCCGGTCATTGCCCAGCAGGTCGTCCTGCAGATAGGGATTGCGGGAGACCACCCAGAGATCCCCCAGCACCTCGAACAGCATGCGTGCGGAGCGGCCCGTGCGGCGCTCGCCGCGCAGCGCTTCGAGCACCTGCCACATCTCCTCCCCGAGGAAACGGATGACGATTTCCCGGTCGGAAAAGGACGTGTAGTTGTAGGGGATTTCCCTCAGGCGGGCGGTCATGGGGTGTGGTCCGGCAAAACCGCATTTTACCACCTGCCCCCGGCCGCCCCGACCGCTCACAGGCTGGCGGCGAGGCCCACCGCCCCGTAGCGGCCGAACTTGCCCAGGGCCATGAACAGCGCGCAGGTCCAGGGATTGAGGCGCAGCCAGCCTGCCGCCAGCGGCAGCGCATCACCCACCACCGGCAACCATGCGAGAAGCAGCGAGGCGCTGCCGTACCGCCGCACCCAGGCGAGCCCGCGGCCCTCCCGCTTTTCCGGAACCAGGCGGCCGATGAGGTAGGAGGTCATGCCGCCCAGGGTGTTGCCGAGGGTGGCCACAGCCAGCGCGGCGGACAGGCCCTCGGGATGGACATGCAGATAGGCGAGCAGCGCCGCTTCGGAGTGCCCGGGCAACAGGGTGGCGGAGAAGAACGATGCGGCGAACAGGGCCGCCAGGGCGATCACGGACGGCCTGCCTTCCGCCCTTGCCGGCTCAACGGGAAAGCAGGGGTTCGACCAGATCCTTCAGCCTGCCGTAGTGGACCTGGCCGTGGACCTTGTGGCGCAGCTCGCCCCGCGCATCCAGCACGTAGGAGGTGGGCAGGCGGCTCACCCCGCCGAAGGCCTGCTGGGTGGCCACGTCCGCCATGGCGACCGGGAAGGTGTATCCCGTCTGCCTGAGGAAGGCGGCGACCTGGGCCGGGTCGTCGTCCACGCTGAAGGCGATGATCTCGAAGCCGCGCGCCCGGTAGTCCTGGTAGAAGCGCTCCATGGCGGGCATTTCGTGCCGGCAGTAGGGGCACCAGGTGGCCCAGAAATTCACCAGCACCACCTTGCCTGCCAGATCCTCGAGCCGGTGCTGCCGGCCATCCAGGGTGGTATAGGCCACGGGCGCGGGCCGTCCCGACAGCGGCTGCACCCAGGCGGGGGGCCGGAACCAGAGATAGGCGATGAGTCCCACCAGCAGTAGTGGCACCCATTTGCCGTTGTGGCGTTTGAGGAAGGCCTTGAGGTCCATGGCGCGTTCTTGGGTATGATTCCGTCTTTTGGTGCCAGGAGTCCGACATGCTCTGGGTCAAGTCGTTCCACATCATCTTCATGGTCACCTGGTTCGCGGGCCTATTCTACCTGCCCCGGCTGTTCGTCTATCACGCCATGAGCACGGATGCCGTCTCCATCGAACGCTTCAAGCTCATGGAGCGCAAGCTTTACTACGGCATCATGACGCCGGGCAGCGTGCTGACGGTGATCCTGGGCCTGTGGCTGTGGCTGGGCTATGGCATCACCGGCGGCTGGCTGTACGCCAAGCTGGCCCTGGTGGCGGTGCTCGTCGGCTACCACCTGTGGTGCGGCAGATTGCTGGCGGATTTCCGGGGGGATCGCAACCGCAGGAGCCATGTCTGGTATCGCTGGTTCAATGAGTTCCCGGTGCTGATCCTGATCGCGGTGGTGATCCTGGTGGTGGTGAAGCCCTTCTGATGGCGGGCGTGGAACGATTCTTCGCCCCCTGTCCCCGGGGGCTCGAGGGGCCTCTGGCGGAGGAGCTGGCTGCGCTGGGTGCACGCCACGTCGAACCGGCGGAAGGCGGCGTGGGCTGCGCCGGCGACTGGGCGCTGTGTTATCGCATCAACCTCTGGAGCCGCATCGCCAGCCGCGTGCTGTGGCGCATCGGTTCCGGCGCCTACCGCAGCGAGGACGACATCTACCGTGCCGCCCACGCCGTGGACTGGGCCCGCCATTTCGACGTGACGCGCACCTTCGCGGTGAGCACCGTGGGCCGGCGCTGCCCGCTCAAGAGCCTCAATTTCATCACGCTGCGCATCAAGGATGCCCTGTGCGACCGCTTCCGCGAGGACACCGGCAGCCGTCCCAGCGTGGCCACGCCCAGCCCCGACGTGCGCATCCATGCCTTCCTGGAGGCCGACCGGTTCACCCTCTACCTGGATACCTCGGGCGAGGCGCTGTTCAAACGGGGCTGGCGCAAAACCGCGGGGGAAGCCCCGCTGCGCGAGAATCTGGCGGCGGGCATCCTGCGTCTGGCCGGCTGGCGGCCCGGCATACCCCTGCTGGACCCCATGTGTGGCAGCGGCACCTTCCTCATGGAGGCGGCGATGATGGCCCTGGACATCGCGCCTGGCCTGGGCCGCAGCTTCGGATTCGAGCGGCTGAAGCAGTTCGACGCCGCGCTCTGGGCACGGCTGCGGCGCGAAGCCCAGGCGGCGCGCCGGCCACCCGAGCGGCTACCCCTGTGGGGCAGCGACCGCGCGCGGGCGGCCATCGAGGATGCCCGGCGCAATTTCGCCGAAGCCGGCCTGGCCGAGGTGGTGAGCCTGGAACGGCGCGACGTGCTGGAGATCACGCCTCCCGCCCCGCAGGGGATATTGGTGGCCAACCCGCCCTATGGCGAACGCATGGGGGATCTCGAGGCGCTGGCCGAGCTGTATCCCCGACTCGCGACGGTGCTCAAGCAGCGCTTCGCAGGTTGGACCGCGTATTTCTTCACGGCCGACACGCGCCTGCCCAAGCTGATGCGGCTCAAGCCTTCCCGGAAGATTCCGCTGTACAACGGCCCTCTCGAGTGCCGGCTGTTCGAGATCCGGCTGGTGGCGGGCAGCCATCGCCCGGCCAGGCTCACGCCATCGCCGCAGGCGTGAGGACGGGCCGGCCCGCCGGGCCGAGGCTTCGCCCGCTCACAGGATGTCCAGGTGATCGATGCCGGACATGATGTCGCGGTCCTTCGCCTCGCGCCCGTGCAGCTTGATCTGCAGGCGCAGGTCGTTGAGGGAATCGGCATTGCGCAGGGCATCCTCGTAGCTGATGAGCCCCGCCTCGTACAGCTCGAACAGGTGCTGGTCGAAGGTCTGCATGCCGATCTCCCGCGACTTGGCCATCACTTCCTTGATCTCGTGCACCTGGCCCTTGAAGATCAGGTCGGAGATGAGCGGCGAGTTGAGCATGATCTCCACCGCGGCCACGCGGCCCTTGCCCTCCCGTCGCGGAATCAGGCGCTGGGAGACGAAGGCCTTGAGGTTGAGGGACAGGTCCATCAGCAGCTGGTCCCGCCGCTCCTCGGGGAAGAAGTTGATGATGCGGTCCAGGGCCTGGTTGGCGCTGTTGGCGTGCAGGGTGGACAGGCACAGATGGCCCGTTTCCGCGAACTGGATGGCGTATTCCATGGTTTCCCGGTCGCGGATCTCACCGATGAGGATCACGTCCGGCGCCTGGCGCAGGGTGTTTTTCAGGGCCGAGAACCAGTCATCGGTGTCCACGCCCACCTCGCGCTGGGTGACGATGCACTTCTTGTGGTCGTGCACGTATTCGATCGGGTCCTCGATGGTGATGATGTGGCCCTGGCTGTTCTCGTTGCGGTAACCCACCATGGCCGCCAGCGAGGTGGACTTGCCCGAGCCGGTGCCCCCCACGAAGATCACCAGGCCGCGCTTGGTCATGGCGATGTCCTTGAGCACTTCGGGCAGCCCCAGCTCCTCGAAGGTGGGGATCACCGAGTTGATGGTGCGCAGCACCAGGCCGGTGCGCCCCTGCTGCACGAAGGCATTGACCCGGAACCGGCCGATGTCGGGGGGCGAGATGGCGAAGTTGCACTCCTTGGTGGATTCGAACTCGTAGGCCTGCTTGTCGTTCATGATGGCCCGGGCCAGCTCCACCGTGTGCTGCGGCGTGAGGGTCTGGTTGGACACGGGCGTCACCCGCCCATCGATCTTGAGGGCGGGCGGGAAACCCGCCGTGATGAACAGGTCCGAGGCCTTCTTGCTCACCATCAGGCGGAGCAGATCGTGCATGAACTTGGTGGCTTGTTCGCGCTCCATGAGAGCCTCCTCGAAGACTGCCGCGGCCGATGCCGCCGGGTTTCAGAATTTGGCGTCCTTGCGCGCGGCCTTCTGGGCCTCGGCCTCGGACACGATGTTGCGCCGTACCAGATCGGCGAGGCACTGTTCCATGGTCTGCATGCCCACGTTCTGGCCGGTCTGGATGGTGGAGTACATCTGGGCAACCTTGTTTTCGCGGATCAGGTTGCGGATGGCGGGGGTGCCGATCATGATCTCGTGGGCCGCCACCCGACCGCTGCCGTCCTTGGTCTTGAGCAGCGTCTGGGCGATCACCGCGCGCAGCGATTCGGACAGCATGGCGCGCACCATGTCCTTCTCGGCGGCGGGGAACACGTCGATGATCCGGTCCACGGTCTTGGGCGCGGAGCTGGTGTGCAGGGTTCCGAACACCAGATGGCCGGTTTCCGCCGCCGTCAACGCCAGCCGGATGGTCTCCAGGTCCCGCATCTCGCCCACCAGGATCACGTCCGGATCCTCGCGCAGCGCGGAGCGCAGGGCATTGTTGAACGACAGCGTGTGGGGGCCCACCTCGCGCTGGTTGATCAGGCATTTCTTGGATTCGTGCACGAACTCGATCGGGTCCTCGATGGTGAGGATGTGCCCGTACTCGCTCTCGTTGATCTCGTTGATCATGGCCGCCAGCGTGGTGGACTTGCCGGAGCCGGTGGGCCCGGTCACCAGCACGATGCCATTGGGATGGCGGCACAGGTCCTTGAAGATGGCCGGCGCATTGAGCTGCTCGAGGGTCAGCACCTTGGACGGAATGGTCCGGAACGCCGCCGCCGCGCCCCGCTGCTGCACGTAGGCATTGACCCGGAAGCGGGCCAGGTTGGGCACCTCGAAGGAGAAATCGACTTCGAGATTCTCCTCATAGAACTTGCGCTGCGCATCGTTCATGATGTCGTAGATCATGCTGTGGACGCCCTTGTGGTCCAGGGGCTCCACGTTGATGCGGCGGATGTCACCGTTGACCCGGATCAGGGGCGGCAGCCCCGCGGAAAGGTGCAGGTCGGACGCCTTGTTCTTGACGGTGAAGGCGAGCAGGTCAGCGATTTCCATTTATAATCCTCGGCGGGTGAATGCGCGAAAAGCGATGCGGCGCGATGGCCTCGCGGCCTATGTGTACGGCCGTTTTCGCCGTTTCTTGAGTGCCCGGCGGACCATTATGACTACAATCGAAAAGGCATTGCAAGCCGTGCAAAGCCGCATTGCCAGGGCTGCCGCCCAATGTGGCCGGGATCCCGCCGGCATCACTCTGCTCGCCGTCTCAAAGGGCTTCGGACCGGAAGCCATCCGCGCCGCCCATGCCTGCGGCCAGCGCGCCTTCGGTGAGAGCTACGTCCAGGAAGCCCTGAACAAAATGGCCGCGCTGTCCGACCTGGACATCGAATGGCATTTCATCGGCCCCATCCAGAGCAACAAGACGCGGCCCATCGCGGAACACTTCGCCTGGGTGCACGGGGTGGATCGTGAGAAGATCGCGCGCCGCCTGTCGGAGCAGCGGCCCGAGGGGTTGCCGCCGCTCAACGTGTGTATCCAGGTGAACCTGAGTGGCGAGTCCACGAAAAGCGGGGTCGCGCCGGAGGCGGTGCCGCCGCTGGCGCAGGTGGTGGCACAGCTGCCCCGCCTGCGGCTGCGCGGCTTGATGGCCATCCCCGAACCGACGGAGGATTTCGCGCTCCAGCGCGCCCGTTTCCGCGAGCTTCGCCAGCTCGAGGAGCGGCTCGTCGCCCAGGGGCTGCCTCTGGATACCCTGTCCATGGGCATGTCGGCGGACCTGGAGGCGGCCATCCTGGAAGGCGCCACCCTGGTGCGGGTGGGCAGCGCGATCTTCGGCGAGCGGACGCGGACCTGAAGCACCTGCCCGGGCAGTACCCGGGCTAATCTGCAAAGGATGGAGACATGAACATCACCTTCATCGGCGGCGGCAACATGGCCAACGCCCTGATCGGGGGCCTGCTGGGGCGGGGGCTTGCCGCGGACGACATTCGCGTGGTGGAACCCAATGCCGCGACGGCCCAGGCCCTGCATGCCCGCTATGGCGTCGCCGTCTATCCCGAGCCGAGCCCCGAGGCGCTGGCCAGCGAGGTCGTCGTGCTGGCGGTCAAACCCCAGCAGATGCGGGAGGTGGCCACCACCCTTGCGCCAAGGCTGGGCGATGCCCTGGTGATCTCCATTGCCGCCGGCATCCGCACCGGGGATCTGTCCCGCTGGCTGGGCGGACGGCGCCGGCTGGTGCGGGCCATGCCCAACACGCCGGCCCTGGTGCAGGCGGGCATCACCGGCCTGTACGCCTTGCCGGAGGTGGACGAGGCGGACCGGCGCCGCGCCGGCGGCCTGATGGAAGCCGCGGGCGAGGTGGTGTGGGTCGCCTCCGAGGAGGAAATGGACGTGATCACCGCGGTTTCGGGCAGCGGCCCGGCCTATGTCTTCTACTTCATGGAGGCGCTCGCCGAGGCGGCCATCGCCCAGGGGCTTCCCGCCGACCAGGCGCGCCGGCTCGCCCTGGCCACCTTCTCGGGAGCGGTGCGGCTCGCGGCCGGATCGGGCGAGGATGTGGGCATCCTGCGGGCGCGCGTCACCTCCAAGGGCGGCACCACCGAGCGCGCCCTCGAGACCATGGCGCAAGCGGGGCTGAAGGCGATCGTCGCCAAAGCCGTGGCCGCGGCGGTGGAGCGCTCCCGGGAGCTGGGCGAGGCGCTGGGGCGGGACTGAGAGCGGCGCCGGACCGGGATGACTTCTTTGTCATGAAAACCGAGGCGGGGCTAAACCCATGCTGATCCAAGCCGTTATCTTCGTGCTGAGCACCGTGGTCACCGCGTTCCTGGCGGTGCTGCTGTTGCGGTTCTACCTGCAGCTGCTGCGGGTTCCCCATGGCAACCCGCTGACGCCGTTCGTGGTGACGCTCACCAATTTCGTGGTGCTGCCCCTGCGGCGGGTGATCCCCGGCCTGTGGGGGCTGGACTGGGCCACCCTGGTGGCGGCGTGGGGAATCCAGTGGCTGCTGCTCCTGGTGGTGGAAGGGCTGGCGGGGGTACCCATCGGACGGGGCGGGCCGCTCATGTATCTGGGCTTCGGCCTGTGGGCGGCGGTGGAGCTTTTGCGCATGAGCCTCTACCTGCTGATGCTGGTGCAGGTGATGCTGTTCGTGGTGAGCCTGGTGAACCCCTTCAGCCCCTTCATGGGTGTGCTGAACGCGCTGTCCGGTCCGTTCACCCGGCAGGTGCGCAAGATCGTGCCGCCCATCGCCAACGTGGACCTGTCGCCCATGGTGATCCTGATCGTCTGCCAGCTGCTGCTGATGTTGCCGGTGGCCTGGCTGGAGATGGTCGCCAAGGGCGTGATCCACGCCGGCCTGGGAGTGGGCGGCCTGGAATGAGCGCCGGCTGGTACCGGCGCGATGCGGCGCGGGATGCCTGGGTGCTGAGCCTGCAGGTCCAACCCAACGCCAAGCGGACCCAGGTGGCGGGATTGCATGGGGAGGCGCTGAAAATCCAGGTCGCGGCCCCCGCGCTGGAGAACAGGGCGAACGCCGCGCTGGTGGCGTTCCTGGCCGAGGCCTTCGGCGTGCCGCGGCGCCAGGTCAGCGTCAGGGCCGGGGAACACGGGCGGAAAAAGATCGTGGAGATCATCGGCAGCCGGAAGGCACCCGAGGCCCTCTTGGACGAGACATGAGCGAAACCCTGCTGGAACGACAGGTTGCCCAATACCAGCGCTGGCGCGAGTCCCTGATGGCGGCCATCACCGCCTATCAGGAATGGCTGGAAGCGCGCGGCGACGTGGAAGCCCAGCAGTCCCTCAAGCTCTACGACCTGCTGGAAAGCCTGCGTCACGACCACATCACCCTGGCCTTCGTCGCCGAGTTCTCCCGGGGCAAGACCGAACTCATCAACGCCCTGTTCTTCCCCGACTTCAAGCGGCGCCTTTTGCCCTCGGATGCGGGGCGCACCACCATGTGCCCTACCGAGCTGTTCTACGACCCGAACGAGCCGCCCTATCTGCGCCTGTTGCCCATCGAGACCCGTTACCGCGACGAGACCATCCGTCAGCTGAAGAAGAAACCGGTGGAATGGGTCACCAGCCGGCTCGACCTGAATTCACCGGAACAGATGGTGGAGGTGTTGCAGACCCTCACGGAAACCAAGCTGGTTTCCCAGGTGGAGGCCCGCACCATGGGCCTGTGGGACGACCAGGACCCCATGCAGGCCGACATGGTGCGGGACGGTGACCGGGTGGAGATCCCCAAGTGGCGCCACGCCCTGATCAACTATCCCCATCCGCTGCTCAAAAGCGGGCTGGCCATCCTCGACACGCCCGGGCTCAATGCCCTGGGCTCGGAGCCCGAGCTCACCCTGAGCATGATCCCCGCTGCCCATGCGGTGTTGTTCCTGCTCGCCACCGACACCGGCGTGACCCGATCCGACATGGAAATCTGGCAGAAACACGTGGCACCCCACGCCGCCCACAGCATCGTGGTGCTCAACAAGGTGGACACCCTGTGGGATGAGCTCAAGCCGTGGGACAAGGTCCAGGCCAGCATCGAGCGCCAGCGGCAGGCGACCGCGGTGCAGCTGGGCGTGCCGCCGGCCAGCGTGCTCGCCGTATCGGCCCAGAAGGCGCTGCTCGCCAAGATCCGCGGTGACGGCGAGCTTCTGGCCCGCAGCGGCATCGCCGCCCTGGAGCGGATGCTCGCCCAGGAGATCATCCCCCTGCGTCGGGAAATCCTGCGCAAGGCCGTCACGCGCGAGATCGGGGCCATGGTGCTCGCCGCCTACAAGAGCGTGAGCGCGCAACTGGCCGCCGTGCGCCACGAGCAGAAGGAGCTGTCGTCCCTGTCGGGCAAGAACCGCGAAGCCATCCAGAAGATGCTCAACCAGCTCCACGAGGACAAGCTTCGCTACGAAGAGACCATTCGCGCCTTCAACGTCACCCGCACCGTCATCACCCAGCAGGGACGCATCCTGGTCAACAACCTGAGCCTCGAGCGCCTGGATGGCATCCTGCAGAAGGCCCACGACTCCATCAAGGGGAGCTGGACCACCGCCGGCCTCATGCGCGGCATGCAATCCCTGATCCGGCACACCGCGACCCAGTTCCAGCACATCCACAAGCACGGCCGTCAGATCAAGGGGCTGGTGGACAGCGCCTACGTGCGTTTCCACGTCCAGCACGGCCTGGAACGGCGCGAGGCACCGGTGCTCGACCTGGACGGCTACCAGGAAGCCTTCCTGGAGCTGGGCCGGCGCACCGAGGCGTTCTGCCGCGACCCCATCAACATCATGACCGAGAAACACTTCCTGGTCCGGCGCTTCTTCCTCAACATCGCGGCCGAGGCCCGGGCCCTGTTCGAGCGGGCGCGCCACGACAGCGAGGCCTGGCTGCGCAACGCCCTCGGCCCCCTCACCGCCCAGATCACCGATTACAAGATCGCCATCGAACGGCGTATCGAAAACATCCGCCGGATCCACGACAACATCGACAACCTGCAGGAGCGGCTCAGGGAACTGGCCGCCAGCGAGGCGGCCCTCAAGGCCGAGGTGGAAGTCCTGGGCGGCATCCTCGCGCGCCTGCAGCCAGCGGCCGGCGACGGGCACGTCGAGCGCCGCTCCGCCGCCTGAGGCTCACTTGCGGTCGCTGTGCCCCAGATCCTTGTCCGGGGCGATGCGGTCGCGCACCAGCTGCTTGAGCTCCTTGGCCTCGGGAAAACGCCCGGCCTCGGCACGGGAAAAGATCAGCTCGCCATCCAGCCACACCTGGAACAAGCCGTTGCCGGCGGGCACCAGGGCCACCTCACCCAACTCGTCCTCGAAGGTGGAAAGCAGCTCCTGGGCGAGCCACGCAGCCCGCAAAAGCCAGCGGCATTTGGGGCAATAGCGGATCTCGACGCGGGGTGTGGCCATGAGGATGCTCTGCGGTACCGGGAAACGCCATGATAGCGCGGATAGCGTGTTCCGGAACCGCCAAACCGGAGTTCAGTGCCACGCCACCAGCTGCTCGGCACCCTGGGTCGGGTCTGATATGACAACCCCTCGTTGCGGACCCCAGTTGGCCTCATAAAGGTGCGGTGGGGATAGGGTCTGGTGCGATCTTAGGTGCGACTACCACGACATGTGGACCAAATCCATGAAGCAAATGAAACGACAATTAAAACAACGAACGAATAGAGTATGGAAAAGATTGCGCCAGTAATTGGCGCCATAGCAAGCCAGGTGTCATTAACAACTGAAGACATGGCTGCTTCTTGGTCGGGGGTTATCTCCGCGTCAGAGAATGCGCCGTCACCATTCAGGTCAAAGGCATATAGTTCCTTTTCCAGCCTGGCCTCAATCAGATGCGCCTGGAGGAGGAGCGCGCCATAGACAAGCATTATGCTCGCCAATGTTGCAATGGTTTTATGTTTTCCTTGGAACAGCATGTTATTTGTGATGAATATTATCCAGGGCAACAAAAGAGTCATTATGGACAAGGCTTGCTCAAGGACCATCTGGGAGCGCTGGGGTCAGGCGATGGGGTCAGGTCTTTAATTTGTAGTCAACAGCGGTATTGGAGCCAGGTCGTTGAATTTATCCTTGACTACACCTTAAAGACCTCGTATCTCTTTCACAGCAATTGCTGGATGTGGGAAGGCATTGCCGCCAACAGCGACCGCTGTCACCGGAAGCATTCCACCTCGGGTGGCGCCCTTACCTTATCGTTTGGGCCTGTTTCTCATCGTCTCGTCCAGATCAAACATATTGAATTTAACGCCGCCCGGCATGATCACGTCACCGGGTTTCAGGCCAGGCTTGCAGGCGCCGAGCCATTTGGCTTCGAGCGTCGAGCGCGCTTCTTTCATGCCCATCATCGGAGGGCTATAAGTAGAGTGAATGTCGCCCCGGTAATTGGACGAGAAATCGCCACTGAATATGGCCTTCGTCGTTGTGGTCGTACCACCGAAGACGCACACCGACTCTGCGATTGTCTTCCCGCCCTCGTTACGCACTGTCTCCTTGCGGCATTCCGCCTTCATCATCCCTTGCGCTTGCTGTGGCATCAGGTGGTCGGTCTTCTCGTCAATGCAATGCTGCGACACCAGCGGCTCCTCTCCGCGACCAGTATCGGAGACTATCTTGATTTCCCACAAGCCTGGCTTGCGCTTGGGCAAGTCGCCGGCCTGCACGAGCCCGGGCAATATCAGGACAGCAAGCGCCAAAGGGACGGGATAACGCATAGATCCTCCTTAGCTATGGAAAGGCAAATGGCCAGTTTGATCTTACCCCCGCGGATAATGTAGGAGCAGTATAGCAATGTCCGCCACTGACAAGTTAGAAATATCCGCGGATTCAACCACGAAGCGCAACACGGCTAAATAATTGCATAAAAACCTGATGCGGGGTTTTCCAGCCCAGGCGTTTTCTGGGGCGGTGGTTCAGGCGATCCATGATCAGGGCAAGCTCCTCCTCGGTGACGGTGTGAAAGGGCCTTAACTTGGCAGGTACTGCCGGATGAGGCCATGGGTGTTCTCGTTCGTGCCCCGCTGCCAGGCAGCATACGGGGCGGCGAAATAGGACGTGGACTCGAGCGCCCGATCGATCTCGCCGTGGCGGGCGCATTCCAAGCCGTTGTCGAAGGTGAGCGTCTGCACCCGCGCCTTGAAGGGTCCAAGCAGGCGGATGAGGGCCTGGCTGACCACCTCGCTGGTCTTGTGGGGACGTGGGCCAGCAGGCTGGAATCCGACCTGCGCTCGGTGAGACTCACGATGGCCCGTGTCTGGCCGGCGCCGATGAGGGTGTCGCCCTCCCCATGACCGACCCGGCGGCGTGACTCGACGGCCTGCGGGCGCGAGGCTATGGGTCTGCGGCCGGGGATGGGGCCCCGCAGGCTCCGGCCCGAGGCGTAGCGTTTGCGGCGCTGTTTTGGGCACCTGAGGTTGCGCCACAACTCGCCGCCGGCGCGCTTGTGGGCGTTGATGCGCTGATAAAGCGTCTCGTGGCTGACCGGTACATGCGCGGCGATCGGCTCGGGGCTGTGTTGAAAACGAAGCCGTGTCTTGGCTTCTTCCCAAACGGCCGAACGCATGCGCGGTGCGTTTCAGGTACTGCGCCTGGCGTGGCCGGTAGCCGCGCTGCCCGCTGTTGCGGGCACGTTCGCGGCTGATGGTGGAGGGGTGACGGTTGAGCAATCGGGCGATCTCGCGCTGGGGGTGACTGGCTTTGCGGAGGACGTCAATGGGGCATCGTTCGTTTTGGGTCAGATGCGTGTCGTTCCTTGGGCAACTTCGACCGGGCGGTTGATGGGGCAAAATGTTCACGCATTCTGACCCACTTCCCGGTTAATCAGAATTGCACTTCCAATTTGAATCCGCATGCACTTTTACCTCTGGGGTGCCCTCGAGTTCAATTTCAGATCCAAAGGACGGTACTGAAAAAGCGAGGAGGAAGGATAATTTTTGTGAGCATCGCATTCCCCTGGACGCATAGCGTAGAGCTAGCCGGCGCTGCG
>JBBINK010000028.1:16293-18957 GCA_037443925.1 Betaproteobacteria bacterium
GCGTAGCCTCCGGCGACCGAAGGGAGCGAGGTTGAGCGCTGGGTTAGCCCTTGAGCCCAGGAAAATGACTCCATAGGTAGCTTAACGAGAAAGCGGCCTTGGCAAGCGGGATGCCGCTGTAAAGAACTATGGCTATGCGGGCGAGGTAACGCCAAACGGAACGGGATGTGTTGGCCGAGCAGCGCCACGCAACAACGGCAGAACCGTAAAAGATGAGTAGGACTGCCGAGGTGGCGACTGGAACAACCACAAGTTCGACAGCTGTAGTTCGGCCAAGAACGTTTAAGTACTTTAGAAGTGCAAGGGGACCCAATATGACGATAGCCGCCACATACGGAAGCACAATATATATGCCCCAAAACGCCTTCCAGAGTTCGAGCTTTCCAGAGAGAGCCAAGTCGACAATGCTTTCATTTGCCGGAGAACTTTCGGTCGCCGCTGAATTGGCCAATCGTCTATGCAGCACTATTGCCGTAAGACCAATAATGACTGACCAACTGGCAATGAACCAGAGCCCCCACGAAACCAGCAACCATCCAGCTTCCCTCTGAGCCGCCGCACCTTCGACTAACAAAACGCAGATTTTTTTTAGCGCGGCTAAATCTTGAAGACTGTTGAGGTCGCTGGAAAGATTAGGAAGCAAGGAGGGTGGCGCAGCGAAGTAGACGACCTTGGCGATCAGCAAAGACAATAGTGCTGAGACGAGCGCCCAAACGGACAACGCTATGAGCAATTGAGACAAGCGTCTGGTCGATAGCATAGTTAAAGGGCTAACGTGCTAGCTCAGCGGCGCGCCGCTTGTCGGCGCGTCCGGGGTGAGCGGCGTGTTAGGTCGCTTGCGGTTGGAAAGATAACTGAGTAGCAAACCGGTAAGGCCGCCAATAAGCAGAGCGAGAATGCCACCCGGCGACAAAACGATGATAGCCCCGAAAGCACCCACAAACGGCCTTGCAGAGCTTGGAGCGAAGAGAATGGCAACGAGTGATGAAGTGGCAAGAGCCGTAAAAACCGTTATGGCAATACCGGTACTGGTTGCAATGACTTTGGAACGGCCGACGAGAAAACGATGACTGACCGCTGCCAGTAACGCAGCAATTACGGCTGCCGGCATACCAAAGAAGAAGCCAATAGCAGAGAAGTATTCAGTCCCCATGCCGCGAAACACCCATAGCACAGCCAACAAGGCGGCCACTCCGAATGCAAATGCGCAGAAACGCCGACCGACGGGATGGTGGTCGAAAAGCGTGCGCGCCGATTCAGTAGCCTTGACGGCAAGGATGACGATGCCAAGAGGGATGGTGATCGCTAGCAGAAGCACAACCAATCCGAGCATGGGATGTAGGGCCTAACGTTGAAGCTCAGCGGCGCGAACGCCGCTTGCCGGCGGAGCGTCCCTCTCGAAACGTTTGTTAGCCAACATCACTTCTTGGCTTTCACGGTCTTGCCGTGCTCCTCGATCAGTGCTGCAAATCCAATCCATGTAAGGCGTTTCTTGTTCACAGAGTTGCCTTTGGGAAGCCACTCGATATTCCCCTTGCTGATAAGTAGCGTGCCGAGTTTTGATGGCTTGCCATCAGCGACGGTTTTAACTTCGATCTCAAGATCCTTGTGCGCGACAACTTTTGTGTGAAGTTTTGCGCTTACCTCATGAGCCATATTAGTTTCCCCTTTCGTGTTGTTGGCTAACGCCCAAGTTAAACGGCGCCCGAGCCCGATAGCGCGGAGGGTGCCAACACTGACCATGAGAATGGCGAAGCGATGGCCAGTGTTGGCACCCGCTCGAACGCCGGGTTAGGCAAAGGTGCCGGAACGGGTACGAAAGCTGGCGCACCCCAAACGCGATGCTTTGTTCGGTTAATCGCTGGGCGGTTCACTTGCGTGGGTTTGGCAAACTGCAATCATCCTTGAACCCCAATTTTTTCCACATGGACAGATTGGGACAAATACCGGTGAGACCCGCGAACGACAGCCCGACCACCATGAGATAGAAAATCCAACTCGCCTTCTCAAATCCGGTCAGCCAAATGCCCACAAATATTACAAGCGCTTGCGTAAGAAACATCATTCTTTGTGCGCTCATCTCAGCCTCCTCTTGTGTTGTGCCTAACGTTGAAGGTAACCTGCTGCCGGAGCGCGCAGCGCGGAGGGAACCTGCAAGCGCAGCTTGCAGGCAGTCAGGTTGACCGTAGTGTTAGCCATACCTTAGCTCCAGTTGCGAGTTCGGGGTCAGGGCTTTAATTTATAGCCGGTGGCTATAAATTAAAGCCCTGACCCTTATTGGCCCTAATTGACCTAACTGCTGACCCCCATTGGCCTCAGCGGTCGTACCTTACAGCCCCTCTTCCTCGAGAATTCTTTTTAGCTGGGCGATCGCTTCGGGGCTCAATCGTATCGACTGGCTCTTCTTGCCCGGCATCTCCCGTTTTCTAGAGCCGTAAGTGTCCAATTGGAGGTATTTCTTTCCGTCTGCCTCCGTTACGACATCGTAGGTACATTCCACTTCCAAATGATTCGCTCGGATCTGCAGCGGTTGACGCAATAGCTTGGTTACCAGACCCATTGACCCCTCCTCTTCGCTGGCGCTGCCATGAGACGCCTAGTTCATCCGCATCCTATTGATCCGGCCATCTTATACTTGAAATCTCCGAGCCTGTCCTCATATTC
>JBBINK010000029.1:0-391 GCA_037443925.1 Betaproteobacteria bacterium
TTCCGCGAAGGCCTCCAACAGCTCCATGTTGGAGCGCGCCGTTTCGATGGTGATGACGTCGGCGTCCAGCTCGGCGATGGCCTCGATGATGTCGTTGAACTCCGAATAGCACATGTGGGTGTGGATCTGGGTGGCGTCCTTCACGCCGGAAGTGGCCAGCCGGAAGGCCTGCACGGCCCAGGCCAGGTAATCCTGGCGGGCCCGGGCACGCAGCGGCAGCGCCTCGCGGAAGGCCGGCTCGTCCACCTGGATGATGGGGATGCCGGCGGCCTCCAGATCCTGGATTTCGTCCCTGAGCGCCAGCGCGATCTGGAAGGCGGTGTCGCGCCACGGCTGGTCGTCGCGGACGAAGGCCCATTTGAGCATGGTCACCGGCCCGGTCAACATGCCT
>JBBINK010000029.1:410-11285 GCA_037443925.1 Betaproteobacteria bacterium
GGACTGGGCGTACACGCTCCAGGCCACGGTCATGGGCGCGGGGCGGACCACGTCGCCGTAGATGATGGGCGGCTTCACACAGCGCGAGCCGTAGGACTGCACCCAGCCGTGGGCGGTGAAGGCGTAGCCGTCCAGCTGCTCCCCGAAGTATTCCACCATGTCGTTGCGTTCGGCCTCGCCGTGGACCAGCACGTCCAGGCCCAGGCGCTCCTGCACCTCGACGGCATGGCGGATCTCCTCGCGCATGCGGGCCTGGTATTCCGCCTCGCTCAGGCGTTTGGCCCTGAAGTCGCGCCGGGCGGCGCGGATGCTCTCGGTCTGGGGAAACGAGCCGATGGTGGTGGTGGGAAACAGGGGAAGCGCCAGCCGGGCCCGTTGCACGGCCGCGCGCTGGGGATAGGGCGAGGCGCGCCGGCAGTCTTCCGGCCGGATATGGGCAAGCCGCGCGCGCACGGCCGGGTTCACCACCCGCGTGGAGTTCCGGCGGGACTCGATGGCCGCCCGGTTCGCGTCGAGTTCCGCGGCCACTGCTCCACGGCCCTGGTCCAGGGCGCGTGCCAGCACCGCGAGTTCGTCGAGCTTCTGGGTGGCGAAGGCGAGCCAGGAGCGGATTTCCGGATCCAGTTCGGTCTCCAGCCCGAGATCCAGGGGCAGGTGCAGCAGGGAGCAGGAGGGCGCGAGCCAAAGCCGCCCGGCGAGCCGGTCGTAAAGCGGCGCGAGGCGATCGAGGACGGCGGTGAGATCCGCGCGCCACACGTTGCGCCCATCGACGCACCCCACGGACAGCACTTTGGTGGCAGGCAGCCAGTCGGCGACGCGGTTGAGCTCGTCCGGCGCGCTCACGGCATCCACGTGCAGGCCCGCCACCGGCAGCTTGACCGCGGTCATCAGGTTGTCCTCCAGGCCGCCGAAATACGTGGCGACCAGGATCTGGGGACCGGTGCCCTGGAGCCGATGATAGGCGCGCTCGAAGGCGCTCCGCCAGCTTTGGGGCAGGTCCAGGACGAGGATGGGCTCGTCCAGCTGGACCCACTCCACACCCTGTCGCGCCAGGCGCGCGAGGATCTGGGCATACACGGGCAGGAGATCGTCGAGCCGCTCCAGCTTGTCGAACGCGCCCTGGGCCTTGGCCAGCCACAGCCAGCTCAGGGGGCCGAGCAGCACCGCCTTGGGCGCGTGGCCCAGGGCCTTCGCCTCTTCCACCTGCTGGAACAGGTCCTCGCGCGCGAGGGTGAAACGCTGGCCGAGGGTGAGCTCGGGGACGATGTAGTGGTAATTGGTGTCGAACCACTTGGTCATCTCGCAGGCGAAGGTGGGGCGCCCCGTGGGGGCCCGGCCCCGGGCCATGCGGAAATAGGTGTCGAGATCCACCTGTCCGCCGGGCCAGCCGAAGCGCTCGGGCACCACGCCCAGCCGTGCGCTCATGTCCAGCACCTGGTCGTACAGGGAAAAATCCCCCACCGCGACGTAGCGGCAGCCGGCCGCGGCCTGGCGCGCCCAGTTGGCGGCCCGCAGCGTGCGGGCCACGGCCTCGAGTTCCTCGGCCGTCTGCTCGCCTTTCCAGTAGGCTTCCAGGGCCCATTTCAGTTCTCGCCGGGCGCCCATGCGGGGCAGCCCGAGGGTGTGGATCGGGGTCATCGGCACGCTCCTCGAATCGATGAAAAAAGAAAGCGCACAGTCTCGGCCCGCCGTAGAATGAAAGCAATCGATAATTTTTCACATCAGGATGAGGAAACCTCATGATCGAGCTGCGCCATCTGCGGACCCTGCTCGCGCTGGCCGAAGCCGGCAGCCTGACCATGGCTGCGCAGCGGCTGCACCTCACCCAGTCCGCCCTCTCGCACCAGATCAGGGAACTGGAAACGCGCCTCGACCTGCCGCTGTTCGACCGCAGCGCCCGCCCACCCCGTCTCACGCAGGCCGGCGACCGGCTGCTGGAGCTGGCACGGCGGATTCTGCCCGTGGTGGACGAGACCGTCGCGGGCCTGCATGCCCTGGCCCAGGGCCAGGCGGGGCGCCTGCACATCGCCAGCGAGTGCCACAGCTGCCTGGAGTGGCTGCTGCCACGGCTGCGGCTTTACCGCGAGCGCTTTCCGGCGGTGGAGCTGGACGTGGTGCTTTCGGCCAGTCTGGACCCGCTGCCACGCCTCATGGAGGGCATGCTGGACCTGGTGCTGTCGCCGGACCGGCGCGACCTGCCCGGCGTGGTGTGGACGCCGCTGTTCAGCTACGAAATGCGCCTGGTGACGGCCGCCGACCATCCCCTGGGCAGGCGCCGGCGGGTCGCGCCCGCCGATCTCGCCGGCGAGACCCTGCTGGTCTATCCCGTGGCCCGGGGCCGGCTGGACGTCTTCTCCCGCTTCCTGTGGCCGGCGGGGGTAGAACCGGCGCGGGTGCGCACGGTGGAGAGCACCGCCATGCTCATCGAGCTCGCGGCGCTGGGGCAGGGCGTGACGGTGCTGCCCGACTGGGCCTGCGCCCACGCCCTCGGCGAGGGCCGCATCCGCACGCTGCGCCTGGGCGGCGGCGCCGGGCTGCGCGGCACGCTGCACGCGGCGGTGCGTGCCGCCGAGGCGGGGCTGCCCCACGTGGCCGGTTTCCTGGAAAGCCTGCGCTGAGGCCCCGTGGGCCGTCCGTGGCTCCCACGGCACGGCGCCATGGGCAGGCGGGCAAGCCCGGGAGCGTTATGGCAGAATGGATATAGCGCCCTGCGGGCCGGCCCGCGCGCGCCGACCCCGGCCACGCATGGGCCTTGCGTGAGGGGGCGGCCATCGGGCCTGCGGCATCTGCCTTCGCGAGATTGCCGCGGCGGCGTGGTGCAAAACATTCCACGGCAAGGAGTTCACATGAAAACGATGCGTTGGCTGTCGGCGCTGGCCATGGCCCTATGGGGCATGACCGCCCACGCGGCCGAGCCGCTGCTGGTCTTCGCCGGCGCGGCCAGCGTTCCGCCCACCACCGAGGCCGCGCGAGCCTTCGAGAAGAAGACCGGCGTGAAGGTGGACGTGGTCTTCGGCGGCTCGGGACATGTGCTGTCCCAGATGAAGCTTTCCAGGCAGGGCGACCTGTACTTTCCCGGCTCGTCCGACTACATGGAGCTCGCCAAGCGGGAGGGCCTGGTCCTGCCGCGCACCGAGCGGATCGTGGTGTACGTGGTGCCCGCGATCAACGTGCAGAAGGGCAATCCCCACGGCATCCGCGGGCTTTCGGACCTGCTCAAGCCGGGCCTGCGCGTGGCCATCGCCAACCCCGAGGGAGTGTGCGTGGGCGCCTACGCCGTGGAGATCTTCGAGAAGGCCCTGACCGAGGAGGAACGGGAACGGCTCAAGGGGAACATCCGCAATTACACCGGCTCCTGCGAGCAGACCGCCACCGCGGTTTCGCTCAAGCTCGCCGACGCCGTGATCGGCTGGGGCGTGTTCCAGCACTGGGACCCGGAACGCATCGAGACGATACCGCTGCCCAAGGAGCAAATCCCCCGCATCGGTTACATCCCCATCGCCATTTCCAGGTTCAGCAAGAACCCGAAACTCGCCCAGCAGTTCATCGACTTTGTCACCGGCCCCGAGGGCCGGGCGATCTATGCGCGCCACCACTACTTCACCACGGCCGAGGCCGCGTTCAAATGGATCGGGGCCGTCAGGCCCGTGGGCGGCGAATACCGCGTGCCCGGCGAGTGGATCGATCTGCGCGGCACGGTCGATCCGGCCCGGGTGGCGAAGCCGCGATGAGAGGGATGCGCGCCAGCATCGGCGCGGCACTGGCGGTGCTCGCGCTCTATGGCGGGCTGATCGCTTCGCTGTTCTGGTTCTTCGACGGCGGCGTGTTCCTTGGCACGCTCTTTTCCGAGCGCACCCTGTTTTCCGTGCGGCTGTCGCTGCTGGCGGCGACGGCGGCCACGGTGGCGGCCCTGCTGTTGGCCATTCCCGCCGCCTACGCCCTGTCCCGTCACCGTTTCCCCGGCCGCGAGGCGGCGGAGACGGTGCTGGAACTGCCCCTCATCGTTTCGCCGGCGGCGCTGGGGGCGATCATCCTGATCTTCTTCAACAACCCCGTGGGCGAGTGGATCCAGGAGAACGTCACCTACTTCGTGTTCGGCTTCGCCGGCATCGTGCTCGCCCAGTTCGTCACCGTGCTGGGCGTGGCCGTGCGGATGCTCGAGGCGGCCTTCGACCAGGTGCCGGTGGAGCTGGAGACGGTGGCGCGCACCCTGGGGGCCAGTCCGCGCCACGCCTTCTTCACCATCACACTGCCCCTGGCGTGGCGCGGACTGGTGGCCGCCTTCATCCTCACCTGGGCCAAGGCCCTGGGCGAGTTCGGGGCGACGCTGATGGTGGCAGGCTCCATGGCCATGCGCACCGAGACCCTGCCCATCGCCATCTTCATGCGCTTGTCCTCCGCCGACATCAAGGGCACGGTGGTGCTGATCCTGATCCTGGTGGCCATAGGGCTTGCCGCCCTGTTCGCGGCCCGGCGCATTCTGGGCAGGGCGGCCCATGCTTGAGATCGAGGCGCTGGGGGCGCGGGCAGGCGGCTTTCGCCTCGCCGGCGTGTCCCTGACGGTGGAGCCGGGCGAGTGCCACGCGGTGCTGGGTCCGTCCGGTTCCGGCAAGAGCACCCTGCTGGCCGCCGTGCTGGGCACGCTGCCCGTCGTGGAGGGCCGTGTGCGGCTGGCGGGCCAGGACATCACCCGCCTTCCGGTCGAGCGCCGGCATCTGGGCTACGTGCCCCAGCACCTGGGCCTGTTCCCCCATCTGTCGGTGGCGGACAACCTCAGCTACAGCGCCCGCGCCCGGCGCATCGCCGAGACGGAATACCGGCCCCTGCTGGACCGGCTCACGGAGATCACCGGCATCGGCGCACTGCTCCACCGGCGCATCGGCACCCTGTCCGGAGGCGAGCGCCAGCGGGTGGCGCTGGTGCGGGCGCTGGCCGCCAACCCGCGGCTGGTGCTGCTGGACGAACCCTTCACCGCCCTGAATGCCAGCCTGCGCCGCGAGCTGTGGGCGTTGCTCAAGGATCTGCAGCGGGAGCGCGGCCTCACCGTCATGATCGTCACCCACGATCTGACCGAGGCGTACGTCCTCGCCGATCACATCACCGTGCTGATCGACGGCCGACAGGAACAAAGCGGCGACAAGCGCACGGTCTTCCGCCGCCCGGCCAGCCTGGCGGTGGCCCACTTCCTGGGCCTGAAGAATCTTTTTCCCGCCACCGTCACGGCGACTGGCGAAGGCCAAATCGAGGCCGACGTCCCCGGCCTGGGGGCGCGCGTGCGGCTGCCGGGCGAGGCGCCGGTGGGCATGGCCATCCATGTCGGCATCCGCCCCGAGGACGTGGCCCTGCGCGACGACGCGCATCCGCCCCGCCCAGGGGAATGGGTGGTGCGGGGCCGGGCGCGGCTGATCGACCTGGGCGCCGATGCCCTCCTGCAGGTGGAGCCCTGCACCGGCGGCCCGCGCGTGGAGCTCACCGCATCCTGGCGCACCCTGCACCGCTTCGGCCTCGGGCAGGAGCGGACCGAGGTCACGATCGCCCTGCCGGAGGCGGAAATGTTCTGGGTGGGCGGCCCGGCGCCGGCAGCGGAGCCGGGCCAGGGTCCGATTGCGCCGTGGACGCGGGGCGGAGAATAATCTCCTGCCAGCCCGAGTCCGCTCCTGGCCATGACCCAGCTTGCCAGCCACGTTCCCCCGCCTGTGCCCTACCGGGGCCGTTTCGCGCCGTCGCCTTCGGGGCCGCTCCATTTCGGTTCCCTGGTGACGGCGCTGGGCAGCTATCTCGATGCGCGCACCCAGGGCGGACGATGGCAGGTGCGCATCGACGATCTGGACGCGCCCCGGGTGGTGCCCGGTGCCGCCGATGCCATCCTGCGCACCCTGGAGGCCTTCGGCTTCGAATGGGACGGTCCGGTGCGCTTCCAGAGCGCCCACGGCGAGGCCTATGCCGCCGCCTTCGCGACGTTGGCGCGGGCAGGAGCCATCTATGGCTGCGGCTGCACGCGCCGGGAGATCGCCGACTCCAGCGTGCGCGCCCGCGACGGCGCGGTCTATCCCGGCACCTGCCGCGGCGGGCTGGCGCCCGGCAAGACGGCCCGGGCTTACCGGGTGCGCACCGACGGCGTCCACATCGCCTTCGACGACCGGCTGCAGGGCCGCATCGAGGTGGCGCTGGCCTCGGAAGTGGGGGATTTCATCGTCAAGCGTGCGGATGGCCTGTTCGCCTACCAGCTCGCCACCGTGGTGGACGACGCGGAAGGCGGCATCACGGACGTGGTGCGGGGCGCCGACCTGTTGGACTCCACCGCGCGTCAGATCCATCTGCAGCGTCTGCTGGGACTGCCCACGCCCCGCTATCTGCACCTGCCGGTGGTGGTCAACCCCCTGGGCGAGAAGCTGTCCAAGCAGACGCTGGCGCGCCCCCTGGATCCGGCCCGTGCCGTCTCCGAGCTGGTGCGGGCCTTGGCCTTCCTGGGCCAGGCTCCGCCCCCCGAACTGGCGAGGGCGGGCCTGGCCGAGGTCTGGGCGTGGGCGCAGGCCCACTGGGATGCGGCCCGCCTGCCCCGTCGCCGCACCGCGCCCGAGCCTGCGCCGGCCTGAATCCTCGGCATCCCCCGGGCATCCCCCTGGCGGATGGCCGCTGCGGCCACCCCGGCCGGGCCTCATCCCTGCCGGTGGTCGTGCAGGTAGCGCGTGTCGTCGAAGGTGGAGACCCAGGCGGGGCGGTACACTGCCATGAGCGTGACCGCCATGCCCGTGAGCAGCGCCTCCGACCAGCCCATGAGGATGAAATAGGGCAGATAGTGGCTTCTCAGGTAGTCGAGGGCATAGGTGCCCGACAGGGCCATCACGGCGGTCGCCGCCAGTCCGGTCGCGGCCATGGACAGCGCGGCGCCGAAAAAGCCGCACAGGAACACGTAGATCATGAAATGGTTCGGCAGATGCCGGTCCACGAAGCGGAAGATGGTCTGGCTCACCGCCACCGGCACGGCGGCCATGACCAGAAAGTTGATGGACAGCGCCTGCCAGGGGGCGTCCGCCCCGGCGGCCAGGGTGGTGCCGAGGATGACCAGCGCCAGCGCCAGCAGGGCGAGCGGCCAGCCGAACATGAGGGTCAGGGCGGTGGCCCCCAGCACATGGAAGCTGAGTCCCGGCTTGACTCCCGTCTTGATGCTCCACAACACCATGAGGGCCACGCTCGCCCCCAGCAGCAGATTGAGCCGCCAGGCCTCGCGCAGGCTCGCCAGGGGCGCGCGGCGCACGGCCCACAGCAGCAGTGCGAAGGCCAGGAGGTGGGCGATGCCATACCACGTTGCGGGCAGCAGCTGATCCGGGATGTTCATGGGAGCGTCCTCGGGGCAAAACCCGATTTTACGCTATACTGCCCGGTCTTTCGGCCTGCCCCCCTCACCCATGCGTCTGGCTCTGTTCGACCTCGACAACACCCTGCTTGCCGGCGACAGCGACTTCGAATGGGCCCAGTTTCTGATCTCCAAGGGCGTGCTGGACCGGGAGGTGTACGAAGCGAAGAACCGGGCGTTCTATGAGCAGTACAAGGCGGGCACCCTGGACATCCACGCCTTCCTGGATTTCCAGCTCAAGCCCCTGTCGCGCCATCCCCGCGCCCAGCTGGACGAATGGCACCGGGAATTCATGGCCACGCGCATCCTGCCCATGATCACCGACAAGGCCCGTGCCCTCGTGGACCGCCACCGCGCCGCAGGGGATCTGTGCGTGGTCATCACCGCCACCAACCGCTTCGTGACCGAGCCCATCGTCCGCGAGTTCGGCATCGACAACCTGATCGCCACCGAGCCCGAGGAGGTGAACGGGGCCTTCACCGGCCGGGTCGCGGGCATTCCCAGCTTCCGCGAGGGCAAGGTGACGCGCCTGAGCCATTGGCTGGCGCAGCGGGGCCTGAGCCTCGAGGGCGTCGAGGCGAGCCATTTCTACAGCGACAGCCACAACGACCTGTTCCTGCTGGAGCGGGTCAGTCATCCGGTGGCGGTGGACCCCGACGAGGCACTCGCGCGGGTGGCGCGGGCGCGGGGCTGGCCAGTGATCAGCCTGCGCTAGCGCGGGCGCAGCGGCGACGCGTCCAGGAGCGCCCGGCATGCAGCGTCCCGTCCCCCTGATCCTGCTCCTTTTGGGGCTCGCCCTGCTGGCCGGGCTCGCCGGCCTGCTGGGGGGCAGCGTGCCCCTGGCCCCCGTGGACGTCCTGCATGCCCTGCTTCAGCCCGACGGCGGCACGGCGGCGCAGATCCTGTGGACGCTGCGCCTGCCACGGGTGGCCGCCGCCTTCGCCTGCGGCGCCTTGCTCGCTCTGTCCGGCGTGCTGCTGCAGGTGCTCATGCGCAACCCCCTGGCCGAGCCCTACGTCCTGGGCATTGCCGGCGGCGCGGCCCTGGCGGCCCTGGGCGCCCTGCTCATGGGCTTCGCCCTGGCCGGGGTGCAGCTGGCGGCCTTCCTGGGCGCGCTGTGCGCCACCGGGGCCGTGTTCGTGCTGGCCGGTGCCGGCAGCTGGAACCTGTTCCGCCTGCTGCTCACCGGGGTGGTGCTGTCCGCCGGCTTTGGCGCGGGAGTGAGCCTGCTGTTGGCCCTGGCGCCTCCCACCGACGGCCGGGGCATGCTGTTCTGGCTGATGGGGGATCTGGGGTATGCCACCATGCCGGCCCTGGCCTGGGGGGCCCTCGCCCTCATCCTGGTCTTGACCGGCTCGCTGGCCCACGCCCTGGACGTGCTGTCGGCCGGCGAGCTGCAGGCCCGGGCCCTGGGCGTGGCCGTGCGGCCCCTGCAGCTCACCCTGTTCTTCACGGCCTCGCTGGCCACCGCGGTGGCCGTGGCCCAGGCGGGCCCGGTGGGCTTCGTCGGCCTGATCGTGCCCCATGCCCTGCGGCTGGCCGGCCTCACCGCCCACCGCTGGCTCTTGCCCGCGGCCGCCCTGGCCGGGGGCGGCTTCCTCACCTTCGCGGACCTGGCGGCGCGCACCCTGGCCGCGCCCCAGCAGCTGCCGGTGGGCGTGTTCACCGCCCTGATCGGCGTGCCGCTGCTGCTGTGGCTGCTGGCGCGGAGACCGTGATGCTGGAAGCGCGGGCCCTGACCCTGGAAGTGCCCGGGCGGCGCCTGTGCCAGGGCTTGGACGTGCGCTTCCAGGCCGGCGAGATGTGGGGCATCCTGGGCGCCAACGGTGCGGGCAAGACCACGCTGCTCCATGCGCTGGCGGGCCTGCGCCGACCCGAGGGCGGGGCGGTGCACCTGGACGGCGAGCCGGTGCTGGACCTGCCCGCGCGCCAGCGGGCCCGGCGACTTTCCGTCCTGCTCCAGGACGAGGCCGAGGGCTTCTGGGGCACGGCCCTGGACTGGGTGCGGTTGGGGCGCTTTCCCCACGGCCGCGGCCTGACCGGCGGCGGGGAGGACGAGCCCATCGTGCGCGCAGCCCTGGAACGGGTCGGGGTGGCCCATCTGGCGCAGCGCACCATGGCCACCCTGTCGGGCGGCGAGCGCCAGCGGGTGAGGCTGGCCATGGTGCTGGCCCAGCAGGCCGACGCCCTGCTCCTGGATGAGCCGCTGCAGCACCTGGACCTGCGTTCCCAGCTGGCGCTGCTGCGCCTGTTCGCGGGTGAGGCGCGGCGCGCCGGCAGGCTGGTGATCATGGTGTTGCACGACGTGTACTGGGTGTCGCGCTACTGCGACCGGGCCCTGCTCGTGTTCGGCGACGGCCGGGTGCTGCATGGGCCCACGGGCGAGATGCTCCAGCGCGAGCCCGTCGAGGCGCTGTACGGCTGCCCCCTGCTGCCGGTGGAGGCGGCCGGCGGGCGTCTGTTCCTGCCGGTGGAGGGCGCGCCGTGAATCTGCGTCTTCCCCGCACCCTGCACATGCGGCTGGTGTTGGCCATCGCCCTGATCCAGCTTTGGGCCGTGGGTGCGTTCGCCAGCTACTGGCTGCTCAAGGAGGTGGGCGCGGCGGTGGATGCACGCCGGGTGGCGGTGCACCGGCTGCTCGACCTGGCGGCGCCGGGCATCGAGGGCCTGCTGGCGGCAGGCGACCGGGAGGGGCTGCGACGCTATCTCGATCGCCTGGGGGCGGACCCCGCCGTGGCGGCGGTCACCGTGCGCGATGCCGCGGGCGTCGTGCTGGCCCGCTGGGAGGTCCACCGCGTGCCCCTCGCTCCTCTGGCCGCCTGGTTCGACCCCACGCCCCTGGAGCGGGGGCTCACCAAGCAGGTCGGCCCGCCCGATGCGCCCCTGGGCAGCCTCACTTTGGTTCCCGCCAACGGGCCCGTCAACGAGCAGGTGGAAGAGGCGATCGAGGAGATGGCGGTGTTTTTTCTGGTGGTCCTGGCGCTCGATCTCATCGCCACCCAGCTCATCATCCGCTTCTTCGTGGCGCCCCTGAAGCCGCTCACCGAGATGGCCATGAACGTGAGCCAGGGGTTTCTGGACAGCACGGTGATGCCCGAACCCACGGCCTCGGAGGAAGTGCGGCAGGTGGGGCTGGCCCTGGTCACAAGCGCCCGGGTGATGCAGAAGCAGATCCACGATCTGGAGCAGACGCGGGCACGCCTGGCGGAAAACGAGCTGCGCCTGCGCAACCTGGTGAACAGCATGCGCGAGGGGCTGGTCGAGCTGGATGCCCACGGCACCGTGCGTTTCCTCAATCCCGCCTGGGAGAAGCTCACCGGCTACCCGGTGAGCGCCTGTCTGGGGCGGCCCTTCTCCCATTTCCTGGTGCAGCCGCAGCAGCAGGCCCTGTTCGTGTTCGGACGCCTCGAGCACCTGCCGCCCGCGGACCTGCAGGTCGAGGTGCGCGCGCAGGACGGCCATTCCGTCTGGATGCGCATGAACGCCACTCTCCAGTACGACGCGCAGGATCGTTTCAC
>JBBINK010000029.1:11336-18935 GCA_037443925.1 Betaproteobacteria bacterium
TGCAGGCCCTGCAGCGGGTGCACGAGCAGGAATTGCTGCAGCTGTCCATCACCGATCCCCTCACCGGCGTGTACAACCGGCGCCACTTCGACCAGGTCATCGGCAACGTCCTGACCATGAATCTGGCGCGCGCCCGGCCGGTGGCGCTGGTGATCATCGACATCGACGGCTTCAAATTCATCAACGACACCTACGGTCACCCCGTGGGGGACGAGGTGCTGCGGCGCGTGGCCCAGACCCTCAAGGACCACGCGCGCGGCGGCGTGGTGGCGCGGCTGGCGGGCGACGAATTCGCCCTGATCGCGCCGGACACCGGGGAAGATGCGGCCGCGGCCCATGCGCGGGCCCTGCACGACGCTCTGGGGCGCATCGTCATCGATCTGCCGGTGGGGCAACTGCGCATCCAGACGTCCCTGGGCGTGGCCGTGGCGCCGGCCTTCGGCACCACCGGCCAGGAGCTGATGCGCGCCGCGGACGTGGCGCTGTATCACGCCAAGAAGAGCGGACGCAACCGGGTGGACGTGCTCTCCCGCGACATGGGCGAGGCGATCATGGAGATCTTTTCCCAGGGCTTCGAACTGCGCAACGCCCTGGAGCGCGGGATGATCGCCCCTTTCCTGCAACCCATCCACGACCTGCGAAGCGGGACGCTCATGGCCTACGAGGTGCTCACCCGCCTCAAGCGCGGCGATGGCTACGTGCCGGCCGACGAGTTCGTTCCCATCGCCGAGGATCTTGGGCTGATCCGGGAGATGGATCTGTTCGTGATCCGCAAGGCGCTTGCCAGCGTGCCGCGCCAGGTGCATCTGTTCCTCAACATCAGCCTGAATTCCTTCCAGTCGCCGGAGTTCTTCGCCGACTTCCGGGCGCTCCTGCATTCGCCCCTGGCTTCCGGCCGGCCCCTCACCATCGAACTCACCGAGCGGCAGACCACCGAAATGGGCGGCGACTTCCTGCGCCTGCTGGGGGAGCTGCGGGCCGGCGGCGTGACCATCGCCCTCGACGACTTCGGCGTGGGTTACTCCACCTACAGCTACTTGCGCCAGTTGCGTCCCGATTACGTCAAGATTGACGGCAGCTTCGTGCAGCAGGTGCTGGCCGACCCCCATGACCGGCAAATCGTGGCTCACATCCACGAACTCGCCGCGAGCTTCGGCGCCCGCTCCATCGCGGAACACGTGGAGGACGAGGCGGTCCGCCAGGCGCTCGCGGCCATGGGGGTGGACTATGCCCAGGGCTATCTGTTCGGGCGCCCGCGCCGGGTCGAGGACTATGTGCAACCGGCCTGAGCGCGATCGAGCTTGCCCTTTGGGGGCGCGTCGGCGACAATTCCCGGCTTTCCCGATGTGCCTATGATCCAGAAACTGATCCGGCGGCTCCTCCGGCCGCGCCGCGCGGCGGGCCCCGTCATCCTTCCCTCGAGCAAGCACGGCATCACGCCTGACCAGATCAGCGCCTGCGCGCGGATGGTGTGTGAGACCCTGCAGCAGGCCGGCTACAAGGCCTTCGTGGTGGGCGGAGCGGTGCGTGATCTGCTCATGGGCAAGACCCCCAAGGATTTCGACGTGGCCACCGACGCCCGTCCTGAAGAGGTGCGGCAACTGTTCCGCCGCTCGCGCATCATCGGCCGGCGCTTCCGCATCGTGCACGTGATGTGCGGGCGGGAGACGGTGGAAGTCACCACCTTCCGCGGCCAGGCGGCGCCACCGCCGGAGGGCCGGGGGGAAGGCGGCGACGAGGAGGCCGAGGACATGGACCGGCTGGTCAGCGAAAACGGCCGCCTGCTGCGCGACAACGTGTTCGGCACCCAGGCCGACGACGCGGCGCGTCGCGACTTCACCGTCAACGCCCTCTACTACGACCCGATCAAGGCGGAGATCTGGGATTACCAGGACGGGGTGGCCGATCTCCGGCGGGGCGTGCTGCGCATCATCGGCGACCCCGAGACCCGCTACCGGGAGGACCCGGTGCGCATGCTGCGCGCCGTGCGCCTGGCGGCCAAGCTCGACTTCGAGCTGGATCCCGCGACGCGCAAGCCCATCCGGGCCCTGGCCGAGCTGCTCCAGGACGTGCCCAAGGCGCGCATCTTCGACGAGATGCTCAAGCTGTTTTTGTCCGGACACGCCCTGGAGAGCGCGCGGCGCCTGCGCGAGGAGGGGCTGCACCATGGCGTGCTGCCCCTGCTCGACGTGGTGTTGGAACAGCCCCTGGGGGAACGTTTCGTCACCCTGGCTCTGGCCAACACCGATGAACGCATCGCGGCGGACAAGCCGGTGTCGCCGGCCTTCCTGTTCGCGGCCCTGCTCTGGCACGAAGTGCTCGCCCAATGGCAGAAACGCGGCGAAGCGGGCGCGCCCCCCCTCGCTGCGCTGCAGGAGGCGATCGAGGACGTGATCGACCGGCAGGTGGAGACCCTGGCCATCCCGCGCCGCTACACGGCGGTGATGCGCGAGATCTGGAGCCTGCAGCCGCGCTTCCTGCAGCGGTCCGGACAGCGGCCGTTCCGGCTTCTGGAACAGCCCCGTTTCCGTGCCGCGTTCGATTTCCTCATGCTGCGCTGTGCCAGTGGCGAGGTGGATCCCGCCGTGGGCCAGTGGTGGGAAACCTTCCAGCACGCCTCCCCCGAGGAACGCGCCGGCATGCTGGTGAAGGGCGAGGGGCCGGCCCGCTCGCGCCGGCGCCGCAAGCGCCGGCGCGCCGCTGCGGAAACGTCCAAACCACCGGAAGGACAGGAATGACCACGCCCGCCCACCACGCCTTCGTCGCCCTGGGCAGCAACCTGGCCGAGCCGGAAAGGCAGGTGACGCGGGCGCTGGAACGGCTGGCCGGGCTGCCTCACAGCCGGCTGGTGGCCCGTTCCTCCCTGTATCGCACCGCGCCGGTGGGCTACCTGGACCAGCCCGACTTCATCAATGCCGTCGCGCTTCTGCAAACCGGCCTGGCGCCGATGGCCCTGATGCAGGCCCTGCTGGACCTGGAGCGGGAGTTCGGGCGGCAACGCCAGTTCCGCAACGCCCCCCGTATCCTCGACCTGGATCTTTTGCTCTACGACGAGCTGAGCCATCACGAGCCCGGGCTCACGCTGCCCCACCCGCGCATGCACGAGCGCGCCTTCGTGCTCGCGCCGCTCATGGAGATCGCCCCCGAGTGCGTCATTCCCGGAAAGGGCAGGGTGCGCGACTGCTTCCAGCGCTGCCTGGATCAGGGCGTGACGCGCATCGCGGCGTGAGCGGACGTGGACCGGCTGCGCACCCATGGCTACATCGCGGTGGAAGGCCCCATCGGCGCGGGCAAGACCACGCTCGCGCGCAAGCTGGCCCAGCGGCTGGAGGCGGAGCTGCTCCTGGAAGGCGCCGGGGACAATCCCTTCCTTCCCCGCTACTACCAGGACCGGGAGCGGCATGCCCTGCCCACCCAGCTCTTCTTCCTGTTCCAGCGTGTGGAGCAGATGCGCACCCTGCAACAGCGCGATCTGTTCGCGCGACCGCTGGTGTCCGACTTCATCCCCGACAAGGACCCCCTGTTCGCCAGCATCACCCTGTCCGAGGACGAATTCCGGCTCTACCAGCACATCCGCGCGCAGCTCGCGCCGCAAAGTCCGACCCCCGATCTGGTAATCTATCTGCAGGCACCCGTCGATGTTCTGCTGGAACGGATCCGGCAGCGGGGGATCGAATACGAACGTGCCATCGATCGCGACTACCTCATGCGGCTCTCGGATGCCTATGCACGCTACTTCTATCACTACCAGGCCTCACCCCTGATGATCGTCAACAGCGAGAACTTCAACTTCGTGGACGAACCGGCGCACTTCGAGCTGTTGATGGAGCGCCTGGCTGCCCTGCGGGGTGGCCGTGAATTCTTCAGCCGCGGTGAGTGAGCCATGGCGCGGATCACCCTGACCTCCCTGCAGCGCATGGCGCGCGAAGGCGAGCGCATCGCCTGCCTCACCTGCTATGACGCGAGCTTCGCCCAACTCCTGGAAGAAGCCGGCGTGGACGTCCTGCTCGTGGGCGATTCCCTGGGCATGGTCCTGCAGGGCCGGGAAAGCACCCTCGCGGTGAGCCTGGAGGAGATGGAATACCACACGCGCTGCGTGGCGCAGGGCTCCCGCCGGGCCTTCATCGTCGCGGACCTGCCCTTTGGCAGCTACCAGGCCGCGCCGGAGGACGCCTTCCAGAGCGCGGCACGCCTGATGCGTGCGGGTGCCCACATGGTGAAGCTGGAGGGCGGGCGGGTCATGGAGCCCACCATCCGCTTCCTGGTGGAGCGGGGCATTCCCGTGTGCGGGCATCTTGGGCTGATGCCCCAGTCGGTGCACCAGGTGGGCGGCTACCGGGTGCAGGGCCGCGAGGAAGCCGAGGCCGCGCGCATTCTGGCCGACGCGCGCGTGCTCGACGCAGCCGGCGTGGGGCTCATGGTGCTGGAGATGACCACCCGCGATCTGGCCGCCAGCATCACCCGCAGCATCGCCGCTCCGACCATCGGCATCGGCGCGGGCCCGGAGTGCGCGGGGCAGGTGCTCGTCCTGTACGACATGCTGGGCATCTATGGCGGGAAGGTGCCGCGCTTCGCCCACAATTTCCTGCAAGGCGCGGCCGGCATCCAGGACGCAGTGGCGGCCTACGTGCGAGCCGTCAAGGAAGGCCGCTTCCCCGGTCCCGAGCACACTTTCGCTTAAGACGCGATGGAAGTCATTGCCGGCATCCAGGCCCTGAACGAGCGCCTCGCCGACGCGGGGCGGATCGCCTTCGTGCCCACCATGGGCAACCTGCACGAAGGCCATCTGGAGCTGGTGCGCCTGGCGCGCAGCCATGGCGACACGGTGGTGGTCAGCATCTTCGTGAACCCCCTCCAGTTCGGCCCCCAGGAGGATTTCCACAAGTACCCGCGAACCCTCGCCGAGGACTGCGCCAAGCTCGCGGAAGTGGGCTGCGACGTGGTGTTCGCGCCCACCGTGAACGAAATGTACCCCACGCCCCAGCAGACCCAGATCCTGCCGCCGCCGGTGGCCGACGAACTGTGCGGCGCCTTCCGGCCGGGGCACTTCCGCGGGGTGGCCACGGTGGTGGCCAAACTGTTCAACATCGTCCAGCCCGCGGTGGCGGTGTTCGGCAAGAAGGATTATCAGCAGCTTTACATCATCCGCAGCATGGTGCGGGAGCTGAACTTTCCCATCCGCATCCTCGCGGGCGAAACGGTCCGGGCGGAGGACGGCCTGGCGCTGTCCTCCCGCAATGCCTACCTGTCGGAGACGGAGCGCCATGAGGCGCCGCGGCTGTACCGCACGCTCCAGGCCCTGGCCCAGGCCATCGCCCGTGGCGAGACCGGCTTCGCCGGACTGGAGGACATGGCCCGTCGCGAACTGGAAGCGAACGGATGGCGCGTGGATTACGTTGCCATCCGTGATGCCGCGACGCTGGAAATCCCGCAGGGCGCATCCTCCCGGCTGGTGGTGCTGGGCGCGGCGTGGCTGGGCCAGACCCGTCTGATCGACAACGTCGAGACCGCGCCGGCCCCTGCTTTCGGGGGGGCGGCCGAGAGGGTATAATCCGCGTCCTTTCTCCTTCTCCGACGGGGGCCGACCATGCAACGGACCATGTTGAAATCGAAGCTGCACCGGGTGCGGGTGACGCATTCCGAACTGCACTACGAAGGTTCCTGTGCCATCGACGAAACCCTCCTGGAAGCGGCGGACATCCGCGAATACCAGCAGATCGAGATCTACAACGTCACCAACGGCGAACGCTTCACCACCTACGCGATCCGCGCCGAGCGGGATTCCGGCATCATTTCCGTGAACGGCGCCGCGGCCCACAAGGCCAAGCCGGGCGACATCGTCATCATTGCCGCCTACGCGGTGTACAACGAGATCGAGCTGCAGAAATACGCGCCGCAGCTCGTGTACGTGGACGAACGCAACCGCATCGTGGAGCGGCGGGACCGGATCCCGGTGCAGATGGCCTGAACGTCCGGCCAGGCGACCACAGGCGACCCACCGGGTCGCCTTTTTCGTTCGTGGCACCGGCAACCTGGCGTGGCGGGCGGCCGAAGCAGCCCCCTTAACCGTGTCGGGGCTCGCGGGTGTAGGTGCTGTCTTTGTAGGCTGGCTGCGATGCGTGACGCCCGGGTCTCAACGAAGCGGCGAAGCAATGACTCCTGGCACTCGCAAGCATGCAGTGCTCACCGAGGGTTCTCGCAGCTTCCGCGCAGCCATTATGTCTTCGCGTTTCCATGTGTTCGGGCACCAAACCAACAGGCGGCCATGCGGGGAGATAGCTTTCGCCGGCCAACGGGTGCGCCGCCCACGATCCGTGAGCCCCCAATCGCTTCGACTGCAACCCTCGATCGCACAGGTATCCGAGCTATTGATGTTACCTCGCCATGCTACTAGCCCTGTCGGGGGCCGGCCAGTGGCTCCACCATGGCAATGCGCCCGTTTTGCCTGCTATGATGCCGCCGACGGCATCGGGTCCTTTGCGTTGGAGGCCGCGGTGGCTCCCCTGGAAAAATGGGTCCGAAGAGTGAGGCATGTCGAGTGCCGGCCGTCCGGGGGGTACGAACAGCTGGATACAACCCTTCGTTCTGCATCACCACGGTCCTGGCGAATTCTTGATTGGTATGGAGACTACCAATGAACGTAAGATCTGTCCGTTATATCTGCTACACCGTTGCCATCCTTTGTGTCGTGGTCGGAACCATTCTTGGCCTCGCAGTGATCTGGGACGTGGTCAAGAATTCCGAGTTCACAGGCAAGGTGTTCATGACTCTTGGCCTGTTCTTCTTCGCTGCCTTGTTAACGCTCAGCGTCTCGCGGTATCTGGGCGATCGGGACGGGGACTAATCCCTTGCCCAGCCGCTGACCTAGGTGCGTACCTCCACGTTGACCAATGGCATCTCGCTTCCTGGAGGCAAACGCCCGCTAGGCGCGTGATGGCAGGTTCCAATCAATACCGTGTCTCTCGGCTAGCATACACGGTGGCCAACTGATCGACGTGGAACATGGCCCCTGGCCATAGTAACAGCGGCTAGACACGGTGCTGCCCACGCAGCTACTCATCCCCCAGTCGGACCAAGGCAGCAAGTTTAGCAGCCATGATTGGAAAGCTTTCCTGAGGGCACCCAACCTGGTGCCTGGCCTGACGCAACGTCGTTAGTGGCACGACCACGCTGTGGCCAGGAGCTTCTTCCAGTTGCCAAAAAGGGAGCGCGGCCGCAAGGTCGATGTGAAAGGCAAAGAAGCTCGGCGACATGTGTTCGATCACATCGAAGCACTCGACACCCCGACGCGCCGTTGCTAACCAGCTGCCTCCGGTAGAGATCGAGAAACAGCATTTCAACAGGATCAACTGTGCCTATCACAGCCCATGAGATTTAGTCTACGGTGGATGAGAGTCAACAACCGTGTTGCCCACTTTTACGGTTCTTACGAGTACATTCCTCCGCCTCCTCCGCGTGACCCACGAGTACGCGGAGACGAGGTGGAACACTCGACCTGGCTTACAGCAGGGGAAGGGGCGTCTATCTGGCGTATAGACGCCCGTTGTTATTGATCCGGCCATCTTATACTTGAAATCTCCGAGCCTGTCCTCATATTCA
>JBBINK010000030.1:0-6135 GCA_037443925.1 Betaproteobacteria bacterium
CGGGGAGGGCCGGGTCGTGCGCCTGGAACAGGACGGCTGGCGGATCGAGTACGGCGGCTGGCGGGCGGTGGCCGCCGGCGTGCTGCCGGGCCGTCTGGTCGTGGAAGGGCGCGGACTGCGCCTGAAGCTGTTGGTCGATGCCTGGGAGACGCCCTGACATGGACGGCTGGCACGCCTACCCGGCACCGGCCAAGCTGAACCTGTTCCTGCACGTGGTGGGGCGTCGCGCCGACGGCTATCACCTGTTGCAGACGGTGTTCCGCTTCATCGATCACGCCGACACCGTCCACCTGCGCCTGCGTGGCGACGGGGCCGTGGTGCGCGTCGATCCCCTGCCGGGCGTGCCGGTGGAACACGACCTCACGGTGCGGGCCGCGCGGCTTTTGCAGGAGCGCGCACGGGTCCGGCAGGGGGTGGAGATCCGGCTCACCAAACGTCTGCCCCTGGGTGGCGGGCTGGGTGGCGGCAGCTCCGATGCGGCGACGGTGCTCCTGGCCCTCAACCGTCTGTGGGGTGTGGACTGGCCGCGCGCCCGCCTGATGGCGCTGGGACTCGAGCTGGGCGCGGACGTGCCGGTGTTCGTGTTCGGGCAGAACGCCTTCGCCGAAGGGGTGGGCGAACTGCTCACGCCCGTGGCGCTGCCTCCGGCCTGGTATCTCGTGCTGGTGCCGCCGGTGGCGGTGTCCACGGCCGAGATCTTCGCCGCGCCGGAATTGACACGAGACACGCTTCCCGTCACAATACCGCCCTTTTCCACGGGGCGGATTTTCAGCGACACCCGCAACGATCTCGAACCCGTGGTGGTGCGCCGTTACCCGGTGGTGGCCGAATACCTGGGCTGGCTGGCCCGGCAGTCCGGCCTGGTGGCGGGATCGGCGCGCATGACCGGGTCCGGCGCCTGTGTGTTCGCCGGATTCGAGACGGAGCAGGCGGCGCGCGCGGTGTTGGCGCACAAGCCTGATTCGATGCAAGGTTTCGTCGCGCGGGGGCTGGATCGCCACCCCCTGTGCGAGCTGTGAGGGCCGCAGGCCCCGCACACTGGGGAGTCGCCAAGTGGTAAGGCACCGGATTTTGATTCCGGCATTCGTAGGTTCGATCCCTACCTCCCCAGCCAGAACCATTCACGGCCAGTGACTTCCGGCACTGCGCCGAACCGGGAAAGCGTGTAGCCGTTACACGCTTTTTTTCGTTGCAGCGACGAGGGCTCAGGTGTGGCATACGGCGGCATGATGGTGTTCACCGGCAATGCGAATCCCAAGCTTGCCGAGGATGTCGTGCGCAAACTCAACCTGCGTCTGGGCCGTGCCATCGTCGGCCGCTTCAGCGACGGCGAGGTGATGGTGGAGATCCTGGAGAACGTGCGCGGCAAGGACGTGTTCGTGCTCCAGTCCACCTGCACGCCCACCAACGACAACCTGATGGAGATCATGGTGATGGTGGATGCCCTGAAACGGGCCTCCGCCGGACGCATCACCGCTGCCATCCCCTACATGGGCTATGCCCGGCAGGACCGCCGGCCCCGCTCGGCGCGGGTCGCGATCACCGCCAAGGTGGTGGCCAACATGCTCACCACCGCCGGCGTCGACCGGGTGCTCACCATGGACCTGCACTCGGACCAGATCCAGGGCTTCTTCGACATCCCGGTGGACAACATCTATGCCTCGCCCATCCTCCTGGGCGATGTGTGGAAGCAGAATTACGAGAACCTGATGGTGGTCTCGCCCGACGTGGGCGGCGTGGTGCGCGCGCGGGCCCTGGCCAAGCGCCTGGAAGCGGATCTGGCCATCATCGACAAGCGCCGTCCGAAGCCCAACGTGGCCAAGGTGATGCACATCATCGGCGAAGTGAAGGACCGCACCTGCGTGCTCATGGACGACATGGTGGACACCGCCAACACGCTGTGCGAGGCGGCCGCCGCGCTCAAGGAACACGGCGCGGCGCGGGTGGTGGCCTATTGCACCCACCCCGTGCTGTCCGGCAATGCGGTGAGCCGCATCGCCAATTCGGCGCTGGACGAGCTGGTGGTGACCGACACCATCCCGCTGCGCGACGATGCCCGTGCCTGCCCGCGCATCCGCCAGCTGTCGGTGGCGGAGCTGCTGGCCGAGACCATGCAGCGCATCAGCAACGAGGATTCGGTGTCCTCCCTGTTCACGGAATGATTTTTCTGCCGCCCTGCCCCGGGCAGGTCGGCGTCAACCCGTCGTCTGGTCGCGGACGACACAACCTTGGAGCCTCGACATGAAATTCGAAGTCACTGCCAGCGTGCGCAAGACGCAGGGTACGGGTGCGAGCCGCCGCCTGCGTCGAGCCGGCCGCGTACCCGCCATCCTCTATGGCGCCAACCAGCCGCCCGTCACCCTCGAGCTCGACCACAACAGCATCTTCCACCAGCTCAAGCACGAGGCGTTTCATGCCTCCATCCTGACCCTCGACGTGGAGGGCAACAAGGAACAGGTCCTGCTGCGGGACGTGCAGATGCATCCGTGGAAACCCCTCGTCCTTCACCTGGACTTCCAGCGGGTCAACCCCAACGAGAAGATCCACGTCAAGGTGCCGCTGCATTTCGTCGGCGCCGAGCTGGCTCCGGGCGTGAAGCTGGGTGGCGGCAACATCACCCATGTCATGAACGAGGCCGAAGTGAGCTGCCTGCCCAAGGATCTGCCCGAGTACATCGAGGTGGACCTGTCCGGCCTGCAGGCGGGCCATTCCCTCCATCTGTCCCAGATCAAGCTGCCCGAGGGCGTGGAGTTCGTGGAACTGCGCCACGGCAACGACGCGGCGGTGGCCAGCTGCGTGGTGCCCCGTGGCGCCGCCGAGGAAGCGGCTGCCGGCGGTGAGGGTGCCGCGTCCTGAGCGCGGTGTCTTCCGGCAGCGGGCCCGTCCCGGCGCTGGGACGGGCTTTTTTCATTGACCGCCCATGAATCCCATCCGTCTCGTCGTCGGCCTGGGCAATCCCGGCCCGGAATATGCGGATACCCGGCACAATGCCGGCTTCTGGCTGGTGGATGCGCTGGCGCAGCAGACCCATGTCTGCCTGCGCCCGGAACGCCGCTACCATGGCCGGGTGGCACGCACGTCGCTGGCGGGGCAGGAACTGTGGCTGCTCGAGCCCGAGACCTACATGAACGCCAGCGGTCAGGCCGTGCACGCCCTGGCCGCCTACTATCGCGTCGCACCGGCGGAGATCCTGGTGGTCCACGACGAACTGGACCTGCCCCCGGGCACCGCCCGCCTGAAAAAGGGTGGCGGCGCCGGCGGGCACAACGGTCTCAAGGACGTCATCGCCCGGCTGGGACCGGATTTCTGGCGCCTGCGGCTGGGCATCGGCCATCCGGGCAGCCGCGACGAGGTGGTGGATTACGTCCTGCGACGTCCGCCCAGGGAAGAGGCCGAGCGCATCACCGAGGCCATCGGGCGCAGCCTGGACATTCTGCCCCTGGTGGTGCGCGGGGATCTGGAAACGGCCATGCACCGCCTCCATTCCAGGGCCAGGCCGGCAGGCGGCTCCGGACAGGCATAGGGCGCGCCTGGCCACCGGGCTTTCCGCCCCACAACACGGGAATCGAACCATGAGTCTGAAATGCGGCATCGTCGGGCTGCCCAACGTGGGCAAGTCCACCCTGTTCAACGCCCTGACCCGGGCGGGCATCGCGGCGGAGAATTATCCCTTCTGCACCATCGAGCCCAACGTGGGCGTGGTGGAGGTGCCCGATCCCCGCCTGAAGAAGCTGGCGGAGATCGTCAAACCCCAGCGGGTGGTGCCCGCCATCGTGGAATTCGTGGACATCGCCGGGCTGGTGGCCGGCGCGTCCAAGGGCGAGGGGCTGGGCAACCAGTTCCTGGCCAACATTCGCGAGACCGATGCCATCGTCCACGTGGTGCGCTGTTTCGACGACCCCAACGTGGTGCATGTGGCCGGGCGCGTGGATCCCGTCGCCGACGTCGAGGTGATCGGTACTGAGCTGGCGCTCGCCGACCTGGCCACCGTGGAGAAAGCCCACGCCCGCGACGTCAAGAAGGCGCGTTCCGGGGACAAGGAAGCCCAGAAGCTGGTCGCCGTGCTGGAACGGCTGCTGCCCCACCTCAACGAAGCGAGGCCCGTGCGCAGCCTGGATCTGTCCGCCGAGGAGCGGGCGCTGATCAAACCCCTGTGTCTGCTCACCGCCAAGCCCGCCATGTACGTGGCCAACGTGGCCGAGGATGGATTCGAGAACAATCCCTACCTGGCCCGCCTCGAGGCCCTGGCAGCGGCCGAAGGGGCGCCCGTGGTGGCCCTGTGTGCCGCGATCGAGGCCGAGATCGCGGATCTCGAGGAGGCGGACAAGGGCGAGTTCCTGGCCGCCCTGGGCCTGAAGGAGCCGGGGCTGGATCGCCTGATCCGCGCCGCCTACGATCTGCTGGGGCTGCAGACCTATTTCACCGCCGGGGTCAAGGAGGTGCGCGCCTGGACCATCCACAAGGGGGATACCGCGCCCCAGGCGGCGGGGGTCATCCACAGCGATTTCGAGCGCGGCTTCATCCGCGCCCAGACCATCGCCTACGACGATTTCATCGCCTACGGGGGCGAGCAGGGTGCCCGCGAGGCGGGCAAGATGCGCTCCGAAGGGAAGGACTACGTGGTGCAGGACGGTGACGTGATGAACTTCCTGTTCAACGTCTGAAACCAGGGCCTTTCCTTGACGGAGCGGGCGCGAACCCGGATAATTCAGGCCCCTGCACTTCCGGGTGCCCATGTTTTTCCGGTGATATAGCTCAGCTGGTTAGAGCACAGCACTCATAATGCTGGGGTCGGTGGTTCAAGTCCACCTATCACCACCAGATTCCTGCCTCGGCCGCCCCCGCGGCCGACGTTTTCCGATGGGGCAGAGACCTATCGCGATCCCACACACCACGCCGTGACCAGGAAGCTCTACATCAAGACCTTCGGCTGCCAGATGAACGAGTACGACTCGGACAGGATGGCCGACGTGCTGCGGGCTGCCGAAGGCTATGAGCGCACGGACGATCCCGAGCAGGCCGACCTCATCCTGTTCAACACCTGCTCGGTGAGGGAGAAGGCCCAGGAGAAGGTTTTCCATCACCTGGGGCGCTGGAAGCACCTCAAGCAAAAGAAACCGGACCTGCTCATCGGCGTGGGCGGCTGCGTGGCGAGCCAGGAAGGGGCCGCCATCGTGGAGCGGGCTCGTTACGTGGACCTGGTGTTCGGGCCCCAGACGCTGCACCGCCTGCCGGACCTGATCGCGGCGCGGCGGCGCACCGGCCGGCCGCAGGTGGACGTCAGCTTCCCCGAGATCGAGAAATTCGACAGCCTGCCGCCGGCGCGCGTGGAGGGCGCCTCCGCCTACGTCTCCATCATGGAAGGCTGCAGCAAGTACTGCAGCTTCTGCGTGGTGCCCTATACGCGGGGTGAGGAGGTGTCCCGCCCCTTCGACGACGTGCTGGCGGAGGTGGCGCAGCTGGCGGAGGCCGGCGTGAAGGAGGTCACCCTGCTGGGACAGAACGTCAATGCCTATCGTGGCCCGATGCATGATGGCGAGCTGGCCGACCTCGCCCTGCTGCTGGAATACGTGGCGGAGATTCCGGGCATCAAGCGCATCCGCTACACCACCTCGCATCCCAACGAACTCACGGACCGGCTGATCGAGGCCTATGCGCGCATTCCCAAGCTGGTGAGTCATCTGCATCTGCCGGTGCAGTCCGGTTCCGACCGCATCCTCGCGGCCATGAAGCGCAACTACACCGCGCTGGAATACAAATCCCGGGTGCGGCGGCTGCGCGCGGTGCGTCCCGATCTCTCGCTGTCTTCGGATTTCATCGTCGGCTTTCCCGGCGAGACCGAGGCGGATTTCGAGGCGACCATGCGTCTGGTGGAGGAGGTGGGCTTCGACATGAGCTTCAGCTTCATCTACAGCCCGCGGCCTGGCACGCCGGCTGCCGAACTGCCCGACGAGACGCCGCTGGAAGTGAAGACGCAGCGGCTGATGCGCCTGCAGAAACGGCTCGAGGAGCAGGCCATGGCCATCAGCCGCGGCATGGTGGGCAGCGTGCAGCGGGTCCTGGTGGAGGGGCCGTCCCGCAAGGATGCGAGTGAGCTCGCCGGTCGCACCGACAACAACCGCGTGGTCAATTTCC
>JBBINK010000030.1:6167-15342 GCA_037443925.1 Betaproteobacteria bacterium
AACCAGTTCGTGGATGTGCGCATCACCGAGGCGCTGCCCCATTCCCTGCGAGGCGAAGTCCTTGTCTCCTGAAACCACCGTCGAGCTCGATCTCACGCCGGTGGACAACCGTCGTCTGGCCAACCTGTGCGGCACCCTGGACGAGAACCTGCGCCAGATCGAGACCGCCCTGGCGGTGCGCATCGCACGGCGCGGCGAGCATTTCCGGGTGCAGGGCGAGGCCGCACAGGCGCGCCTGGCGGTGGACCTGCTGCAAAGCTTCTACCAGCGCGCGGGGCGCAGCCTGAGCCCGGAAGACATCCAGCTCGGTCTGGTGGAGGTCGTGCACCTGCAGGCCGGCGAGCGGCGCGAGGCCATGGTGCCGGTGCTCATGACGCGGCGCACCGACCTGCATGGACGCACACCACGCCAGAACGAGTATCTGCGCCAGATCCAGGAGCACGACATCACCTTCGGCATCGGTCCGGCGGGCACGGGCAAGACCTATCTCGCCGTGGCGAGCGCGGTGGACGCCCTGGAACGGGACCTGGTCAAACGCATCGTCCTGGTGCGCCCCGCAGTGGAGGCCGGCGAACGGCTGGGTTTCCTGCCGGGCGATCTGGCGCAGAAAGTCGATCCCTATCTGCGTCCCCTGTACGACGCGTTGTACGATCTCATGGGATTCGACCGCGTGCAGAAACTGTTCGAGCGCGGCACGATCGAGATCGCGCCCCTGGCCTATATGCGCGGGCGGACGCTGAACCACTCCTTCATCATCCTGGACGAGGCCCAGAACACCACGCCCGAGCAGATGAAGATGTTCCTCACCCGCATCGGCTTCGGCACCAAGGCGGTGATCACGGGCGACGTGACCCAGATCGACCTGGCCCGTGGCCAGAAGAGCGGTCTGGTGCAGGCGCAGGTCGTGCTCGCCGAGGTGCAGGGGATCGCGTTCACGTTTTTCCAGTCCGAGGACGTGGTGCGCCACCCGCTGGTGCAGCACATCATCAATGCCTACGACCGCTACCAGAAAGAGCAGGGCGAAGCCTAGGCTGTCCCTCAGCGTGCAGTACGCGAGCATCCGGCCGGACCTGCCGGACCGTGGCCGCGTGCGGCGTTGGGTGCAGGCGGCGCTGGAGCGCGATGCCCAGATCACCGTCCGGTTCGTGGACGAGGAGGAAGGGCGCATCCTCAACCGCGACTATCGCGGCAAGGACTACGCGACGAATGTGCTAAGCTTCGTGTACGCAACGGATCCGGTCGAGGGCGACCTGGTGATCTGCGCGCCGGTGACGGCGCGCGAAGCCGAGGAGCAGGGCATCGGCTTCGAGGCCCACTGCGCGCACCTGGTGGTGCATGGTGTCCTGCATCTGCAAGGCTACGACCACATCACCGACGACGAGGCCCGGGTGATGGAAGGGCGCGAGTCGGCTATCGTCACCAAACTGGGTTACCCTGATCCCTATACCGCCCCGCTCTGACACGCGACTTGCCCCCCGGTGATGCATGACGAATGGCCGCGGCCATCCGCCATTCATTACCCCGAAGGGGTTGGCCTGCCGTTTATGGACGATGCGAGTACCAAGCCGAGCTGGCTGGAACGCCTGGGCGCGCTGCTCATGCGCGAGCCCGAGGACCGGGACCAGCTCATCGAACTGCTTCATTCCGCCTACGAACGCAACCTGCTGGATGCCGATGCCCTGGCCATGATCGAGGGCGTGCTCCAGGTCTCCGAGACCCAGGTGCGCGACATCATGATCCCCCGCGCGCAGATGGACGTGATCGACATCAACGATCCACCGGAGAAGTTCCTCCCCTTCATGATCGCCACCGCCCATTCCCGCTTTCCGGTGATCGACAAGGACCGTGACGACGTGATCGGCATCCTGCTGGCCAAGGACATGCTCCGCTACTACGCGGGGGAGGAGCTGCACGTGCGCGACATGCTGCGGCCCGCCGTGTTCATTCCCGAGTCCAAGCGCGTCAACGTCCTGCTCAAGGAATTCCGCAGCAACCGCAACCACATCGCCATCGTCGTCGACGAATTTGGCGGCGTGGCGGGACTGGTGACCATCGAGGACGTGCTGGAGCAGATCGTCGGCGACATCGAGGACGAATTCGATTTCGACGAGGTCGAGGACAACATCATCCGCGAGCGGGACAACCGCTACCGCGTCAAGGCGCTGACCGAGATCGACGCCTTCAATGCCGTGATGGGCACCCACTTCAGCGACGAGGAATACGACACCGTGGGCGGCCTGGTCATCTCCAAGTTCGGCCGCCTGCCCAAGCGCGGCGAGACCGTGACCTTCGACGGACTGAAGTTCCAGGTGCTGCGGGCCGACAGCCGGCGTCTGCATTCCCTGCTGGTGGAGCGGCTGCCCGGCGGCGAGCAGGGGGATCAGCAGGACGTCGCTTGAGCACCGCCACGATCATTCTTCGCGCCGGCCGGCTGCGGCTGTGGGCTGCGCCCGCGCTGCTGGGCGCGCTCACGGTGGCGGGCTTCGCGCCCTTCCACGTCTTCTTCCTGCCGACCCTCACGCTGGCCGCGCTGTTCTCCCTCTGGCTTGCGGCCGGTTCCCGGCGTGCCGCGGCGCTGACCGGCTTCGCCTTCGGCGCCGGCCTGTTTCTCGTGGGGGTGTCATGGGTGTACGTGAGCCTGCACGACTTCGGCGGCATGCCGGCAGCCGTGGCCGCGGCGGCCACCCTCCTGTTCTGTCTGTTCCTGGCCCTGTTTCCCGCGGCGGTGGGCTGGTTCGCCGCACCCCTTCGCCGCTTCCCGCGGGCGGCCCTCCTGCTGTTTTTGCCCGCCTGCTGGGCTCTGGCCGAGTGGGTGCGGGGCTGGATCTTCACCGGCTTTCCCTGGCTTGCCGTCGGCTATGGGGCCGCGCCCCATGGACCGTTGGCGGGCTATGCCCCCCTGTTGGGCGTGTATGGGGTGTCCCTGCTCACCGCCATGGGGGCCGGCCTGCTGGCGCTGGCCTGGCGTGAACGCCGCGCCGGCCTCCGGCAGAGCCTGATGCCCCTGGCGGCGTTCGCCCTGCTGTGGGGCGGCGGAGCGGCGCTCGATCAGGTGCGCTGGACCCGTCCCGTGGGCGAGCCCCTCACGGTGAGCCTGCTGCAGGGCAACATCCCCCAGGACCTGAAATGGCGGGAGGACCGCCTTGCCCACACCCTGGACGTCTACGGCCGGCTGGTGGCGGAAAGCCGGGCGCGCCTCATCCTGCTGCCGGAAACCGCCTTCCCCCTGTTCCTCGACCAATTGCCGGACGCCTACCTGGCATCCCTGATCGACCATGCCCGCCGGCAGGGCGGCGACCTGGTGTTCGGCGTGCCCGAGCGTTCCGCCGACGGGCGCAGCTACTACAACAGCGTGGTCAGCCGCGGCACGAGCCCGGCCCAGACCTATCGCAAGGTGCACCTGGTGCCCTTCGGCGAGTTCGTGCCTTTCCGTCCGCTGTTTGGCTGGTTTCTCGATCTCATGCAGATCCCCCTGGGCGATTTCAGCCGGGGCGACCCGGACCAGCGCCCCCTGGCGGTGGCCGGCCAGCGTCTGGCGGTGAACATCTGCTACGAGGACGTCTTCGGGGAGGAGATCATCCGCCAGCTGCCGGAAGCGACGCTGCTCGTGAACGTGAGCAACGATGCCTGGTTCGGGGATTCCATCGCGCCCTGGCAGCACCTGCAGATCGCCCAGATGCGCGCGCTGGAGACGGGGCGCATGATGCTGCGGGGCACCAACACCGGCATCACCGCCCTGATCGACGTCCGTGGCCGCGTCACGGCGCGGCTCAAGCCCTTTCACACCGGCGCGCTGGACGGCATGGTGCAGGGATACGCGGGCGCGACGCCCTACGTGCGCTGGGGCAATGCCCCGGCAGTGGCGCTCATGGTGCTCGGCCTGGCTGCCGCCGTGCTTTCGGCCAGGAAGTCTTGACGGAGCAGTTTGTGCTGCCCTGAAAGCGTCTCATCATGGAGACGAGAGGGCTCTTTCCGGCGAAGCGGAAACCCGGGTGCAGCAGGCCGGAGCAGATCGAGCCACGCGGCGAGCAGCGCACTGCCAGAGGCCGAATGTCCTCAATGTCTCAATCAGCAGGAAGCATTCCTGGCCATGCCGGCCGAGCCAGCGGTTGCTGGGGCACGATGCAGCCCAAGAGGCGAGATGGTTGGAAAGAGCCCGGTTCGAGCTTGGGCAGACCGCCAAACGTTTTGAGGCCTCTCGCCGCCTGCACTGCCCGTTGCAGACTCTGCCAAACTCTGCGCATGCAGGACCTGCAGCCGTTCCAAATGCTGTTCGAGCGGTACAAGCAACGACGCCGGCAGCGTCGTCACCCGATCCTTCTCCCCCTTGCCATCGCGCACCGTGAACTGACGGAAGCCGCAATCGATATCGTTCATCCGCAGTCGCACACACGCCATCTGGCCAAGCCCGGAACCGTGCGTCGATCGCGCCGTCAACGCATGCTGCCCGTTTAGCTGCGTCAACAAACGTCGCGCCATTTCCATTGGCAATGCCACTGGCAACCGCTGCGCTTTCTTGCGCGCTGCAGGTTATTTAGCCAAGGTAACTCCTTTCCAAACAAGGTCTTGTACAGACACAGAATCGCCGCCAATGCCTTATTCAGGGTCGAGGCGACCACGTTGCGCTCCACCTCCACCGCCCTGGCTTCCGCTGATCCCGTTTATCATGAACCACATACAGTATAGCGCTTGATCCAATCGGCATACGTCTGTTCCGTGTGGGTGCGGTAATACCGCACCCGAATGTCCCTCCCCGGATCTGGAAGCCGAGGCGGCCACTCGCCCACCGTGGGCTGGAGGCTAGAAGCGTCAGCGTGGGCTCAAGCATCAGGAGCGAAGGAGGTCAAGGCGGGCGGGGTTGTTGACAGGCGTGCAGGCATGGGCTATGAACCCACAAAAACCAGGCAGGAAACATACCGCTCCCGACGACTATCCCGGTTAAGGCAGGAATCCTGAAAAACCAGACTAAAGACTGAAGATTGGTAAGTAAGGAACGGATTCCAGCCAAGGACCAGGTCAATGCTTGAAGGGAAGGAACGGGGCGGATCATTTGCCACTTCTGATAGCGTTCGCTGTGCCACCTGCCATGCATTTAGTCGGTTCGATCTCGGTTCTGAGGCCTGCTATACGTTGGGCCCATTTGCGACCACGGATTAATCTGCTGAGGGGGGAAGAATGAAAAATGTTAATTTGATCCTTCTTTCGGTTTACTTCGGCTTAGTGAGTCAGTCGGCCATCGCTGCAATTAGCAGCTATCAATGCGTGATTTCAGAGCAACTGCTACTCGAGAGAAATGGAACACTAAAACGACCGCATGACCCGTATCTTATAGGCCGACGGTTTGCCGTCGACCGGAGCACCGGGCATATCGTTGGCCCAGAGCAAGCCTTGTGGCAGCTAAAAGATCACAAAGTAACTGTTCTAGCGCACGGGAACTCCGACAATTCATTCATTGTGGTTAGCGTCGGCCCCGCGCGTGGAAACGGTGTTCATATCACCACGCTTCGAGTTGAGGAGTTTGCTCCGAGCAAATCAAAGCCATTTGTGGTGCTTTCCGGGTCGGTAGTGAGTGCTGGGACTTGTGAGTGACTCCACTAGCAGCGCCCGAGCGAGCGTTCGACGGAGGCGCTCTGCCAGCAAGCTTCGATTAGCGTCTTCGTGGCCATCAAGCTGCACGTTGGACATAAGGGGCGATGGCGCTATGGTAATCCCCCCGCAAATTAGCAGCGATCGGAAGTAGAATTTTCTCGCAAAGAGGAGATTCTGCATGAAGAAATCGAAGTTCACGGACAGCCATATCATGGAAGCACTCAAGCGCGTGGAAGCGGGTCTGGCGGTGCCGGAAATCTGCTGGGAGCCGGGCATCAGCGCCGCGACGTTCTACTAAGTGGCGCGCCAAATAGGGCGGCAAGGACACCTGCGTGATGGCCCGGATGAAAGCGTTGGAGCAGGAAAACGCCCGGCTCAAGAAGAGGTACGCCGAAGAGCCGAAGAGCGGCTCAAGGCCGAAATCCTCAAGGAGGCCATGACAAAACAGGGGTGAGGCCATCTCGGCGGCGTGAGATGGCCAAGGGCGCTGTGGCACAGCACGGTAGTTCGATTCGTCTGGCCTGCGAGCGCTTCACCGTCAGCGAGACCGGTTACCGGTAGGAAGCCAAACGCCGTGCAGAGAATGAAGAGATCGCCGACTGGCTGATCCGGCTGACCGACAACCAGCGCACCTGGGGGTTTGGCCTGTGCTAGCTCTACCTGGGCAACGTGAAGGGCTTCCCATGGAATCCCAAGCGGGCCTGCCGGATCGATCGGGAGCTGGAACTGAACCTACGGATCAAACCCCGAAAGCGGCTGCAGCGGGAGCAACCCGAACCGCTGGCAGTACCGGCGACGATCAACCAGGTCTGGTCGATGGGCCTCATGCAGGATCAGCGGACTGACGGCCGCGGCTTCCGGCTGTTCAACGTCATTGACGACGTCAACCGTGAGGCGCTGGGCATGGAGATCGACTTCCCGCTGCCCTCGGAACGCATCATCCGCGCACTCGACCAGATCATCGAGTGGCGGGGAAAACCCTTCGCCATCCGCTGCGACAACGGCCCAGAGCACATCAGTGGCTTGGTCCAGACCTGGTCCGGATCGCCAAGGCATCGATCTGGACTACATCCATCCCGGCAAGCCGCAGCAGAATGCCTATGTCGAGCGGTTCAACCGGACGGTGCGCTACGAATGGCTGTCGCAGTATTACTGGGTAGACCTGGAGGACGTCCGGCGATTCGCCACGCAGTGGATGTACCACTACAATCATCACCGCCCGAACATGGCCTTGGGCGGATTCACCCCCAAACAGCGGCTGGCCATGGCCGCATAGTTCTACTTCTGAAGGCCGCTAAAAACGGGGGGATTACCCAGCAATCAGCACAGCAGCATGAGCTATCATCGGTTATCCACCGTGTCACTCGCCTCCCGCCATAGAAGGGCGGGAGGCGGGGCCGTAGATAACCAGCAACCGCAAGGCTCCACTTATCTCCGCCCAATTTCTGTCCCATCAAATGTGGCCACCTCTCGTTCGATATGGCCGATGATGGTTCGTGATCATGGTTGATGTAGAGAGCGACGCAAAAAAGGAATGCACATCTTGAGTGAAAATAGCAGCTCACTATGGGAGCAAATCGCTATCGCGAGTTATAACAGCGTGCGCCAAGAAATTCATAATATGTATACCTTCATTCTGGGGTTGTGCTCTACTCTCATCGCCGGGCTGGGTGCTGTTTCAGCCTTCGCGCTTTCAAGTAATGATCTCGTGTTTAAAATAGGCATTTTTCTTGTGGTGGTGCCTGCCGCAACCTATTTGTCAGGACTGCTTTGGACGAGCTTAAACGTTATTATGATTAGAGCAGCCACCTATCTTATTGAATTGGAGCGACAAATCAATATGGCTATACCCACCCTGAGGCCGCCTCCACTCTGGGAACACTATCTGCGTAGCAAAGCTGGGCGTCTTCCTACTCCTCGCTTTTGGGAAACTACTATTGTGATCGTCTTTATGCCATCGCTCATGTCCATCGCCTATGGGACTTTTATGTCCCCGTGGTCGTTTGTGACCAAAGTGAGCGTTGCTATGGCGGAGTTGGCATTGTGGGGAGGGTGTTTCTTCTATTGCTTAAACTCTGTTTTCCGTGCATGGAAGGCCAGTTGCGATATTGTGACGACTGACGCCGGGTTTCCTGGCGGCTGTGCGGTTTAGCAGGCCGTTGAACCCCCCACCGGACGGGCGGGTAAAATTCGATTACGGACGATTCTGGGGCGGTCAGTCCGATGCGAGGCGGATGATGGAACAAGGCGCTCCCACGTGAGTTTGGAAGAGTGGATTCCCAAACGCCACCCATTGCGCAAAGTGCACGTTCTGGTCGATCCGGTACTGGCGAGACGATGGGTCCGGAACTCGAGTCTGCTATGACCGCACTAACCGGTTCTCGGCGCCGCCGCAGCTTCCCTGTGTCCAAAGAGTTGTTGCCCGAATAAAATCGATGAATCTGGGCCAATGATGGGAGGACGAGTTTGGCTCGATACGGACAAGCATTCAAGGGAAAGGCGGTGGCATGGAAGGGGACGCGTTGGGTGATCGATGGCCGGACGACGTGGCACGCCGGCTACTCGGTGTCGCTGAAGGTGAGGACGCCCACTGAGGAGATCTTCGGTTGGTTGAAGACCTTGGGCGGCTTACGCAGGACGGGTCTCATCGGTCAGGCGAAGTTGGCAGGCCAGGCGCTTGTGTGCTTTGCCAGCTGCAAATTTGGTACGCTCAAATAGCCTGCCGGGCTGGTGGAATGCGCAGCATGTCTGGGGCGAAATCCGCCCGGATTCCGCCTAAAGGTGGAAAAATGGTCGAGAGATCGGCCAAATGGGTCCCTAACAGGTACTGAACAGGGGCCCACTGAGGCGATGACGCCAGGAATCGACTGTTCGGGGGCGGCTTGGGGAAGTTGAACATGGCTTTTTCAACGGCCTGTTAACAATTCACTCCAGTGAGACGGGCTGAAAGCGACGCGTCCACTGGGTTGGGTAATGGCTGTCACAATGAACGCCTTTCCGCAGTTTCATCGCCACCACGAGATTCAAAAAATTCGTGGCAAGCTTGAGCGAGATAGTTTCCCGCGGCTCCAGATGTCATTGCTCGTTGCTATTACCGGTGCATCGGGCTTTGCCGCCTCGTACATTCTGCTCAAGGCCGGCCTCATCGAAATGTGGCTTAGGTATCTCGCGTCCTTTGGTATTGCATATCTGGTGTTCCTGGTTCTTCTGTGGCTCTGGCTACGAACGCGAGCGGAGGACTACGGTGATCTTCCAGACTTGTCGGGATCGCCGTCCTCTGGCCCGGGTAACTCAGGCACGTGTTACAGTGGGAAAGGCGGAGATTCTCGTGGCGGGGGCGCAAGCGGGTCTTTTGATGCGCCAGCCGAGCAGCTCGCAGTAATTGGGGATTCCGGCAGTTCTGTCGGTGACGCTCTCGGTACGGTTGCCAAGGCGGAAGAGGCTGCTATTCCGCTCGCCGTGTTGGTTCTCGCCGCCGTTCTGCTTTGCTCGGCCCTCTTTATGATCTACTCAGCCCCGACGCTTTTCGCTGAGCTCATAGTGGATGGTATCCTTTCCGGGAGTCTCTATCGGAGACTTCGCGGTC
>JBBINK010000030.1:15394-18285 GCA_037443925.1 Betaproteobacteria bacterium
GCCCTTCGCGCTTACTGCCGCGATCGTTTCTGCTTCGGGTTGGGGTCTGGCCCTTTATGCGCCGGGTGCACATTCAATCGGTGAGGTCATTTCTCATTCAAGGCAAGAGGCTTAGGGCATGTCTGAAAAAGTCCCGATTTTCATGAGCAAATCGCATGCATGAACATCGGCGGCGAGATTTTGGGGGGATTCCGGGTGTTTCAGCCCAGTTTTGTTCGCCCGCTCGCCTTCATCGCCCACACCTTTGTGGCGGTAACGCCGGTGGGTCATGTCTTTCGCCTAGGGCGCGTACGGTTTGATGACCTCGGTTTGTCCCTGATCGGCCCGGTCGCCCCAGAGCATGGTTCCATCCCCGTGCAGCAGATCGGGCAGCACCTCCGAATCGGCCACGTTGGCGGCGGTGGCCCCAACCGCGTGGATGATCTTGCTCTTGGAATCGACGCCGATGTGCGCCTTCATGCCGAAGTGCCACTGGTTGACCTTCTTGGTCTGGTGCATGTCCGGGTCACGTCTTTGATTCTTATTCTTGGTCGAGGACGGGGTGGCGATCATCGTGGCTTCGACGAGGGTGCCGCGGGCCACCTTCAGGCCTTGCGCTTCCAGGTGCCGGTGGACCCGCTCGAACAGCGGCTTGCCCAGGTGGTGTTTCTCCAGCAGGTGGCGGAAGCGCAGTATGGTGGTTTCGTCCGGCGCGGCTTCCCGCCCGAGATCGATGCCGACGAAGCGGCGTATGGACACCGCGTCCTACAGCGCCTCTTCCACGCCCGGATCAGAGAGGTTGAACCCTTGCTGCAGGAAATAGATGCGCAGCATGCGCTCCAGGCCCACCGTCGGCCGGCCGCCTTCGACCTCGGGATAAAACGGCGCGATCACGGCGACAAGCTCCGTCCACGGCACCACGCGCTCCATGTTGGCCAGAAATGCAGCGCGCCGCGTGGGCTTGGCATATATTTCGAATGTACCTTCGGCAAAAGTTTGTTGTCGTATTTGGGTTCCTCTCAGTCGTGTTCACGATTCAAGGTACGACAGGGGTGTTCGATGACTTTCGCAGGGGTTTCTCAGGCGCTATGGTGCTCCAGAAGATGACCTTTGATCGCTTATTTCCTGCCGCACCGACCGGCGCAGGTCTGCTCAGCCAAACCAGTTTCGGGTTCGAGTCGAAAGGGAAGCGACATTTCGATGTCACGGTTCCCGGAAGCCCACGAATCGAGCAAGGTATGACTGTGATTGCACTTCTTGAAAAGCCGAATGATTGGAGTTCCGGCAGTTTCTTGGGCTGGGTCAACTGTGCTGATGGCTCTTTGGTTTGCGACAGCCCCGGCAAACTGCTTGGCATCGCCTTTTTGAACGCCTATTTCGCCATCATGTTTCCGGTCAAAGCCTACGAGGTCTTTAGCATCCCAGCAAATGCGAACGTAATCGCATTCCTTATAGCAGTCCTGTTTACTGGCTTTGCCCTGCGGTTCCTTTATCTTTCTGCCAAAGCCTTTCTTATTAAACGAACCCTTGAGGCTGTGCGTGATTTCATCGGGTCTGCGGAAAAAAACGCGGCCAACACCTCGGTCGAGAGGGACGCTTCGCCGCAAAGCGGCTCCCGCCCCTCACTTTGAACGGGTAGAGACATGAGATACTCGTCTGGTAACGGGCCACAGGCCCTGGCTTCCGTCGCATACGCGGGGTTGGCAATAGTGTTGGGGCTCCCGTTTTTCTCGGAGGGAGACGAAAAGCTGAAAAAGGCTGAGGGAAATATATATGACCCCCACGTTTGATGAAGAGCCCAAGTTCCCGCTGGCCTTCGCAGCGGTCACGTCACTCGGACTGAGTCTGCTTTTTTTCAGCAAATGGTTCTCTGAATTCAGTTCTCGCCCTTCTACTGGGCGCGTTTGCGCCCTGTTGTCTATTATCTTGACGCTTAAGGAAACTCGGAAAGAGTCATCGCATACCCCTGTCGCGCGTTGAATCGTGTTCCAGTTTCAACGCACAACGGGTTGATTCGATGTTCGGAGAGGTTCTCTAGGGCAAAATTTGCGCGGATTCCGTTCAATGGCGGCAAACGGCTGGGAAACCGGCCAATGGGGCTCAAGCGGTGCTGAACAGGGTCGCATTGAGGCGATGAGGCCAAAAATCGACCGTTCAGGGATGGGTGGGGGAAATTGAACGTGGCTTTTTCAACGGCCTGTTAAGCCTTCGTGAGAAAACCATATGGCATTTGTTTGAGGTGCGGGCATCAGATTTCCTTTCATCGCCCCGATGATCGGGGTGGCAATCCTTCTCGGCTGTAGGCTGGTGGTGGCCGCGCCAGTCCTTGCCCAGGACGATGGCGCGCGCTATCTGGAGGAAAGCCGCAAGGTCGCCCAAAGCCTCGTGCAGAAGCTGGGCGGTGAGCTCGGGAAGGGGCTCAGTGCCGGCTGGGCGGTATTTCCGCTACATGAAGGCCCTGCCGGTGCAAGCCCTGTGCCTGAACTGTCATGGCACGCCCGAGACCATTTCGGAAGGCACCCGGGCGAAACTGGCGATGAATATCCTTTCGATCGCGCCACGGGCTACAAGGAAGGCCAGATCCGGGGCGCGGTGACCATCAAACGTCCCCTGTTCTGACCTGCTGCGCGGGGCCCGGGGCTTCCGGGCCTGACCCAGATCAGGCTTCCTCTGGCCCCGCCGCGCCGGTAAAATCGGCGTTTTTCCAGCCTTCCGGCGCAAGCCGGGCTCGTCAGAACGCCCGATGCAAACCTTCCAAGAACTCATCCTGCGCCTTCAGCAATACTGGAGCGATCAGGGCTGCGTGATCCTGCAGCCCTACGATCTCGAGGTGGGGGCGGGCACCAGCCACACCGCCACCTTCCTGCGTGCCTTGGGTCCCGAACCGTGGAGGGCCGCCTACGTGCAGCCCT
>JBBINK010000031.1:0-17773 GCA_037443925.1 Betaproteobacteria bacterium
CCTCGGCCATGAGGCGTGCCGCGGCATGGGCGATGCGGGTGCGCATCTGGTTGCGCAGGTGGGAGCTGGACCGGACCATGGGGTCAGAATATCTCGTTTCGCATGTCTTCGTTGACGGTGCCCGCATCCTCGCCCCAGCTGCTGGCCTCCTGGGGCGGGTTTTCCTGGTAGAAGAACTCCGGGATGCCGTCCTGGGCGGCGCGGCGGCCGGTGGCAGGATCGATGCGCACGCTCACCACGCCCTCCGGCGCCGTCCAGGCTTGTTCCGGCACACCCTTGAGGGCGCGGGCCATGTAGTTCATCCAGATGGGCAGGGCCGCATGGGCTCCGGTCTCATTGCCCCCCAGGCTGCGGGGTTGATCGAAGCCGATCCAGGCCACCGCCACCAGGCTGCGGTTGAAGCCGCAGAACCAGGCATCCACCTGATCGTTGGTGGTGCCCGTCTTGCCCGCCAGGTCGCCGCGCCCCAGCTGCATGGCGCGGGCCGCGGTACCCCGCCGGACCACGTCCTGCATCAGGGAGGTCATGATGAAGGCGTTGCGCGGATCGATGACCTGCTCGGCGGTCTCTCCGGCGCGGACCGGATTGGCCTGGGCCAGCACGGTCCCCCGGCTGTCCAGGACCCGTTCCACGTAGTAGGGCTTGACCCGGTAGCCGCCGTTGGCGAACACCGCATAGGCGGAGGCCATCTGGAAGGGCGTGACCGACCCCGCCCCCAGGGCCATGGTGAGATAGGGCGGATGCTGTTCCGGATTGAAGCCGAAGCGGGTGATGTAGTCCTGGGCGTAGTGGGCGCCGATGGCCTGCAGGATGCGGATGGACACCAGGTTCTTGGACTTGACCAGGGCCTCGCGCATGCGGGTGGGCCCGCCATAGGTGCCGTCGAAGTTCTTGGGCTCCCAGGGTTTGCCGCCGGTGACCGCGGGATCCAGGGAGATGGGCGCGTCGTTGATCAGGGTGGCCGGGGTGAAGCCCTTCTCCAGGGCGGCCGAATAGATGAAAGGCTTGAAGCTGGAACCGGGCTGGCGCCAGGCCTGGATCACGTGGTTGAACTTGTTGCGGCCGAAATCGAAGCCGCCCACCAGCGCCCGGATGGCACCGTCCTGGGGCACGAGGGAGACCAGGGCCGCCTCCACCTGGGGCAGCTGGAGGATCTGCCACCGCCCCTTGGCATCCTTGGCGACCCGCACCAGGGATCCCCGGACGATGGGCTTGGCGGCCTTGTCCGACAACGCCCGCTGGACGAAGGCGAGCGCCTCCCCCGAGAGCTCCGCCGCGCCCCGGCCCTTGATGAACAGGCGCACGGCCTTGGGCTGGGCCGACAGCACCACGGCCGGCACGAGCCCGTTGCTTTCCTCCACGTCCTGCAGCAGATCCTCCAGCTCCTCCTCCGGGTTGGTCAGTTGCGCGGGAAGCGCCACCTTGCCCTCCGGCCCCCGGTAGCCGTGACGCCGGTCGTAATCCAGGACACCCTGGCGCACGGCCTCGTTGGCCGCCTCCTGGTCGGCCCGCCGCAGCGTGGTCACCACGCGGAAGCCGCTGGCGTAGGCGGCGTCCTGGTAGCGCTCGTACATCATCTGGCGGGCCATCTCCGCCACATAATCGGCCTTCACCTCATAAACCGTGGGCTCGTGGCGGATCACGAGCTTCTGCTTGAGCGCCGCCTGGTAGGCCGGCTCGTCGAGGTAGCCCAGCTCCCGCATGCGGCGAAGCACATAATGCTGACGCAGGGCCGCGCGCGCCGGATTGACCACGGGGTTGTAACGGGAAGGTGCCTTGGGCAGCCCGGCCAGCATGGCCATCTCGGCCACCGTCAGCTTGTCCAGAGGCTTGCCGAAATAGGTTTGCGCGGCCGCACTGAAGCCGTAGGCCCGCTGGCCGAGATAGATCTGGTTGATGTAAAGCTCGAGGATCTGGTTCTTGCTGAGGTTGCGCTCGATCTTGAACGCCATGAGCGCCTCGTTGAACTTCCGGCTGAGGGTCTTCTCCGGCGTCAGGAAGAAATTGCGCGCCACCTGCATGGTGATGGTGCTGGCGCCCTCCTTCACCCCCCGGTTGAGCAGGTTGGCCGCCGCCGCGCGCAGCACGCCCATGTAGTCCACGCCCCCGTGCTCGAAGAAGCGCTCGTCCTCCGCCGCGAGGATGGCCTGGACCATCGCCTTGGGGACGGCCTCGATCCTCACCAGCGAGCGGCGTTCCTCGCCGAACTCGCCCACCAGGGCGCCATCCGCCGTGTACACGCGCAGGGGGATCTTGGGCCGGTAGTCGGTGAGGGCGGAAAGGTCGGGCAGGCTGGGATAGACCAGCACCGCGGCGAGCACCACGCCGAGACAGGCAAGGGATACGGCGATCGCGAAAAGCTTGAGGACCAGCAGCCAGTAGCGGGAAGACATGGGAACGGACTCGTTCGCCCCGGGGGCGGGGATTCGAAAATGGCCTATTCTACGCGAAGCGGCGCGATGCCGAAGGGCAAGCCCGGCATCGCCTGCCGGCCGCGGATTACATTTGCTTCAGACAGGGGGAGCGGGCTCAAGAAAAGCGCGCGGCTGCCGCTATCCAAATGGAATAGACTGAGAAAAAATTGCTTTACACCGTAGATGCTTGTTGCTAGGATTTAAACCGAATTATACCAAAATCCCGTAACCAGCCATAACAGAAAGGGATTTTCAACTTGCTACCGAACCTCTTTCAGGCCAAATCACCTCCCCTCATCGGCGTGGACATCAGCTCCTCGGCGGTGAAGATGGTGGAGATCGAAGAGGCTGGCAAGAACCTCTACCGCGTGGAACGCTACGCCATCGAGTCCCTTCCCAAGGATGCGGTCACCGATGGCAACATCATGAATCTCGACGCCGTCGCCGAGACCTTGAGACGCGCGTGGAAGCGGCTGGGCACGCGGGTCAAGAACGTGGCGCTGGCGCTGCCAGCCTCCGCGGTGATCACCAAGAAGATCCTCGCCCCCGCAGGACTGCGGGAGGAAGAGATGGAAGTGCAGGTGGAGGCCGAAGCCAACCAGTACATTCCCTTCGCCCTGGACGAAGTGAACCTGGACTTCCAGGTGCTCGGTCCCGCGCCGAGCGGGCCGGAAGAGGTCGAGGTCCTGATCGCCGCCGCCCGCAAGGAAAAGGTGGAAGACCGTGTGGCCGCCGCCGAGAGCGCCGGGCTCAAGGCCGTGGTGATGGACGTGGACTCCTACGCCACCCTCACCGCCTACGAGCTCATCGCCCAGCAGCTGCCCAATGGCGGACGGGACCAGACGGTGGCCATCGTCGACATCGGCGCCGCCATGATGCACATCAACGTGGTGCACAACAACCAGCCCATCTACCTTCGGGAGCAGACCTTCGGCGGCAACCAGCTCACCCAGGAGATCCAGCGCCGCTACAGCCTCTCCGCCGAAGAAGCCGAACTCGCCAAGCGTCAGGGGGGGCTGCCCGAAAACTACGAGGCCGAGGTGCTCCAGCCCTTCATGGACACGCTGGCGCTGGAGGTGGCGCGGGCCATGCAGTTCTTCTTCTCCTCGAGCCAGTTCAGCCATGTGGATCACATCCTGCTGGGCGGTGGCTGCGCCATGATCCCCGGGCTGGACGAGATCGTCGCCACCCGCACCCAGGTCAGCACCATGATCGCCAACCCGTTCGCCAACATGGCGCTGTCCTCCCGCATCAAACCGCGTAGCCTCACGCTCGATGCGCCCGCGCTGCTGGTGGCCTGCGGGCTGGCCATGCGGAGGTTCGACACATGATTCGCATCAACCTCCTCCCCCATCGGGAGGCCAAGCGCCGCGCCCGCCAGCAGCAGATGATCGTCATCTCGGCGGGTGTTGCCATCCTGGGCGTGCTGACGGTGCTGGCCGGCTACATGGTCATCGGGGGCATGATCGACCGCCAGGAAGAGAACAACCGGTACCTCAAGTCCGAGATCGCGAAGCTGGACAAGGAAATCCAGCAGATCAAGCTGCTCAAGGAAAAGACACAGCAGCTGCTGGACCGCAAGAAGGTGGTGGAGGATCTCCAGGCCGGACGGGCCACGGCCGTGCGCCTGCTGGACCAGCTGGTGCGCCAGCTGCCGGCGGGCATGTATCTCAAGGCCATCAAGCAGACCGACAACAAGATCAACATCCAGGGCTACACCCAGTCCAACGCCCGCGTCTCGACCCTGATGCGCAACCTGGACGCTTCGCCCTGGCTGGAAAACCCGCAGCTCATCGAAATCAAGGCCGTGACGGTCAACAATCTGCGCGCCAACGAATTCTCCCTGGACGTCACCCTGTCCGCTCCCGGACAAGAGCAGGGCGCGGCCGGCCAGGGCGCCAAGGCGCAGGACAAAGCCTCTGGACAACGCCAAGGATAAGCGGTCATGAGCCTGATCGACGACATCAACAAGCTGAACCTGCGGGAGATCGGCATCTGGCCGGTGCCGTTCAAGATCGCCGCCATGGTGATCCTGTTCACGCTCATCGTGATCGCCGGGCACGTCCTCGCATGGCGCGACCAGCTCGCCAATCTGGATCGTGCCCGGCAGGAGGAACAGCAGCTCCGCACCGAGTTCCTGGAAAAGAAGAAGCAGGCGGTCAACCTGGACGTCTATGAACAGCAGCTCAAGGAAATCGAGCAGTCCTTCGGGGCGCTGGTGCGCCAGCTGCCCAACAAATCGGAAATGGACGCCCTGATCACCGACATCAACCAGGCCGGCCTGGGCCGGGGTCTCGAGTTCGAGCTGTTCAAGCCGGGCCAGGAGACCATCACGGGTGAAATCGCCGAACTGCCCATCGCCATCAAGGTCACGGGTAGCTACCACGACCTGGGCAAGTTCGCCAGCGACATCGCCCAGCTGCCCCGCATCGTGAACCTGCGCAACATCCACATCTATCCGGGCAAGGACGGCAATCTGCTGGTCATGGAGGCCACCGCCGTCACCTATCGCTACCTGGACGAGGAAGAGCTGGCCGCCCAGCGCAAGGCGGCCAAGGAAGCCCAGCAGAAGGGAGGCCGGAAGAAATGAAGCCCGCAGTCGTTCTGCTGCTCCCCCTGCTGCTCGCCGCCTGCGGCGGCCCCGGCGACGACCCGCGCGAATTCGTGAAGAACGCGGGCAAGGACCTGCGCGGCAAGGTGGAGCCCCTGCCCGAGGTGAAGCCCTACGAGCCCTTCACCTATGAGGCCACCGACCTGCCCGACCCGTTCAAACCCCGCAAGCTGGCGCCTCCGCCGGGCGGAGGTGGCGGCCTGCAGCCGGATTTCAACCGGCCAAAAGAGGCGCTGGAGAGCTTCCCCCTGGAGAGTCTGAAGATGGTCGGCACGCTCAGCCAGGGCAAGGTCACCTACGCCATCATCAAGACGCCGGAGAACAGCCTGTACCGGGTCAAGGTGGGCAATCACATGGGCCAGAATTTCGGCGTGATCACCCAGATCACCGAGAACGAGATCAAGCTCACCGAGATCGTCCAGGACAGCGCCGGTGAGTGGACGGAGCGGGCCTCGAGCCTCACCCTGAGCGAAGAGGCCGCCCCCGCTGCGAGTAAGCGGTAACCCGACAACCCAGAGTCGAAACCACAGAGGTGCACTATGAGCATACGGATCCCTCTCTTCCTCCAGTACGTTGCGGCCCTGTGCCTCTGGGCGGCTCTCCTACCGGTCGCATCCAGCCAGGAAAGCGAGGAGGCCACCGCCAACAGCATCACTGCGGTCGATTACACGGTCCTGCAGGGTGGCAAGGTCCTGCTCAAGGTGGAATTCAAGCAACCCCTGGCCAATCCGCCCGTCGGCTTCACCATCAACAACCCGCCGCGGATCGCCCTCGATTTTCCCGACACCGCCAACGCGCTGGGCAAGAGCACGGTACCCGTTGGCGAAGGCGCCCTGCGTAGCGTGAACGTGGTCCAGTCGGGCAAGAAGACCCGTCTGGTGCTGAACCTGTCCCGCAACATTCCCTACGACACCACGATCGAGGGCAAGACGCTGGTGATCGCGCTGCAGGGCGTGTCGCCCTCCGCCACCGTGCCCGCCCGCACCACCCATTTCGCCGAGGACCGCAGCGGGGCGGCCCACAGCCTGCGTGACGTGGACTTCCGGCGCGGCAAGAGTGGCGAGGGCCGGGTGGTGGTGGATCTGTCCGACCCCAACGTGGGCATCGACATCCGGCAGCAGGGCAAGAACCTCGTCATCGACCTGCTCAACACCACGGTGCCGAAGAACCTCGAGCGGCGCATGGACGTGACCGACTTTGGAACGCCGGTGCTCACTGTGGACACATTCCAGCAGGGCAGCACCGCGCGCATCGTGGTGGAACCCAAGGGCGAATGGGAGCATTCCGCCTACCAGGCCGACCGCCAGTTCATCGTGGACATCAAGCCCGTGGCGGAGGATCCCGCGCGCCTGGTGCGGGGCAAGCGCTACACCGGGGAGAAGCTCTCCCTCAACTTCCAGAACGTGGAGGTGCGCGCGGTACTCCAGGTGATCGCCGACTTCACCGGGCTCAACATCATCACCAGCGATACCGTGACCGGCAATCTCACCCTGCGGCTCAAAGACGTGCCCTGGGACCAGGCCCTGGACATCATCCTCCAGAGCCGCGGGCTGTCCATGCGCAAGAATGGCAACGTGATCTGGATCGCGCCAACCGATGAGCTGGCCACCAAGGAGAAGCTGGAACTGGAGGCCAAGCAGCAGATCCTCGATCTGGAACCGCTGCATACCGAGACCTTCCATCTGCGCTTCCAGCGCGCCGAGAACTTCGTGAAGGTGCTCACCGACGAGAAGCAGCGCATCCTGTCCAAGCGCGGCAGCGCGGTGATCGATCCTCGTACCAATACCCTGTTCATCCAGGACACGCCCACCAAGATGGAAGAGATCCGCCGCCTGATCAATCAGGTTGACGTGCCGGTCAAGCAGGTCATGATCGAGTCGCGCATCGTCGAGGCGAATGACAATTTCGCCAAGAACCTGGGCGCCCGACTGGGTATTGTCGATCAAACCGCGCGCGACCTGAATACGGGTGGCTTCCCAGTAAGCAGCGGTGGCAAGACCCGTGTTACCATCGGTGGCCAAACGGAGATCCCGGGGTACATCACCGGTCAGAGCATAACCCAGCCGAACTACTCCGGTGCCCCGCCTAACTCCATGAATGTCGACCTGGCAGTCAAGCCTAAGCCCGGCGACGACTTCCGCGCGGGTGCCCTGGCGGTCACCCTGTTCCGTGCCGGGGTCGCACGCTTCCTGAACCTGGAGCTCACCGCCCTGCAGGCGGACGGCCGGGGCAAGATCATTTCCAACCCGCGGGTGGTGACCGCCGACCAGGTGGAGGCCACCATCGAGCAGGGCACGGAGATCGCCTACCAGCAGGCGACGGCGTCCGGCGCCACCGCCGTGGCCTTCAAGAAAGCCGTGCTGTCCCTCAAGGTGAAACCCCAGATCACGCCCGACGACAACGTGATCATGGACATCAAGGTCAACAAGGATTCCCCGAACTACGAGCGCATCGTCGCGGGGGTGCCGCCCATCGACACCAAGCAGATCAGCACCCAGGTGCTGGTGGAGAACGGCGGCACGGTGGCCATTGGCGGCATCTACCAGCAGAACGAGTCCGAAACCGTGTCCAAGGTGCCCTTCTTCGGGGACATCCCGGTGCTGGGTCACCTGTTCAAGAACACCTCCAAACAGGACAACAAGACCGAACTGCTGATCTTCGTGACGCCGCGCATCCTGAAGGAATCCCTGAACCTGCGCTGAAAGCCGCCGCTATCCCCGCCGCCGGCTTCGCGGCCGCGGCGGAATTCCGCTAGAATGGCCCGTCATGCACCCTCCTGGTGAGAAAATGACGGGCAACGTTTTTTTGGTGGGCCTGATGGGCGCGGGCAAGACCACCGTCGGCCGCCTGCTGGCGCGGCACCTGCACAAGACCTTCGTGGATGCCGACCACGAACTCGAGGCCCGCACCGGTGTGACCATCCCCGTGATTTTCGAGCTGGAGGGCGAAGCCGGCTTCCGCGCCCGGGAAGCCGCCCTGATCCGGGAGCTGGTCAAGCGCCGCGACATCGTGCTGGCCACCGGGGGTGGGGCCGTGCTCCGGCCGGAAAACCGCGAAGCCCTGGCCAGCCACGGCATCGTGATCTACCTCAATGCCAGCGTGGACGACCTGTGGGCCCGCACCCGCCACGACAAGAACCGTCCCCTGCTGCAAACCGCCGATCCTCGCGCGCGCTTGCAAGCGCTTTTTGAGGAGCGGGACCCCCTCTACCGCGAGATCGCCGACATCATCGTGACTTCCGGCCACCACAGCGTGCACCAGGTGGTGCGGGAGATCGAACAGAAGCTGGCGGCCTACACCAGCGCCCCGAGCACGGCCCATGCAGACGCTCACCGTTGACCTCGGGGATCGCAGCTATCCCATCCACGTGGGACGCGGGCTTTTGGGGCGGGCGGAACTGATCTTGCCCCACCTGCCCACGAAGCGGGTGGCGGTGGTGACCAACACCACCGTGGGCCCCCTGTATCTTTCCACGCTGCAGGCCACTTTGGAGGGGGCGGGCGTGTCCGTGCTGCCCATCGTGCTGCCCGACGGCGAGCAATACAAGAACGCGGAAACCCTCGGGCGCATCTATGACGCGCTGCTCGAGGCGCGCGTGGAGCGCAAAGGCACCCTCATCGCCCTCGGGGGTGGCGTGATCGGCGATCTGACCGGCTTTGCCGCCGCCACCTATCTGCGGGGCGTGCCCTTCGTCCAGGTGCCCACCACCCTGCTCGCCCAGGTGGACTCCTCCGTGGGCGGCAAGACCGGCATCAACCACCCTCTGGGCAAGAACATGATCGGCGCCTTCTACCAGCCCAGGCTGGTGCTCGCCGACACGGACACCCTGAACACCCTTCCGGACCGGGAACTGGCTGCGGGCCTGGCCGAGGTGATCAAATACGGGCTGATCCGGGATGCCGAATTCTTCGCCTGGCTGGAAGCCCACATGGAGGATTTGATCCGTCGCGATCCCGATGCCCTCACCTTCGCGATCCTGCGCTCCTGCCGCAACAAGGCCGAAGTGGTGGCCGCCGACGAGCGGGAAGGCGGCATCCGCGCCATTCTCAACCTGGGCCACACCTTCGGCCATGCCATCGAGGCCGGCCTGGGTTACGGGGTGTGGCTGCACGGCGAGGCCGTGGCCGCGGGCATGGTGCTGGCGGCCGATCTGTCCAGGCGCCTGGGCTGGCTGACGGCGGAGGACGTGGAGCGCGTGCGCAGCCTGCTGCGCCGCGCCCGCCTGCCGGATACGGCGCCGGATTTGGGTGTCGAGCGCTATCGGGCGCTCATGGGTCTGGACAAGAAAGTGGAAGGCGGCCGGGTTCGCTTCGTCCTGCTCAGACGGGTGGGCGAGGCGGTGGTGACCGCAGACGTGCCCGAGGCGGCCCTCGTCGCCACCCTCAGTCACCATGTCACAGCTGTCTGAGCCCGGCGGCAACGAACGCGCTCCCTACGCCGCCCATCCGGAAAAGAGTCGTGGCCGGCGCCATCGCGAGGCGCCGCCGGTCGGCCGCAGCGAGTTCCAGCGGGACCGTGACCGCATCATCCACTCCACCGCCTTCCGCCGCCTGGAATACAAGACCCAGGTGTTCGTGAACCACGAAGGGGACCTGTTCCGCACCCGTCTCACCCACAGTCTGGAAGTGGCGCAGATCGGCCGGGCGATTGCCCGCAGCCTGCGTCTGGACCAGGATCTGGTGGAGGCCATCGCGCTCGCCCACGACCTGGGCCACACGCCCTTCGGCCACACCGGGCAGGATGCCCTCAATGCCTGCATGAAGGATTACGGTGGCTTCGAGCACAATCTCCAGTCCCTGCGGGTGGTGGACGTGCTGGAAGAGCGCTACGCGGAATTCGATGGCCTCAATCTCACCTTCGAGACGCGGGAGGGCATCCTCAAACACTGCTCGCCCCTCAAGGCCGCGGAGCTGGGCGACGTGGGCGAGCGCTTCCTGAACAAAGGGCAGCCCTCTCTGGAAGCCCAGGTGGCCAATCTCGCGGACGAGATCGCCTACAACAACCACGACGTGGATGACGGCCTGCGCTCGGGCCTGATCACCCTGGAGGAGCTATCCCAGGTGACCGTCTTCGCGCGCCACCTCGAGGAGGTCAAAAGCCGCTATCCGGCGCTCGCCGGCCGCCGCGTGGTGCACGAAACCGTGCGGCGCATGATCAACACCCTGATCACCGATCTGGTCGCCCATTCCAGCCAGCTCATCGCCGAGGCCGCGCCCCGCAGCGTGGACGAGGTGCGGGCCGCGCCGCCCCTGATCGCGTTCAGTCCGCGCATCCGGGCCGAGCAACAGGAACTCAAGCACTTCCTGCGCACCCATCTCTACCAGCATTACCGGGTCAACCGCATGAGCGGCAAGGCGCGGCGCATCATCACCAGCCTGTTCGAGGCCTTCATGGAAGAGCCGCGCCTGCTGCCGCCGGAATACCAGCACAAGGCCCGACAGGACAAGGCCCGCACCATCGCCGACTACATCGCGGGCATGACCGACCGCTACGCCATGAAGGAGTATCACCGTCTGTTCTCGGTGGAGGAGATATGAGCGCCACCACGCTGGAACCCGGCGCCTTCCTTTCGACCCACGCCTACGAGCAGGACATCCCGCCCTCGATCGCCGACGGGGTCGCCGCCCTGCTGGCCCAGGACCGGCAGATCATCGTGGTCACGGGCAAGATGGACGGCCGCATGAGCGGCTTCCTCGCCGACCTGAGCCATGGCGTGTCCAAGCGGGGCACGTTGCTGCGCATCAAGGCCCCGCTGCCGCCGGACGAATTCTTCGCGGCGCTGGCCGCCCAGCTCGCCCTGCCCCACGCCCAGGGGGAGCGGGTGCCGGTGGCGGCACGCGTGGGCCAGCGCCTGAGCCAGGCGGCGCCCAAGGGCCGCTTCGTGCTCCTGTGCGAGGGCGCCGACCGGTACGAGGATGCGACCCTGGAAGCGGTGCGGCAGATCAGCAACTACCCGGTCAGCATCGTCCTGGCCGGCCGGCCCGCGCTGCTGCGCCGCCTGCGCCGGCGGCGCCTGGCTCCGCTGAAAAGCCGCGTCACCCACCGGCTCGCCCTCAACCGGCACGGCCTGCTGGCCAATCCTTTCTGGCTCACCGTGGCCCTGCTGTTGGCGGGCGGCGGGGCCCTGCTCCATTGGCTGCTCACTGCCCAGCCGCCCACGGAGGATGTGCTGCCGCCCCGCCCCATCTCCGTGGCCGCCCCGCCGCCGCTTCCCGACCGCGCCCCCGTCGCGGCGCCCACTCCGGTGGCGGCGCCGGTGGCCGCCACGCAAGCCGGCGCGGGCGAGGCCGAGCTGAACCTGGTCTTCGAGCAGGACCTGGCGCGGGCGCCGCGGCAACCCTAGGCGGCGGGCGCCTTCACATCAGCACGATGTCGTATTGCTCCTGGGTGTACTGTGTCTCCACCTGGAGGGAGATGGGCTTGCCGATGAAGTCGGCCAGCTGGGCGAGGCTTTGGGATTCCTCGTCCAGGAACAGGTCGATCACGGGCTGGGAGGCCAGGATGCGGAATTCCCGCGCGTTGTATTGGCGCGCCTCGCGCAGCAGCTCACGCAGGATCTCGTAGCACACGGTCTGGGGTGTCTTGAGTTCGCCGCGCCCCTGGCAGATGGGGCAGGGTTCGCACAGCACGTGCGCCAGGCTTTCCCGGGTGCGCTTGCGGGTCATTTCCACCAGGCCCAGGGCGGTGAAGCCATTGACCGTCATGCGTGTGCGGTCGCGGGACAGGGCCTTCTTGAACTCGTCGAGCACGGCGGCCTTGTGTTCGGCGTTGTCCATGTCGATGAAGTCCACGATGATGATGCCGCCCAGGTTTCTCAGCCGCAGCTGGCGCGCGATGGCATGGGCGGCCTCCAGGTTGGTCTTGAAGATGGTGTCGTCGAAATTGCGGCCGCCCACGAAGGCGCCGGTGTTCACGTCGATGGTGGTGAGGGCCTCGGTCTGGTCGATGATGAGATAGCCGCCGGACTTGAGCTCCACCTTGCGCGAGAGCGCGCGCTCGATTTCCCCCTCCACCTGGAACAGATCGAACAGCGGCCGCTCGCCCTGGTAATGCTCGATGCGGGGCAGGGCATTCGCCACATAGGCAGCGGCGAAGGTCTGCATCCGCGCGAAGGTCTCGCGGGAATCCACCAGGATGCGGCTGGTGTCCTCGTGGACGAAGTCACGCAGCACGCGCAGGGGCAGATCCAGTTCCTGGTAGAGCACGCTCTGGGGTGCGGCCGTGCGTGCCTTCTCGGCGATGCCCTGCCACAGGCGCCGCAGGTATTCGATGTCCGCCGCCAGCTCGGCGTCGGTGGCCGTCTCGGCGCTGGTGCGCACGATGAAGCCGCCCGTGGTGTCCGGCGGCAGCAGATGCTGGAGTTTCTCCCGCAGCAGCTCCCGCTCCTGCTCGTCCTCGATGCGCTGGGAAATGCCGATGTGGGCTTCCTGGGGCAGATACACCAGGAAGCGCCCGGCGATGCTCACCTGGGTGGAAAGACGCGCCCCCTTGGTGCCGATGGGATCCTTGATCACCTGGACCAGGATCGTCTGGCCCTCGTGCAGGATCTTTTCGATGGGCCGGTCCGCCTGGGGCTTCTGCTGCCAGATGTCGGCCACGTGCAGAAAGGCGGCGCGCTCCAGGCCGATTTCCACGAAGGCGGACTGCATGCCCGGCAGCACCCGGGCCACCCGGCCCTGGTAGATGTTGCCCACCAGCCCGCGGCTGGAAGCCCGCTCGATGTGCAGCTCCTGCACCACGCCCTGCTGCATCACCGCGACCCGGGTTTCCTGGGGCGTGACGTTGATCAGAATGTCTTCGCTCACGGTATCCGGATTCCCACCTTGCGCAAGAGTCGGGCGGTTTCGAACAGGGGCAGCCCCACCACGCCGCTGTGGCTGCCCTCGATGCGGCGCACGAAGGCGGCCGCGCGCCCCTGGATGCCATAGGCCCCGGCCTTGTCCCGCGGCTCGCCGGTGGCCACGTAGGCCTCGATTTCCTCCGGTTCGAGGCGGCGGAACACCACCAGGGTATCGGACAGGGCGAGGCTGAGTTTACCCTGAAACACCACGGCCACGGCCGTGAGCACCCGGTGGCGGCGGCCCGACAGGCGGGCCAGCATGGCCGCGGCTTCCCCGTCGTTCTCCGGCTTGCCCAGGATGCGCCGGCCCAGCACCACCGCCGTGTCCGCCGCGAGCACCGGCAGCGGCGGCAGACCCGCCTCCAGCACCCGCATGGCCCCCACCTCCGCCTTCAGGCGCGCCAGGCGCCGCACGTAGTCCTCCGGGGCTTCCCGCGGCAAAGCCCGTTCATTGACCTCCGGCACCACGACGCGATGGGGCACGCCGAGCTGGTCCAGCAACGCCCGCCGGCGGGGCGATTGGGACGCGAGATAGATCCGGGCCGGGCTCATGTCCGTCGGCGCCCGTTCAGGGCCGCGAGCTGGCCATCGTGCAGGCGTGAGAGGGTGAGCAGGGCCAGGGCGGCTCCCGCGCCGGCGAAGGCCATGTCGGACTGGGTGTCCCACTCGTCGCCCTGGGTGGCCAGGAAAGCCACGGCCGAATCGCCGGAGAGCACCGCGACCAGCCACTCCACGAGCTCGTAGGCCGCGCTCAGGGCGAGACAGAAACACAGGACGAAGAAGACGAGCCAACCCCGCCCCCGGATCACGTGGAGGCGCAACAGCACCTCACGCGCCAGGATGGCCGGCACGAAGCCCTGGGCCAGATGGCCCACCTTGTCGTAGTGGTTGCGCTGCCAGTGGAAGATCTCGCGCAGCCAATCGAACAGAGGCACCTCGGCATAGGTGTAATGACCCCCCACCATCAGGATCACGGCGTGCACCAGGATCAGCCCGTAGGCCAGGGGCGTGAGGGGGAAACGGCGGCGCGTCGCCGCCAGGATCGGCAGGGCGGCGAGCGCCGGCAGCACCTCGAGCAACCAAGTGAAATAGTCCTTGGGCGCGATCGCCGACCACACCAGCACGCCCAGATAGATGGCCAGCCACAGCGTCGTCATGATCACGGGCGGTGATAGGGATGGCCGCGCAGGATGCTCACCGCGCGGTAGAGCTGCTCGGCCAAAAGCACCCGCACCAGGCCGTGGGGCAGCGTCAGCGGCGAAAGGGACCACAGCAGGTGTGCCCCGTCCTTCAGCGTCGGGGCGAGCCCGTCGGCGCCGCCGATGACGAAGGCCACGTCACGCCCCCCAGCCAGCCATTGTTCCATTTTTTCCGAAAGCTGCGCGGTGGTGAGCAGGCGGCCGTGCTCGTCCAGCACCACCTTCACGCAATCCTTGGGCAAGGCCGCCGCGATGCGGGCGGCTTCCGCCTCCATCACCTGGGCCGCGCTCCGGCCGTCGCGTTTCTCGGCCCGGATCTCGGTCAGCTCGATGCGGGCCTCGCGGGGCATGCGGCCGAGGTATTCGGCAACGCCCTGCTCCACCCAGGCCGGCATGCGCGTGCCCACCGCGACGATGGCAAGCTTCATGGCCTGTCCGATGCGCGCCGAAGCCTCAGGGTGCAAGGCCCGCGTTCTTGCGTCCGCGCGCGGGGGAGGCGCCCCACAGCTCCTCCAGGTTGTAGTAGGCGCGCACCGCCGGGTGCATGATGTGCACGATGACGTTGCCCAGATCGACCAGGATCCATTCCCCCGCCTCTTCGCCTTCGACGCCCACGATCTGGCCGCCGGCGGCCTTCACCTTTTCCGTGACGTTGCGTGCCAGCGCCTTGGTCTGCCGCGCGGATTCGCCGCTGGCGACGATCATGCAGTCGGTGATGGAGGTCAGCGGGCTCACGTCCAGACTGACGATGTCCTTGGCCTTGATGTCTTCCAGGGCGGCCACCACCAGCTTCTTCAGGGTTTCAGTGTCCATGGGGTCTCGCGTCATAAAGTCCGTTGCGTCGTAGGTAGTCCAGCACGGAATCCGGCAGCAGATAGCGAGGGCTCCTGCCCGCGGCCAGGTCCGCGCGGATGCGGGTGGCGGAGATGTCCAGAGCCGTGATGGTCTGCACGTAGATGCGGCCGGCGGGGGCGGCGCGCAAGGGGCCGGGCTCCGCCGTCGAGCGGGCCGCATACTCGCGCGCCAGGGCCGGCGCCATGCCGGCATGACCGTCCAGGGGGGGCACCCCCGGTCGTCGAGCCACCACCACGTGGGCCAGGTGGAACAGGGTCTGCCAGCGATGCCAGCGGGGCAGGCCCAGGAAGGCGTCCGCGCCCAGGATCAGGCAGAAGGGCACGCCCTCGCCCCATTCGACGCGCAGTTCGGTGAGGGTGTCCACCGTGTAGCCCGGCGCGAGGCGCTCCGCTTCGCGGCCATCCACCACGAACAGCGGGTTGTCGGCGCAGGCCAGCCGCACCATCGCCAGACGGTGGGTGGGCGAGGCCAGGGGCGCGCCCCGGTGCCAGGGCGCGCCGGCGGGGATGAAGCGCACCTGGGTCAGCCCCAGGGCCTCGCCCACTTCCAGGGCCAGCCGCAGATGTCCGTAATGGACGGGATCGAAGGTGCCGCCCAGGATGCCAATCATGACCCGCGCGCGGGATACGACGCCAGACGGGCCATGGGGGCGGCGTGGCGCGGCGCACGCAGCACGGTCAACCCCTCACCTGCCCATCGCCGAGGACGATGAATTTCTGGCAGGTGAGGCCTTCCAGCCCCACCGGCCCCCGGGCGTGGATCTTGTCGGTGGAGATGCCGATCTCCGCGCCCAGGCCGTATTCGAAGCCGTCGGCGAATCGGGTGGAGGCATTGACCATGACCGAGCTGGAATCCACCTCGCGCAGGAAGCGGCGGGCGCGCGTGTAGTCCTCGGTGACGATGGCATCGGTGTGCTGTGAGCCGTAGGTGTTGATGTGGTCGATGGCCGCTTCCAGGTCGGGCACCACGCGGATGGAAATGATGGGCGCGAGGTATTCGGTGCTCCAGTCCTCCTCGGTGGCGGGCTTCATCTCCGGCACGATGGCGCGGGATAAGGGGCAGCCGCGCATTTCCACGCCCTTGGCCTGATAGATCGCGGCAATGGGCGGCAGCACCTGCCGCGCCACGCCCTCGGCCACCAGCAGGGTTTCCATGGTGTTGCAGGTCCCGTAGCGGCTGGTCTTGGCGTTGTCGGCGATGCGCACCGCCTTGTCCAGGTCGGCCCGGTCGTCGATGTAGACATGGCAGACGCCGTGCAGATGCTTGATCACCGGAATGCGCGCCTCCTCGATCACGCGCTCGATCAGGCCCTTGCCGCCGCGGGGCACGATCACGTCCACGTATTCCTTCATGGTGATGAGCTCGCCCACGGCGGCTCGGTCGGTGGTTTCCACGACCTGCACCGCCGTCTCGGGCAGGCCCGCGGCCCGGAGACCCTCGCGCACGCAGGCGGCGATGGCCTGGTTGGAGTGGATGGCTTCGGAGCCTCCGCGCAGGATGGCGGCATTGCCGGCCTTCAGGCACAGGCCGGCCGCATCGGCGGTGACGTTGGGTCGCGCCTCGTAGATGATGCCGATCACCCCCAGGGGCACACGCATCCGGCCCACCTGGATGCCGGAAGGACGGAAGTTGAGGTCGGTGATGGCGCCCACCGGGTCCGGCAGGGCGGCGATCTGCCTCAGGCCTTCGGCCATGGCGGCCACCGTCTTGGGCGCAAGCTGCAGGCGGTCGAGCAGGGCGGCGTCCAGGCCGGCCGCCCGGGCCTGCTCCATGTCCTTGGCGTTGGCCGCGAGCAGCCGGTCGGCGTCGCGCTCGATGGCCGCGGCCATGGCGAGCAGTGCCCCGTTCTTGGCATGGGTGTCCGCCCGCGCCATGGCGCGCGAGGCGGCGCGCGCCTGCTGGCCGATCGACTTCATGTACTGTTTGATGTCCATATGACCTTTCCGAAACGATCCCTTCACCGGGGCAGGCACCGGCTCGCGTGATGCCGGCCGTCGCGGGGGCATGTCCGGCGCGCCGGCTAGGCGGGGCGGGCGATGCGCAGACACAGCTGCAGCAGCGCGTCCCAGACATCGCCGGGCATCAGCCCCTTGCTCATTCTATCAACATCGGCCGCCTGCCCCAGCGTGGCGGCCAGCTGCGCGGCCGAGAGTTTCGGCAGCAGCCGCCGCACCCGCGCCTGGCGTTCGCCCCAGAAGCCTGCCTCGCGCAGGGCCGCGTTGGGTTCCATGCCCCGGTCCAGGGCACGCCGCGCCCGCGCCAGGCCGCGGATCGCCCACACCAGCACGCCCAGCACGGGCACCGGCTTTTCGCCCGCCGCCGCCAGGGCATCCAGGATGCGGGCCACGCGCGCCACGTCCTGGGCCAGCATGGCATCGACCAGATGGAACACATCGAAGCGCGCCACGTCCAGCACCGCCTCGCTCACCTCGTCGAAGCCCAGGTGGCGGGGCGGATAGAGCAGGCCGAGCTTCTGGATCTCCTGGTGGGCGGCGAGGAGGTTGCCCTCCACCTGCTCCGCCAGAAAGCGCAGGGTGTCCTCGTCGGCGCTCTGACCCTGCCGGGCGAGCCGCCCGGCCAGCCAGCGGGGCAGGGCCTCCCGTTCCACCGGCGGCACGTCCACCACCGTGCCGGCACGGCTGAGCGCCACGAACCAGGCGGCCTGGGCGGCCCGCTTGTCCAGGCGCGGCAGGGTGAGGAGGGTGAGGGTCCCGGCGGGCAGTCGCGCGGCGTAGGCCTCGAGGGCCTGGGCACCCTGGGTCCCGGGCTTGCCCCCCGGCAGCCGCACCTCCACGATGCGCCGCTGGGCGAACAGGGAGAGGCTGGCGGCATCCGCCATGAGCTGGCTCCAGTC
>JBBINK010000032.1:0-11652 GCA_037443925.1 Betaproteobacteria bacterium
CCGCCCACAGCAGGTGCTGCGCGAAATACAGATGGGTGGCCAGGCCCCATGCCAGCGCGTCGCCGCAGTGCAGGGCGAGGGGAACGAGCCACCAGATCCAAGGCTGCCTTGCCATGGGCCCACTGTGGGGGAGACAATGGAAAGAACGATGAAGGACGCATGATTTTTCCGTGAAACGGAATGCGTTACACTCTGCCCTCCCCGACCAGCCGGACCTGAAGACACGCCATGCGCACCCTGATCTGCGGCTCGCTCGCCTACGACAACATCATGGTGTTCCATGACCGGTTCAAGCACCACATCCTGCCGGACAAGATCCATATCCTGAACGTCTCCTTCCTCGTGCCGGACATGCGGCGGGAATTCGGCGGCTGCGCGGGCAACATCGCGTACAACCTCAAGCTCCTGGGTGGCGAGCCGGTGATCATGGCGGCGGTGGGCGACGATTTCGGTCCCTACCGTGAACGGCTGCAGGCCCTCGGGCTGGAGACCACCCACGTGCGTCAGGTGCCCGGCACCTACACCGCACAGGCCTTCATCACCACCGATCTGGACGACAACCAGATCACCGCCTTCCATCCCGGCGCGATGAACCATTCCCATCTCAACGCCGTGGCCGAGGCGCGGGACATCGCCCTGGGCATCGTCGCGCCCGACGGGCGGGAAGGCATGCTCCGGCACGCGCGCGGCTTCCATGCCGCGGGCATCCCCTTCATCTTCGATCCGGGTCAGGCCATGCCCCTCTTCGACGGGCGTGAGCTCATCGATTTCGTCGAGCTCGCCGACTACGTGACGCTCAACGACTATGAGGCGGAGCTCATGCAGGAACGCACCGGCCTGTCCCTGGATGCCCTGGCGGCGCGCGTGAAGGCGCTGGTGGTCACCCTTGGAGCCAAGGGCTCACTGATCTTCGCGGAAGGCGAGCGGCTGGAAATCCCGGCGGTCGCGCCGGCGGCGGTGGTGGATCCCACCGGCTGCGGCGATGCCTACCGGGCGGGACTGCTCTACGGCATCGCCCACGGCTGGTCGTGGGAACAAACCGGCCGCCTCGCGGCCTATATGGGCGCACTCAAGATCGCCAGCCGCGGCGCCCAGAACCATACCCTGGATCGGGTGGCCCTCGGCGCCTGGGCGCGCGAGAATCTGGCCATGGATTGGCCCGAGTGATCGGATCGTCGAACCACAACCCAACGAGGAGGAAGCCATGAAACGCTTTCTTGCCCTGGCGGCCCTGGCGGCCGCCACCGTGAGTCTCACCGGTTGCCCGGCCAGCGTGTCGGGTGGCGCCTACACCCGGAACCAGGCCCGGCAGGTCCAGGAAGTCCAGATGGGCCATGTGGAGAGCGTGCGTGAGGTGATGATCGAAGGCACCAAGTCCGTGGTGGGCCCCGCCGCCGGGGCGGCCGTGGGCGGCGTGGCCGGCAGCAACATCGGCGGCGGCAAGGGCAGCACCGTGGGCGCCATCCTGGGCGCGGTCGCCGGCGGTGTGGCGGGCGCCGCCATCGAGGAAGGCGTGACCCGCACCAAGGGCCTGGAAATCACCGTGAAGCTGGACAACGGACGGATCATCGCCGTGACCCAGGCCGCGGACGAGTCGTTCCGTCCCGGCGAGCGGGTGCGCGTGCTCACCGGCGGCGGCGTCACCCGCGTCACCCACTGACCCGTCCCCTGTTTTCCGCGGCGCCCGCGAGGGCGCCGTTTTCGTTGTCACAAGGAGACCCGATGCGCTTCATCGAACACATGCTGGAAGTCCTCATCTTCAACGCCCGCTGGCTGCTGGCCCCGTTCTACGTCGGTCTGGTGGTGGGTATCGGCCTGATCCTGGTCAAGTTCGGCCAGGAGTTCTTCCACATCGTGCCCCACGTGTTCGAGGTGAGCGAAAGCGACCTGATCCTGGCCGTGCTCACCCTGGTGGACATGTCGCTGGTGGCCAATCTGCTGCTCATCATCATCTTCAGCGGCTACGAGAATTTCGTCTCCAAGATCGATACCGCAGGCCACGAGGACCGGCCCGAATGGATGGGCAAGGTGGACTTCTCCGGACTCAAGGTCAAGGTGATCGCCTCCATCGTGGCCATCTCGGCCATCGAGCTCCTGAAGACCTTCGTCAACATCATGGCCCTGATCGAAGCGGACAAGCATCCGGCAGCCGAATGGATGTGGACCAACGCGGACACCGCCATCGCCTGGAAGGTGGGCATCCACGCCATCCTGGTGCTCTCCGGCGTGCTGTTCGCGCTGATGGACCGCATTGCCGAAGGGGCGCATGAAATCAAGCATCGAGGCAAGCACTGAGGAGCGCCCCGTCCGCTGCCCCTGGTGTGGCGACGATCCCGTTTATGTCGCCTACCACGACCACGAGTGGGGCGTGCCCTCCTTCGACGATGGGCATCTGTTCGAGATGCTCATCCTCGAGGGTCAGCAGGCGGGCCTGTCCTGGCTCACCATCCTGAGGAAGCGGCAAGCCCTGCGCGAAGCCCTGGCGGGTTTCGACCCGGAGCGCCTCGCCCGTTTCACGCCCTCTGACCTGGAGCGGCTGCTCGCCAACCCACGCATCATCCGCAACCGGCTCAAGCTGGAGGCCGCCGTGACCAGCGCCCGCGCCTTTCTCGAGGTCCGGACACGCCACGGCGGTTTCGCCCCTTTCATCTGGTCCTTCGTGGGTGGCAGGCCGATCCAGCACCGCCTCGCCACGCTGGCCGAGATGCCCAGCCAAAGTCCCGAGTCCCGGGCCATGAGCCGCGCCCTCGCCGCCGCCGGCTTCCGCTTCGTCGGCCCCACCATCTGCTATGCCTACATGCAGGCAGTGGGCATGGTCAACGATCATCTGCTTTGCTGCCCGCGCCACGCCGAGGTGGCGGCGCTGGCGGCGTCATGAAAGCTTCACCGGCCGTTCACCCGAGCGTCACCGCCACGGCCTAGGCTGCGCCTCGTCGCCAACTTGAACGAGGTGTCGCATGTTGTACGAGCAGGTGGTGTTGCAGCGGGAACCCGGTCTGTCCCAGTTCACCGTGTCCCTGGCGCGGAACCAGGACGAGGTGCGCGAGGCGCAGCGCCTCCGCTACAAGGTCTTCGGGGAGGAAATGGGTGCGCGCCTGCCCGATGCCGCCTCCGGCCTGGACCGCGACCTGTTCGATCCCTTCTGCCAGCACCTGCTGGTGCGCGACACCCAGACCCTCGAAGTGGTCGGCACCTACCGGCTGCTCACCCCCCAGGGTGCACGGGAAGCCGGCTGTTTCTACTCCCAGACCGAGTTCGACCTGACCCGGCTCAGCCATCTGTTCGATCGCACCGTGGAGGTGGGGCGGGCCGCGGTGCATCCGTCCTACCGCAATGGTGCGGTGATCACCCTGCTGTGGGCGGGTCTGGCCCGTTTCATCGAGCAGCACGGCTACGACTACCTGATCGGCTGCGCCAGCGTGAGCATGGCCGATGGCGGCCATGCCGCCGCCAGCATCTTCCGCCGCATCGGCATGGAGCACATGAGCCCGGTGGAGTGGCGGGTGTTCCCGCGCCACCGGCTGCCCCTGGAGGCGCTGGACAACACCCTCAACGTTCCCCTGCCCCCGCTGCTCAAGGGCTATGTCCGCCTGGGCTGCTACGTGTGCGGCGAGCCCGCCTGGGACCCCGACTTCAACACGGCGGATCTGATGCTGATCCTGCCCCGCGCCCTGATGAATCCGCGCTATCTGCGCCACTTCCTGCCCCACGGCTAGGCCGCGTTGCCGGGTGCCCGGCCGCGCGGTAGCATCCGCGCATGGAGCGGAAGATTCCCGTCGAGCGTCTCAGGAAAGGCCTGTTCGTGTCCGAGCTGGACCGGCCGTGGACCGACACGCCTTTTCTGCTGCAGGGCTTTTTGATCGATTCCGACGAGCAGATCGCCCTGTTGCGACGCCACTGCCGGCACGTGTACGTGGACCCTCTGCGCAGCCTCGACCCCGCCTGGGCGGCGCGGGAGGGCGAGGCGCGCCCGCCTCGCCCCGCCTGGCTCGCCCAGGACGTCGAGGCACCCGACTGGAAACTGGTGAGCTACGAGGATGCCACCTCCACCGAGGACGAGCTGCCCCGGGCCAAGGCCGCCCTCGCGGACATGGAGCGGGTCGTGGCCGACCTGTTCGAACGGGTCAGGCGCAGCGACGAAGCCGAGCTCGCCGAGACGACCCAGGCCATGGGCGCCATGGTGGAAAGCGTGGTGCGCAATCCGGATGCGCTGTCGCTGCTGGCGCGCCTGCGCCAGAAGAGCGAGTATGTCTATGAGCATGCGCTGAGCGTGTCGGTGCATGCCCTGGCCTTCGGCCGCCACCTGGGCTTCGACCGGCCGGAACTGTTGCAGCTGGGGCTGGGCGGGTTGCTGCTGGACGTGGGTGCCGCGCAGGTGCCGGAGGTCCTGCTCGCCCGGCCCGGCCCGCTGAGCCCCGCCGAATACGCCGCAGTGCGGCGGCACGTGCAGTATGGCGTGGAGCTCGTGCGCCAACGCTGGGGCCTGGGGGGCATCGCGCTGGAGATGGTCCAGGGCCATCATGAGCGGGAGGATGGCAGCGGCTACCCCCGCCGCCTGCGTGGCGCCCAGATCCCCATCCCCGCCAAGATGGCCGCCATCATCGACTGCTTCGATGCCCTGAGCCGGCCACGCCCCTATGCGCCGGCCCATTCCCCGTCGGCGGCCCTGGGCATGATCCACGACTGGGGTCAAAGCAGCCTCAATCTGCCCCTGGTGGAGGAGTTCATCCAGTGTCTGGGCGCCTACCCGGTGGGCAGCCTGGTGGAGCTCAATTCCGGGGAAGCGGGCCTGGTGATCGCCCACAACCGGGCGCGGCGCCTCAAACCCCGCGTGCTCATCCTGCTCGACCGGGACAAGCGCCCCTACCCCACGCCGCGCACCCTGGATCTGCTGCAGGACCCGCTCCTGCCCGAGGGCCTGCCCTATGCCATCGCGCGCGCCCTCGAAGACGGGATGTACGGCATCGACCCCAAGGAATACTACCTCTGACGCCGCGGGCTTGAGCCGGCCCGCCGGCACGGGCATCATCGCCCCATGGTTCCCGACCATCTCGCCTTCCTCGACCAGCTCTCCGGACGCCTCGAAGCCGCCGCCGCGGCCCGGCGCCTGGCCGCCCTGCTGCTGGTGCGCCTGCCCTGCATCCCGCACGTGGATGGCCTGCTGGGTCATCGCGCCGGCGACGACATCGCGCGGCAGGCCGCCCGGGCCATCGAAGGCATGCTCCGCCCCGGCGATGGCGTGTGGCGCCTGGACCGCGCCACCCTGGCCTGCGTGCTCACCGCGCTTGCCCAGCCCGCGCAGGCATGGAGCGCCGCACACCGCATGGTGCAGCTGCTGGCCGGGCCCATGACGGTGGCCGGGCACCGGGTGCACGCCATGCCTTCCGTGGGCTTCGCCCTGTTTCCCACCCATGCCGCGGGAGCCGACGCCCTGCTCCAGTGCGCCACCCTGGCCGCGGAGGCCGCGCCCCACGCGCGGGACCACGTGGCCATCCATGATCCCGCCCGGCATGCCGCCCGCGAGGAGGAACTCGCCCTGCAGAGCAGCCTGTTGCAAGCCATCGCCGACCAGCGTCTCGAGTTGCGCTTCCAGCCCCAGCTCCGGCTCGCCGATGGTCTGATCGTCGCCTGCGAGGCGCTCAGCCGGTGGCAGGATGAACGGCTCGGCTCCGTCCCGCCCGCGCGGTTCGTGCCGGCGCTGGAGACCGCCGGCTGGATGCCCCGGCTCACCCACTGGCTGCTGCATGCCTCGCTCCGGCAGCTCGCGGCCCTCGATGCCCCCCTCACACTCGCGGTGAATCTATCCGCCCAGGACATGGCGGCCGCGGACCTGCCGCTGCTGGTGCAGCAGGCGCTGGCCACGTGGAACGTGCCGCCCGCGCGCCTGGTCCTGGAGATCACCGAAACGGCCATGATGCAGGACGATGCCACCCTGGAAGCCAACCTGCATGCGCTCCAGGAACTGGGCGTGGGCCTGTCCCTGGACGATTTCGGCACCGGCCATTCGTCCCTTGCGCGACTCAAACGCCTGCCCATCCGCGAGCTCAAGATCGACACGGCCTTCGTGCGCGACGTGCTCGCCAGCGCACGCGACCGGCACATCGTGCGCTCGGTCATCGAGCTGGGCCACGGGCTGGGCCTCACGGTGGTGGCGGAAGGCGTGGAGGATGCCGCGACCCTCGAGGGGCTGGCGCAGGCTGGCTGCGATCTCGCCCAGGGCTACCACATCGCGCCGCCGCTCGCTGCGCCAGAGCTGGGCGCTCTGGTCGCGGCGCGGCGCCCGGGTGGGGGCGCGCCGTGAAGCCCGGGCGGCTGGCCATCGGCCTGCGCCTGGCGGCCGTGGCGATGCACCTGGCGTGGGGCGTGCTGATCGCCGCCTGCCTGTTTCCCTTCGCCGGCACGGCCCGCCGCAGGGCCCTCACCGAACGCTGGTCGCGCCGGCTGCTGGCCCTGCTCAACGTAAAGCTGCGGGTGGTGGGGCGCCCACCCCCGGAAGATGGCGTGGTGTTCGTGGCCAACCACATCTCCTGGCTGGACGTGTGGCTGATCGACAGCCTGCGGGCCTGCCGCTTCGTGGCCAAGGCCGAGGTGCGCGGCTGGCCGGTGATCGGCTGGCTGGCGGAACGGGCCGGCACGCTGTTCATCCAGCGCCAGCGCCGCCATCACACGGCGGTGCTGAACCAGAGCATCGCCGCCGCCCTCGCGGCCGGCGAGTCCGTGGCGCTGTTTCCCGAGGGCACCACCAGCGACGGAAGCCGGCTGCGCCGCTTCTTCACCTCGCTGCTGCAGCCGGCCGCGGATACCGGCGCGCCCCTGGTGCCCGTGGCGATCCGCTACGTGGACGACCATGGCCGGCCCGATGCCACGCCCGCCTACATCGACCAGATGACGCTGATGGAGTCCCTGCTGCGCATCCTCTCGGCCGGCACGATCCGCGCCGAGCTCCACGTGCTGCCGCCGGTGGACACGCGCGGCCGGAACCGGCGCGAAATCGCCCACGCCGCACAGGCGGCTATCGCAGCGGCCTTGTCCCTGCCAGCCCCTGACAGGGAATCTGCACCAGTGCCCGATCCTCGAGCCGCATAGCCGACAGCTGCCCTCCCCACAGGCAGCCGGTGTCCAGGGCACAGTATTCCCTTTGCACGTCCAGCCCGTGGGCCGACCAGTGGCCGAACACGATGAGCGCGCCCCGGCTCCTGCGGGTGGGCACCTCGTACCAGGGCAGATAGCCCTCCGGCCGTTTCGATGGCGGCCCCTTGTGGGTGAATTCCATCACGCCCTCCTCCGTGCAGAAGCGCAGGCGGGTCATGGCGTTGGTGATCACCCGCAGCCGCGCCATGCCGGTGAGGTCGTCACGCCACTGCCTGGGCTCGTTCCCGTACATGTGCTGCAGGAAGTGACGGTAGCCCGCGCCGCGCAGCTCGGCTTCCACCTCCCGGGCAAGCGCGATCGCCTGGGATACCGTCCATTGGGGCAGCAGGCCGGCATGCACCATCAGCCAGCCGTGCTCGAAATGGACCAGGGGACGATGGCGCAGCCAGACGAGCAACTCATCCCGGTCCGGCGCGGTGAGCACGTCCTGCAGCGTGTCGTTGTGGTGCAGGGGCACGAAGCCCTCGGCCACCGCCAGCAGATGCAGATCGTGATTGCCCAGCACCGCGACCACACGCTCGCCCAGGTCCCGCGCCCAGCGCAGCACCTCGACCGACTGGGGGCCGCGGTTGACCAGGTCCCCCACCAGCCAAAGCCGGTCCCGGTCGGGATCGAAGGCGATCTTCTTAAGCAGACGCTGCAGAGCCTGCCAGCAACCCTGGATGTCGCCGATGACGTAGGTGGACATGCCCTTGCTCCAAAACCCAGTGCCGCCATTCTACCGACCCGCCAGCCGGGGACGGCACCCCCGCGGTGTGCGCGGGACTGGGCCGCGACCGTCGTCGCCGGTGGCCGCCGTTTGCGGCCGGCATGGCGCACGCGCCGTGGTAGAATCGCGCCTGCGCAGCAACCCTCCCCCATTCCTTCCCCATGCATGCCCTCAACGCCCCGCAGCGGGAGGCGGTGAAATACCTCGACGGCCCGCTGCTGGTCCTGGCCGGGGCCGGCAGCGGCAAGACCCGGGTCATCACCCACAAGATCGCCTACCTCATCGACCAGTGCGGCTACGCGCCCGCGAGCGTCGCCGCCATCACCTTCACCAACAAGGCGGCGAAGGAAATGCAGGAGCGGGTGGGCCGCCTGCTCGATGGCAAGGCCACGCGTGGACTCACCGTCACCACCTTCCACTCCCTGGGCCTGCAGATTCTGCGGCAGGAGGCGGCGCGCATCGGCTACAAGCCAGGGTTTTCCATCCTCGATGCCGCCGACAGCCTGCACGTGCTGGGCGAGATCCTGAAGACCAGCGACAAGGCGCTGCTCAAGGCGACCCAGTCGCGCATTTCCCGCTGGAAGAACGATTTCATCGCACCGGAGGCGGCCGCGAGCCACGCCCAGGACGAGGCGACGCTGGCTGCGGCCAGGGCCTACCAGACCTATCAGGACACCCTGCGCGCCTATCAGGCGATGGACTTCGACGACCTGATCCGCCTGCCGGTGGTGCTGCTGGAGAACGACGGCGAAGCTCGGGAGAAGTGGCAGGGCCGCCTGCGCTACCTGCTGGTGGACGAGTATCAGGACACCAATCTCTGCCAGTACCGTCTGCTCAGGCTGCTCGCCGGTGCGCGCGCCGCCTTCACCGCCGTGGGCGACGACGACCAGGCGATCTATGCCTGGCGGGGCGCCAGCGTGGAGAACCTGCGCCGGCTGAAGGAGGACTTTCCGCGCCTGCACGTGATCAAGCTGGAGCAGAATTACCGCTCCATGGTCCGCATCCTGCGTGCCGCCAACGGGCTCATCGCCCACAACAGCAAGCTGTTCGAGAAGCGGCTGTGGAGCGAGCTGGGCCTGGGCGATCCGATCCAGGTCTTCGCCGCCCGGGACGAGGAGGCCGAGGCGGAAGCCGTGATCATGCGCATCGAGGCGCACAAGCTGCAGCACCGCACCCGCTATGGAGATTACGCCATCCTCTACCGGGGCAACCACCAGGCCCGCCCCTTCGAGGAGGCTTTGCGCGCCCGGCGCATTCCCTATCAGATCTCCGGCGGCCAGTCCTTCTTCGACAGAACCGAAATCAAGGACGTCACCGCCTATCTGCGGCTGATCCACAACAGCGACGACGATCCCGCCTTCATCCGCGCGGTGACCACACCGAAGAGGGGCATCGGCACCCAGACCCTGGAGAAGCTGGGCGAATACGCGGCGCAACGGCACCTCAGCCTGTTCTCCGCGGTGTTCGAGGCGGGCCTGGCGGCCCGGCTCAACCCGCGGCAGCACGAAGCCCTGGTGACCTTCTGCCAGTTCATCAACGGGCTGGAATACCGCGCCGCGCGGGAGCCGGCCGGCGTCATCCTCCAGGACCTGCTCCGGGGAATCGGCTACGAGGCCTACCTGTTCGACACCGAGGACGCCCGCGTGGCGGAAAACCGCTGGAGCAACGTGCAGGATTTCGTCGGCTGGCTATCCCGCAAGGGCGAGGAGGACGGCAAGACCCTCGTCGAGCTGGCCCAGACCGTGGCCCTGATGAGTCTGCTGGACAACCGCGAAGAGGATGTGGACGCGGTTCGGCTGTCCACCCTGCACGCCGCGAAGGGGCTGGAGTTTCCCCATGTGTTCCTGGTGGGCGTGGAAGAAGGCATCCTGCCGCACCGGGAAAGCATCGACGGCGGAATGGTGGAGGAGGAGCGTCGCCTCATGTACGTGGGCATCACCCGCGCCCAGCGCACCCTCACCATCAGCCATTGCCTGAAGCGCAAGCGGGCCCGGGAATTTCAGGCCTGCGAGCCCTCCCGTTTCATCGCCGAGCTGCCCCAGGAGGACGTGCGCATCGTCGGGCGCGAGGTGGACGCCGCCCAGCAGAGGCAGGAAGGCAGCGCACACCTGGCCCAGCTCAAGGCCATGCTCAGAAAACCCTGAGGCCGCGACGCGCGGCACAAACGAAAAGAGCGCGGGGTTTGCCCGCGCTCCCGCTTCGCCCGTCGGCGATGGCTCATTCCTTGGGCTTGAAGTTCGCTCCCGCCGCGTTGGCCATGTAGGCCACGGTGCGCGCCAGCTCGATGTCCGAGATGTCGGGATCGCCACCCCGGGGAGGCATGCCGCGGATGCCCTCGGTGGCATGCTTGAGCAGGGTGTCGTAACCCTGGGCGATGCGTGCGGCCCAATCCGCCTTGTTGCCGAACTTGGGTGCGCCCAGGGCGCCGGCCTGGTGACAGCTGGTGCACACGGCCTGATAGACCTGCTCGCCGCTGCGCTCGACGCGGGGCGCATTGGGGTCCACCGATTTCACCTCCGCCACGGGCTTGAGACGCTCCCGCACCGCCGCATCGACCATCTTGGGGTCGTCTTTGTCGATGTGGCCCGCCTGGATGGACAGCACCAGCTGCACGATGAGGACGATCGCAATGACGGGCGCGGCGAAACCGCCGATCAGGGCGACGATCACCTGCCGGGCCGTGGTTTTTGGAATGCCAGTGTGTTGTTCGCTCATGATTGAAAGACCTTGGTCTGGTTGGCGGATGACGGTTGCAGGGGCAAACCCCACATAAAGGTCCCAATTATACGGAATTCACCCGCCCCGGAAAAGGCGCGCCGTGGAGCAAACGGCCGAAACACGGTATAATCGCGCCTCTCGCGCCCGTAGCTCAGATGGATAGAGTACTGCCCTCCGAAGGCAGGGGTCGGACGTTCGAATCGTCTCGGGCGCGCCACCTTTCCACAGTCGCGGCAACCGGGCCTGCGCTGCGCGACCACTCCCGTTTTCCAACCGGTTTCCGATCCGCCAGGCGCGGCGGACCACCACCCTTGCCGCCATGAGGAGGCTTCATGACCCTGCGCACCGTCCGGCACCTCGTGCCCACCCTCGCCGTGTCCGAAGGAGCGGGGGTGACGGTACACCGCTCCATCGGCACACCCGCACTCCGGCATCTCGATCCCTTCCTGATGCTGGATCATTTCGCCAGCGACGATCCCAACGAATATCTGGCGGGGTTTCCCGACCACCCTCACCGCGGTTTCGTGACCTTCACCTACATGATCGATGGGCACATGGAACACCGGGACAGCATGGGCAACCAGGGCGACCTGCGCGCCGGCGGCGCCCAATGGATGAAGGCGGCCAGCGGGGTGATCCACTCGGAGATGCCCAGGCAGAGCCACGGCCTGATGCGTGGCTTCCAGCTCTGGATCAACCTGCCGGCCGCCGAGAAGATGAGCGACCCCGCCTACCAGGAATTCGCGCCGGAACACATCCCGGAAGTCGCTGCGCCGGGATGCAGGGTGCGCATCCTGATGGGGGAGCATGCCGGCGTGCGCGGTCCGCTGGAGGATCCCCTCACGGGAGTGCAGTACCTGGACGTGCGTCTCGATGGCCAGGCCCGCTTCGCGCAGCCGCTGGCGGCGGCCGACACGGCCTTCGTGTATGTCTTCGAGGGCGAGGCCACCATCGGCGCCACCTCCCTGCCCACCCACACCCTGGCGGTCCTGGCCGCGGGCGACGAGGTGGAAATCGTGGCCGGCCCCGCGGGGGCCCGTCTCATCCTGGTGTCCGGGCGCCCCATCGGTGAA
>JBBINK010000032.1:11662-17242 GCA_037443925.1 Betaproteobacteria bacterium
GTGGTGCAATACGGTCCCTTCGTGATGAACACGCGCGAGGAAATCGAACAGGCGATGCGCGACTACCGCGACGGCACCCTGGTCCGCACCAAGGCCTCCGTGCACGGGCGCTGAGGCGCGCTAGAGCACGTAGCGGGCGAGATCCTCGCTCTGGGCCAGATCCTTGAGACGGCCATCCACGTAGGCGGCATCGATCACCACCGTGGTGCCGGCGTGGCGGTCCGCCTCGAAGGAGATCTCCTCCAGCAGGCGTTCCATCACCGTGTGCAGGCGACGGGCGCCGATGTTCTCGGTGCGCTCGTTCACCTCGAAGGCGATTTCCGCCAGCCGCCGGATGCCGTCGGGCGCGAATTCCAGCTTCACCCCTTCGGTGGCGAGCAGGGCCTGATACTGCTTGGTGAGGCAGGCATCGGTGCCGGTGAGGATCTGCTCGAAATCGTGCACCGACAGGGAATCGAGCTCCACGCGGATGGGCAGCCGCCCCTGAAGCTCGGGGATGAGGTCGGACGGCTTGGCGAGATGGAACGCGCCGGACCCGATGAACAGGATGTGATCGGTCCGGATCATGCCGTATTTGGTGGAAACGGTGGTGCCCTCGATCAGGGGCAACAGGTCCCGCTGCACACCCTGCCGGGAGACGTCGGCGCCCTGGACCTCGCTGCGGCTGGCGATCTTGTCCATCTCGTCGATGAAGACGATGCCGTTCTGCTCGACGCTGGCCACGGCCCGCTGGCGGATGTCCTCCTCGTTCACCAGCTTGAGGGCCTCCTCCTCGGTGAGCGCGCGGAAAGCCTCGCGCACACGCATCTTCTTCAGCTTGCGCCGGCCCCCGCCGAGGTTCTGGAACATGCCCTGGATCTGGCTGGTGAGTTCCTCCATGCCCGGGGGCGCGAAAATCTCCATGTGCGGCACCGCGGCGGCCACCTCGATCTCGATTTCCTTGTCGTCCAGCTTGCCCTCCCGCAGCATCTTGCGGAATTTCTGCCGCGTCGCGGATTCCTCCGGGGTGGCGGGCTCCCCTTCGAAGCCGAAACGCACTTCCCGCGCCGGCGGCAGCAAGGCATCCAGGATGCGTTCCTCGGCCATCTCCTCGGCCCGGAACTGCACCTTGCGCATCTCCTCCTCGCGTGTCTGCTTCACCGCCATGTCCACCAGATCCCGGATGATGGTGTCCACGTCGCGGCCCACGTAGCCCACCTCCGTGAACTTCGTGGCCTCCACCTTGATGAAGGGCGCGTTGGCCAGCCGCGCCAGGCGCCGCGCGATTTCCGTCTTGCCCACGCCGGTGGGGCCGATCATGAGGATGTTCTTGGGCGTGATTTCCTGGCGCAGGGGTTCGGGCACCTGCATGCGGCGCCAGCGGTTGCGCAGGGCGATGGCCACCGCGCGTTTGGCCGCGTGTTGCCCGACGATGTGCTTGTCCAGCTCGGATACGATTTCCTGAGGGGTCATCTGCATGATGGGGCGAACGGTGAACGTTGGGGGAAGGGACGCGAGGCAACCAGCCCCACGCCCGGCGCTTCACTCCAGCACTTCGATCAGGTGATTCTGGTTGGTATAGATGCACAGGTCGGCGGCGATGGTCAGGGCCTTCTTCACGATCTCCGCCGGCGGCAGCTCGGTGTGATCCAGCAGCGCCCGCGCCGCCGCCTGGGCATAGGGGCCGCCGCTGCCGATGGCCACCAGCCCCTGCTCCGGCTCGAGCACGTCGCCATTGCCGGTGAGGATCAGGGAAGTCTCGCGGTCCGCGACCGCGAGCATGGCCTCCAGCCGTCGCAGCATGCGGTCGGTGCGCCAGTCCTTGGCCAGCTCCACCGCGGAGCGCAGCAGGTGACCCTGATGCTTCTCCAGCTTGGCCTCGAAGCGTTCGAACAGGGTGAAGGCATCCGCGGTGCCGCCGGCGAAGCCCGCCAGGATACGGTCGTGATACAGGCGCCGCACCTTGCGGGCCGAAGCCTTCACCACCACGTTGCCGAGGGTGACCTGGCCATCGCCTCCCATGGCCACGGCGCGGCCGCGGCGGACGGAGAGGATGGTCGTGCCGTGATACTGTTCCATGTGGGATTCCAATCGTCCGGGAAAGGGCCCCGAGCGGGCCGCGCTAGCGCGGCTTGCGCCGCACCAGGGTGGCGAAGTCGCGCACGCCCATCACTTCGAACAGGGCCTGGATCATCTCGTTCTGGCCGCTGAGCGTCACCTTCTTGCCGGCCTGGCTGAGATTGATGAGCGTGCCGATCACCGAGCCGATCACCATGAAGTCCACCCGGATCAGGCCGCTCAGGTCCACCCGCACCTCGCTGCGCTCCTGGGCATACCGCTCGAGTTCCTTGAGCCGATGCTCGGTGGTGGCATCCAGGATCCCCTCCAGGCGGAACACGTCCGCCGTGGCCTGGGTGGAGCCTGCCGCGGATTCGTGGACCGCCTCCGGCGCCACCTCGGTGACCACGCCCGCCATCGGCTCCCAGGAAGGCGGCGAGACCTCGAAGGTCACGGCATAGTCCACCGCCGCATCCTCGAACTCCCGCTCCATGTTCTGGAATGCGTACAGCTCGAACAGCAGGCGCCAGAATGCGGGCTCCGAGCGGCCCTCGCCCGCGGTCAGCGCCTGCACCAGCGCGGTGAATTCACGGCCGCCGGCCAGCGCGAGGGACTTGCCGGCCTTGCGGATCGACAGCAGGACGTCAGCCAGCCGCTGCGCCTGCGCCGCCTCGATGCCCTCCACCGCGGACACGTCCAGACGCGGGGGCGTGTCCCCTTCCGCCAGTTTCGCCAGCCGGCCGATGCTCTCCTCGGCGGCCGCGCCCACCCTGCCCTTGAGCAGCACGGCGGGGGCCCCGCCCGTAGCCCGCGGCCGGGGCACGGCCTGCGGCTGGGGCACCACCGACAGCGGCTCCCACACCGGCGCGGAGCGCTCGAAACGCACCACGAATTCCAGGGAGAGTTCGTCGAACTGCTGCTTCATGCCCTGGTACTGGTAGAGATCGAACAGCAGCAGCCAGGGCTGGATGTCCCGCGAAGCAGCGTTTTCCTTCAGGAAGGTCTCGAGGGCGGCAATGGCCTCGGGCACGCGGTCATTGGCATAGAGCACCGCCGCTTCCTCCACCGCGGAATGGGATTCCGCGGTGGCGGCGGACGTGAGCAGCAGATCGTCCCAGTCTTCCTCCTCGGCGGGCGGGGAGGGCGGCGCGGCCGGAGCCGGAGCCGGTTCCGGCTTGGTCCGCTCGGTCGCGCCCTGGGGAACGACCGGACGCGGCGGCGTGATGGTCCGCGGATCTTTCTGGCCCTTGCCTTTGCCGAAAAAGGAAAACACCACCGATCGACCTACAGTCAGACGTCAGATTGACAGGAGCGACAGGATCTCGTCGCGGAACCGGCTGCCGTCACCCGCCTGTGCATCGTCCATCAAACCCTGACGGGCGGGCATGGGGGGAAGCCCCGAGGGTCCGCCCATGATACGGCCAAAGCTTGCCGGCCAGCAATACGACAGCAACTTTCCTGCCAGAAGCGCACGGCGCGGCACCAACGAAAAAGGCGGCCGCAGCCGCCTTCTCGCCCACCGGGCAGACGATGTCAGTCTGGCATCACTTCCGGGCGTATTTCTGCCGGAATTTCTCGACGCGACCCGCGGTGTCCACGATCTTCTGTTTACCCGTGTAGAAGGGGTGGCACTGGGAGCAAACCTCGATGTGCAGGTCCCTGCCCAGCGTGGAACCGGTCTTGAAGGTGTTGCCGCAGCTGCAGGTGACGGTGATTTCAGCGTAGGCGGGATGAATATCGGGTTTCATCGCAAGTCCTTGATTTCGTGTCAATCCGAACCCCATCAGGGCGGGGAAAGCGAAACATTATGGGGCAAAAGGCGTTTTTCCGCAAGGCACCCGGCAAGCCGAAGCAAGCCCCCTCCGGGGACACGACCACGTCGCCGACCCGCCGAGACGCCCGATCAAGGCATGGGCCCCGCACGCGGGGATGCGACCCGTAGCAGGCGCGACCTCGAAGCCCTCCTCAACCCCTGCGCATGCTGTCGAAGAAATCCTGGTTGTTCTTGGTGGCCCGGATCTTGTCCAGCAGGAATTCCATGGCTTCGAGGTCGTCCATCGGATACAGGAGCTTGCGCAGGATCCAGATCTTCTGCAGCACGTCCGGCTTGATGAGGAGTTCTTCCCGCCGGGTGCCCGAGCGGTTGACGTTGATGGCCGGATAGATGCGCTTTTCCGCCATGCGCCGGTCCAGGTGGATCTCCAGGTTGCCGGTGCCCTTGAATTCCTCGTAGATGACGTCGTCCATGCGGCTGCCGGTGTCGATGAGGGCGGTGGCGATGATGGTGAGCGAACCGCCCTCCTCGATGTTGCGCGCCGCGCCGAAGAAGCGCTTGGGTTTCTGCAGGGCGTTGGCGTCCACGCCGCCGGTGAGCACCTTGCCCGAGGCCGGCTGCACCGTGTTGTAGGCGCGCGCCAGGCGGGTGATGGAGTCCAGCAGGATGACCACGTCCTTTTTGTGTTCCACCAGACGCTTGGCCTTCTCGATCACCATCTCCGCCACCTGCACGTGACGGGTGGCCGGTTCATCGAAGGTGGAGGCCACCACTTCGCCGCGCACCGTGCGCGACATTTCCGTCACCTCTTCGGGGCGCTCGTCGATGAGCAGCACGATCAGCACCACGTCGGGATGATTGCTGGTGATGGCATGGGCGATGTGCTGCAGCATCACGGTCTTGCCGGTCTTGGGCGGCGCCACCAGGAGCCCCCGCTGACCCTTGCCGATGGGCGCGATCATGTCGATGACCCGCGCGGTGATGTTCTCCTCGGCCTTGATGTCCCGCTCCAGCGTGAGCATCTCGGTGGGGTGCAGGGGCGTGAGGTTCTCGAACAGGATCTTGTTCTTGGCGTTCTCCGGCGGCTCCCCGTTGACGGTATCCACCTTCACCAGCGCGAAATAGCGCTCCCCTTCCTTGGGCGTGCGGATCTCGCCCTGGATGGTGTCGCCGGTGTGGAGGTTGAAGCGGCGGATCTGGGATGGCGACACGTAGATGTCGTCGGGCCCCGCGAGATAGGACGTGTCGGGCGAACGCAGGAAGCCGAAGCCGTCCTGCAGCACCTCCAGGGTGCCTTCGCCGTAGATGCTTTCGCCCTTGCGGGCCTGGTTCTTGAGGAGGGCGAAGATCAGATCCTGCTTGCGCATGCGCGCAGCGTTCTCGATTTCGTTGGCGACGGCCATGTCCACCAGTTCGGAGACATGACGCCGTTTCAGGTCGGAAAGATGCATAGACTCGTGGCGTAGAGAAATGAGGAAGGGGTTGGAACGCGGGTGCGGAATCCGGCCGGACGCGGAGGCGCCCCTCCGGAAGATCGGGCGGGCACCCTTTTATGGGTTATCGGGTGCCCGGCCGGGAAACTTCAACGGGAAAAATAGACGGTTTAGATGTTGCTGTCAATGAAGGCCGTGAGCTGGGACTTGGACAGCGCCCCCACCTTGGTGGCCTCCACATTGCCGTTCTTGAAGATCATGAGCGTGGGAATGCCGCGGATGCCGTACTTGGGCGGGGTGGCCTGGTTTTCGTCGATGTTGAGCTTAGCTCAACAT
>JBBINK010000032.1:17252-17489 GCA_037443925.1 Betaproteobacteria bacterium
AGCTTGGCCACCTTGATCTTGCCTGCGTACTCCTGCGCCACCTCGTCCAGGATGGGGGCGATCATCTTGCACGGCCCGCACCAGTCGGCCCAGTAGTCCACCAGCACGGGCAGTTCGGACTGCAGCACTTCCTGCTCGAAAGTGTCGTCGGTGACGTAGTGAATGTGTTCGCTCATGGAATCCTCGCTAGACGATAGTGCCACCGCGCCGGCGGCCGGGAGACGGGCCAATGTGTTG
>JBBINK010000033.1:0-17469 GCA_037443925.1 Betaproteobacteria bacterium
CGGGGCGGGCCGGGGCTTTCGCCGCGGGGCCGCCGGGGTCGCAGGAGGTGGCGGCGCGGCGTGGGGCTTCGCACCCGTCTCGACGTCCACCGGCGCCGCGGCTGCAGGCTGGATGCCCCGCGATGCGGTGACCAGGCGCACCGCCCGGTTGACCGTGGCGTTGATCACCATCACCGTGATGGTGGCCCCGGAGATGCCGTCCACCGTGGCATGGCCGGGCTGCCGGGCTCCAACCAGAATGCCTCCGTCCGCGGGCAGGCCGCGGTACTGGGCGATGAAGGCCGCCAGCCGCTCGGGGCTCACACCGGCCGCGAGAATGGGCTCCTCGTGGTGGACGATGCGCACGCCGGCAAGCCGACCGTCCCGGTCGATGCCCACCAGCAGGTCGATGGGCCGTCCGGAATAGGCGGGAATGTTCACCCTGTCCCGGGTGAGAAAGACGTAGCCCAGCAGTGTCTCGCCTGCATAGACGGGTGCGGCCGGTGGTTCGCCCTCCGGCGCGCCGATCCGGTCCGCGGTGGGAAACAGCGCACGCGCCTCCTTCTCGACGACGTCCGCATCCGCTGCCATGGCGGGCGCGGCCAGCACCATCAGCAGGAACCCGAGCAACAGTGACCATGGGCAAAGGCGCGTGGCGCAAGAGGGCGTTTCCGGCATGACATCCTGTGCCCGTTCGGCCACGGGCGCGTGTCGGCGTTCATCCGGGGGCTGCCGCAACGCCCCCGATGCTTCACCCTAGACCATGACCCCATGGGGTCAAGGGGAATGCGGCGATCCACTTCCGATTGTCGGCCAGGTCTCGGTCGGCGCCTTGATCCCGATCAAGAACGGGCGCGGGGGATGCCGAATACGGGATAAACGGATTATCATCTCCCAATTGTGCGCGCCTGGGCGCGTGCCGTTTCCGTTTTGGAGGAGGCTTCCATGGAGCAATCGGAGCTGCCGCGGTTTCGTTTCCGCGGGCGCGAGCTTTTGCCCATCGTGCAGGGCGGGATGGGGGTTGGCGTGTCCGCCCATCGGCTCGCCGGCGCGGTGGCCCGGGAAGGGGCGGTGGGCACCATCGCCAGCATCGATCTGCGCCACCATCATCCCGATCTGATGGAACAGGCCCGCCGCTGCCGGGACAAGGCGGTGCTCGACCGCATCAACCTCATTGCCCTCGACCGCGAGATCAAGGCCGCGCTGGACATCGCCCGGGGACGTGGCCTCATTGCCGTGAACGTGATGAAAGCCGTGACGGAACACGCGGCCCTGGTGCGCCAGTCCTGCGAAAGCGGCGCCCATGCCATCGTGATGGGGGCAGGTCTGCCGCTGGATCTGCCCGAGCTGGCCGCGGGCTTTCCCGAGGTGGCGCTGATTCCGATTCTGTCCGATGTGCGCGGCGTGCAGGTGGTGCTGAAGAAGTGGATGCGCAAGAACCGCCTGCCCGATGCGATCGTGATCGAACATCCCCGCTATGCGGGCGGCCACCTGGGCGCGCCCAGACCCGAGGAGATCGATGATCCCCGGTTCGATTTTCCACGGGTGGTGGAGGGTGTGTTCCAACTCTACCGGGAACTGGGACTGGAAAGTCAGCCCATTCCCCTCATCCTCGCCGGCGGCATCAACACCCACGAGAAGGTCAGGCAACTGCTCGCTCTCGGTGCCTCGGCCGTGCAGATCGGCACACCCTTCGCCGTCACCCTGGAAGGCGATGCCCACCCCAATTTCAAGAAAGTCCTCGCGGAGGCCAAGGCGGAAGACATCGTCACCTTCATGAGCGTGGCGGGACTGCCGGCGCGGGCGGTGCTCACGCCATGGCTGAAAAACTATCTCCGCCGCGAAAGCAAGCTGCAGGCGTGCGCCAGGAGTGACCGCAGCCGCTGCGCCGCCGGGCTGCACTGCCTGATCAGCTGCGGCCTGCGCGACGGCATCCGTCGCGCAGGTCAGTTCTGCATCGATGCCCAGCTGGCGGCGGCCCTGCGTGGCGACATCAACAAAGGGCTGTTTTTCCGGGGCGCGGAGAGTCTGCCTTTCGGCACGTCGATCCGCAGCGTCTCGGAGCTGATCCGCTACCTGCTCACGGGGTGCAAGCCGCTGGCGGCCGGTTGAGATGGCCCCAGGCGGCGGTGCACCTGCCAGGCCATAAGGAGATTCCGGCCAAGCAGCAGGAAGGAGACCGCCGCCAGCGCGGCGCCAGCCTCGAGCAGGAACCGTGGCCAGAAGGCGGCGCCCACCAGCAGCAGGAAGGCCGACTCGTGGGCGAGTGCCTGTTGCCGCGCCGCCCGATCACCAATGATCTGTTTCATGTTGGGTACCGTTCCCCGGGCCGGGTGCGCGCTCTGGGCATGCAGCCAGACCAGAAACGGCACGATCTTGTACAGCATCCCGCACACGGCGGAGACGGCGAACCCCATGATCCACAGCATGCCTGGCAGCACGGCCTGGGCGGGTGCACCACCCCATTCCGGCAGGATGGCGCCGGCCAAGGCGTTGGCGGTGGCGGCCAGGACACTGACCATGGCAAGACGCCAGAAACGCAGGGTGACATCCGGTCCCTTGCGCCGCCGGCGGTTCTGCAGATGCAGCGTCAGGCCTGCGAATGTGGCGAAAGCCAGGACCAGCGCGGCGGCAGCCAGGGCCGCTCCCCAGGGAAGGTCGAACAGCTTCGCGCCCGACCAGGCGGTGAGGGCCATCAACAGCAGCGGGACCAGTCCGCGCGTGAGTGCCGCCGGATAGGGTGGCGTAAGCTGAAACATGGGGACGACCTGATAGGCCACGGCCACCACCAGAATGCCCACCCAGCCCATCAGGCCCCAGCCGAGATGGACATCGACCAGACGCAGCAGGGAGGCATGGGCGTATCCCGCATAGCTTGCCGCCAGGACCACACCCAGACTGGCCGTGACCAGCAAGGCGGCCACGGCCATTTTCATTCCGGCAACCGTCGGATTGGCCGCAAGGCCCACCCTCAGGGAGCGCCACGCCATCACGCCGAAAGCGAGCAGGGCCCCGCCGGCGAGGGGCAGCGCGGCGAGCAGCAGCCCGGGCTGGGACCACAGGAAACCGGCGCCAAGCAGCAGGGTGCCCGACAGCAGCGGAACATGGATGGACGCGGCGACCCGGCGCGCATGGGTGAGGCTCACGCCGGCCACCACGGGCAGCATCTGCAGCAGGGCGCCGATCATGCACATCGCCAGCACGCCCAACACCAGCAGATGGGTGACTGCGAGGAGGGCCGGACTGAAGCGGGACGCCAGGGCATCGGGACCGGCCCAGGCGAGGACGCCGGCCGCCAGCAGCCCGAATGCCGGTGCCGTGAGGAAGAAACGCAGGGGCACCGAGATGGGCGGGGCCTGCTCGAAGGACAAGCTCGCGACGCTCACGGTCAGCGCCAGATCAGGATGACGAAGGTCCCGTCCGGCTGCTGCTGCGTTTCGTGCCGCCACCCGTAGCGGTCCAGGATGCCATAGAGGGGAAAGGGCTCCCGGGGCAACAGCAGCCGCACGCGCTGACCGGGCTGGAGTTCGTCGAGGGCTTCCAGGGTGCGCTCCAGGGGTTCCGGCGGTTCCATTTCCCGGGCATCGATCAGCCGCTCGACGGCCGGGTCGGTGGCTGGGCCGCCAGCGCCTGCGCTCATGACGTGCGCTCCAATGCCGCCATGCGCGACACCAGCTCGGCACTCTGATCGGAAAGGACGCGGTCGCACAGGGGATAGAGGATCTGTTCCTCTTTCAGGTTGTGCTGCTGCATGAGCACGAGCAGGGTGTCGGCGAGGCCCGCGTAGCCTTCGTAATCCTGCCATGGCAGGGCGGCCGCCATGGCGCCGAGCAGGTCCCGCATCTGGTCGTGCTCCATGCGCATGACCTGGGAGGGGCCGGCGGTGCTGCCGGTCTGGGCTTCATAGCTGGGGAAGAGGATGTTCTCCTCCAGCGCGAAATGGTGTCGCATGGCCGCATCGAAAACGCCGAACAGGCGGCTCGCGGTTTCCCAGTCGCCCGCCCGTGCGGCCTCCTCGGCCTCAACGAACAGATCATCGCAGCGGCGATGGTCGGGTGTCAGATAGTTGGCGATTTCGCTCATCACGATCCCTTCGGGTGAACTGTCCGGACACGCCCCGGGGTTGGACGACGGCCCGCGCGCCCCCGCCCGGGTGTGGCCGCCCCGGCCGTGGCCACCGCTCAGGCGGGGACAGGGTCGAGGCCCATTCTGGCGCGCCCAGGCATCGCGCGCCTTGACGGGGGTCAAGAATCAGTCGCCGAAGTGGCGCAGGGCGCCCACGTCGGGAATGACGATGCGTCGTCCTTCCACGCGGATCAGGCCCGCCTCGGTGAGGTCGTGGAGGATGCGGGAAAAGGTTTCGGGAGTGAGGTTGAGCCGCGAGGCGATGACCTGCTTGCTGGCGGGCAGCTCGATCACCAGCTCCTGCTCGCCCAGGCATTCGCTCTGCAGGAAGTAGCCCACCACGCGTTGCGTCGCGGACAGGGAGCAGTAGGCTTCCATGTCGTGGATCAGGGAATGCAGCCGCAGCGACAGCCCCGCGAGCATCCTGCGTGCAAGGCCGGCATCCCGGTCCATGGCCTGGAACAGGGCCTGCTTGGAGACGTGGACCAGCAGGCTGTCGATCAGCGCCTGGGCGAACACGGGATAGGGCTTTTCCATGAACATGACGGCCTCGCCGAAGCTCTGCCCGGGGCCGATGATCTCCACCACCTTCTCTCCGCCGCGGGAGGAGGGAAAGGCCAGCTTGATCTGGCCATGGGCGACGATGAAGAAGCCGGTGGGCATGTCACCTTTCTGGAACAGATGCTCGCCGCGCTGGGGACGCATCTCGCGGCAGCCCCGGGTGAGCAGGGCGATGTCCTCCGGGTGCAGCTGACGGAACAGCGGCAGGTGTGCGAGAAGTTGATCCAGATCAAGGGTGCGCGGGGACATGGCCGACAAACATACCACGAACCGGCGGCAGGGGGCTAAACTGGCAGCCCACTGCGCCTTGCAGTCAGGGGGAATGACACCGTGGCAGCCTCCTTTCGCGCACCGCGCCTGAGCGATCGGGTCGATACCTTCGGGCAGTATCTGCTGCGCAAGTACGGCGAGCGGATACACAAGATCGCCCTCGATGCGGGGTTCACCTGTCCCAACCGGGATGGCCGGGTCGGGAGGGGTGGCTGCACCTTCTGCAACAACGCCTCCTTCAGCCCCAATGGCCGTCGCCCACCGCCGATAGCGGAACAGCTGGCCAGGGGCCGTCTGGTGGCGGCCCGCCTGACGGGGGCGCGCCGCTTCATTGCCTATTTCCAGGCCTACACCAATACCTATGCCGACGTCGAGTCGTTGGAGGGGCTGTATCGCCAGGCGCTTTCCGAACCCGGCGTGATCGGCCTGTCGGTGGGGACCCGACCCGACTGCGTGCCGCCAGCCGTTCTCGATCTGCTGGCCAGGCTCAGGGACGAGGGCCACGAGGTGTGGCTCGAGCTCGGTTTGCAGTCGGCCTTCGATGCCACGCTGCAACGGGTCAACCGCGGCCACGACTACGCCGCCTACCGGCAGGCGGTGGGCGCGGCGCGCGGACGCGGGCTGCCGGTGTGCACCCATCTCATCGTCGGGCTGCCCGGGGAGGATGCCGCTCATGCGCTCCAGTCCCTGGAGCGGGTGCTCGAGCTTGGCGTGGACGGGCTCAAGCTCCACCCCTTGCACGTGGTGCGGGGCACCCGGCTGGCACAGGCGTGGCGAAGGGGCGAGTATCGCCCCCTGGAGCGCGACGACTACGTGGCCGTCGTCTGTGATGCCGTCGAACGCACGCCAGCGGGCGTGCTCTTCCATCGCCTGACCGGCACGGCACCCCAGGCCCTGTTGTGTGCGCCGGACTGGTGTGTTTCCAAGTGGCCGGTGCTCAATGCCATCGCGGCCGAGCTGGACCGCAGGGACAGCCGCCAGGGCAGCGCGCTTTCCCGTCCCGGGTTGCGTTCGGGCCATAAAGCGGACATGACGATCGTCAACTCCCCTTGACGGGACCACAATAGGGTGTATAGTCAAGGCACGACTACCCCAACATCTTGTGGTCTATAGGGAGACGGGATCATGGAGGAAACACGACACGAGGGCCTGGTTCTGGCCATGCCGCGGCAGGTCATCAAACGGGACGGCCGCCGCGTTCCTTTCGTCGCGGACAAAATCCGGTCGGCGGTGCGGCGGGCAGGGGCGGCGACCGGCGAGTTCGGTGACGAGGAGGCCGGTCGCATCACCGACCAGGTCGTCAAGGTTCTGATCCACCGCTTCGGTGCGGGCGCGCCTTCCATCGAGCAGATCCAGGACGTGGTGGAACAGGCCCTGATCGCCGCCGACCATTTCCGGACCGCGCGTGCCTACATCGTCTATCGCGAACAGCACCGCAGGCTGCGCGAGGACAGGAAAACCCTGGTGGATGTGGCCAGCACGATCGATGAGTATCTCGATCAGCGTGACTGGCGGGTCCATGCCAACGCCAACCAGGGCTACTCCCTGGGCGGGCTGATCCTCAACGTTTCGGGAAAGGTGGTGGCCAACTACTGGCTCAACCACGTCTATCCGCCCGAGGTGGGCAAGGCGACATTCACATCCATGACCTGGACATGCTGTCCGGCTATTGCGCGGGCTGGTCACTGCGCACCCTGCTGGCGGAAGGCTTCAACGGGGTGCCCGGCAAGGTGGAGGCGGGACCTCCCAAACATCTGTCCAGTGCCGTTGGGCAGATCGTCAATTTCCTCGGCACGTTGCAGAACGAATGGGCGGGCGCCCAGGCCTTCTCCTCCTTCGACACCTATCTCGCGCCCTACGTGCGCAAGGATGGGTTGTCCTACGCCCAGGTGCGCCAGTGCATCCAGGAGCTCATCTACAACCTCAACGTTCCATCGCGCTGGGGAACCCAGACGCCCTTCACCAACCTCACCTTCGACTGGGTGTGCCCGGACGACCTGAAGGATCAGGTCCCCATCATCGGAGGCGAGGAGATGCCCTTCACCTATGGGCAGCTGCAGGCGGAAATGGACATGATCAACCGCGCCTACATCGACGTCATGACGGCGGGCGATGCCAAGGGGCGGGTGTTCACCTTCCCCATCCCGACCTACAACATGACCCGGGATTTCCCGTGGGATTCGGAGAATGCCCGGCTCCTGTTCGCGATGACGGCCAAATACGGCTTGCCCTATTTCCAGAATTTCATCAACTCCGACCTCCAGCCCAACATGATTCGGGCCATGTGCTGCCGGTTGCAGCTCGACCTGCGGGAACTGTTGAAGCGGGGCAACGGTTTGTTCGGATCTGCGGAGCAGACCGGATCCATCGGCGTGGTGACGGTCAACTGCGCGCGGCTGGGCTACCTCCACCGCGGCGACGAGGCCGGTCTGTACCGGCGCCTGGATCAGCTCCTGGAACTGGGCAAGGTCAGCCTGGAGATCAAGCGCAAGGTCATCCAGCGCCACATGGACCAGGGCCTCTTTCCCTATACGCGGCGTTATCTCGGCACACTGCGCAATCATTTTTCGACGCTGGGCATCAACGGCGTCAACGAGATGATCCGCAACTTCACCTCGGACGCCGAAGACATCACGACGCCATGGGGTCACGCGTTCGCCCTGCGCCTGCTGGAGCACCTGCGCAGCCGCATTCGTGCCTTTCAGGGGGAAACGGGGCATCTGTACAACCTGGAGGCGACTCCGGCAGAGGGAGCGACATACCGGTTCGCCAAGGAGGACCGGAAGCGCTTCCCGGACATCCTCCACGCGGGCACGCCGGAGAAGCCGTACTACACCAATTCCACGCAGCTTCCGGTGGGGTTCACCGACGATGCGTTCGAGGCGCTGGAGCGACAGGAACCCCTGCAGTGCCAATACACGGGAGGGACCGTGCTCCATCTCTACATGAGCGAGCAGCTTTCCAGCCCGGAAGCCTGCAAACGGCTCGTGCGGCGCGCGCTCGAGCGTTTCCGCGTCCCCTACATCACCGTGACGCCGACCTTCTCGATCTGCCCGGTGCACGGCTATCTGCCGGGCGAACATGAGTTCTGTCCGCGCTGCGACGAGATCCTTCTGGCGAAGAAACGCCGGGAGTCTGCCTTGCAAATGGCCCATTGAACGACGACGGAGGAAAGCGATGAAACACGACGCAGTTCAGAAAAACACCACGGACATCGTCCTGAACGACGAGGAACGCCAGCGCTGTGAAGTCTGGACACGGGTGATGGGCTATCACCGTCCCGTCGCGTCCTTCAACATCGGCAAGCAGGGCGAGCACGGAGAGCGCCGGTTCTTCCGGGAAGAGCGGCTGCCGACGACATGAACCGCCCTGCCACCGAACGGCGCCTGCTTCAGCTCATCGTCCCCGCGGGCAATCTTCCCTGCCTCAGGGTGGCGGTGGACAGTGGGGCGGACGGCGTGTACCTGGGCTTCCGCGATGCCACCAATGCGCGCAACTTCCCGGGGCTGAACTTCGACCGGGCAACCCTGCAGGAGGGGCTCGAGTACGCGCACCGGCAGGGTGTGGCCGTGCTGGCCGCCCTCAACACCTATCCCGCGGGCGACCAATGGCGCCAGTGGTATGCCGCGCTGGATGCGGCCGCGGAGCTGGGGGTGGATGCGGTCATCCTTGCCGACCTGGGCCTGATGGCGTATGCGGCGCGCACCTATCCCCAGCTACCCCTGCACTTGTCGGTGCAAGGCTCGGCGACAACCTACGAGGCCATCAACTTCTGCCACGAACACTTCGGTATCAGGCGGGCGGTCCTGCCGCGCGTGCTGGCCCTGGCTCAGATCGAGCAGGTCATCCGCAACACGCCGGTCGAGATCGAGGTGTTCGGTTTCGGGGGCTTGTGCGTGATGGTGGAGGGGCGATGCAGCCTTTCCGCCTATGTCACGGGTGAGTCGCCCACCACGCACGGCGCGTGCTCGCCGGCGCGGGCCGTACGCTGGATGCACACGCCCAATGGCCTGGAGACGCGACTGAACGGTGTGCTGGTGGACCGCTTTGGGGAAACGGAGGCGGCAGGCTATCCGACCCTGTGCAAAGGCAGGTTCGACGTCGAGGGAGACATCTACTACGCGATCGAGGAGCCGGCCAGTCTGAACGTGCTGGGCCTGTTGCCGGAACTGTTCCGCCTGGGTGTAGCGGCAGTCAAGATCGAGGGGCGCCAGCGCAGCGCGGCGTATGTGGAGCAGGTGCCCCGCGTGTGGCGCCGGGCCATCGATGCCTGCCGGAACGATCCGCACCGTTTCCATGTCGAGGCGGGATGGACGACCGCCCTGGGACAACTGGCGGAAGGCCACCAGCACACCTTCGGCGCCTATCACCGCTCCTGGAAATGAGGTGGTTGCGATGAAACTCTCCCTTGGACCCATCCTGTACTACTGGGACCGGCAACGGGTGATCGGCTTCTATCGGACCATGGCGCGTCTGCCCATCGACCGCATCCATCTCGGCGAGACCGTGTGCTCGCGCCGCCACGAACTGCGATTCGACGACTGGATGGCCCTGGCGCGTGATCTGGCGGATGCGGGCAAGGAGGTCATCCTGTCCACCCAGGCGCTGCTGGAGTCGGAGTCGGACCTCAAGACCCTGCGCAAGCTGGCAGGGCAGGGCGAGTTCATGGTGGAGGCGAACGACCTGTCCGCCATCCATCTCCTGGCCGGCCGCGGCCCCTTCGTGATCGGTCCCCACGTGAACGTCTACAACCCATCGACCCTGCAGTATCTCGTGAAGCTGGGCGCGAGGCGCTGGGTGCCGCCGCTGGAGTTGTCGCGATCGGCGCTCGGCACATTGCTCGAACACCGGCCGGAAGGGCTGGAAGTGGAGGTGTTTGCCTATGGGCGGCTGCCACTGGCATTCTCGGCGCGCTGTTTCACCGCACGCCATTACGACCGTGGCAAGGATGATTGTGGCTTCGTCTGCCAGAACCATCCGGACGGCCTGCGCCTGCGGACGCGCGACGGCCAGGCGTTCCTGGTGCTCAACGGCATACAAACCCAGTCGGCGCGGGTGTGCAACCTGCTGGGTGAGCTGGAAGCGATGCAAGCCATGGGCATCGACGCCGTGCGGCTGAGTCCCCAGGCCGAGTACACGGAGGAGGTGGTGAACCTGTTCCGCCAGTGTCTGGATGGCCGCATGGCGCCCCGGCAGGCGGCCGCCGAGCTGCCGCGCTGGATGCCAGGAGAGGGCTGCGATGGATTCTGGTACGGGCGGCCGGGTATGGACATGGCGGGAGTGAGCGCGACATGATCCGCAGCCTGCTGACCTCGGATCCGCCGACCGTGCCGCAGCCGCTGGCGCGTCTAGTGGGGCGGCTTCCCCAGTATCCCCACGGTGTGGTGTTTTCCCTGCTGGCCAACCGCTTCCTGCTGGCGCGACTGCCAAGGGAGAGCCTTAAGCCCCTTCATGGGCGCCACATTTGCCTGCGCATCAGGGACCTGGGCATGGACATCCATTTCGCCCTGGAGGCGGCCGGTTTCCGTCCCATGCACCCGGCCCATGATGCGGATCTGACGGTGACCGCCCGTCTCGTGGATTTCCTCCGCCTGGCGCGGGGCGAAGAGGATGCCGACAGCCTGTTCTTCAGCCGGCGCCTTCTCATGGAGGGGGATACGGAGCTTGGCGTGCTGGCCAAGAATCTGCTTTTCTCCATGGAAGCCCCGCTGGCAGGGCGCCGCCGGTGAGGCAGCCGCAGCCATGCGCCTGCGGCCCGTCGTCGCGCGGTCGATGATGCCCGTGCGGGACTGCAGGGAAGGACGGGCATCGATTCCCCGGCTCAGACCGACGCCCGGCCCGGGCATGGGGGGCGCGCCGTGAGCCTGAGCATCGGTGGCTTCGTCCCGCTGTCCAGCGTGGATTATCCAGGGCGGCTGGCCGCCGTGGTGTTCTGCCAGGGATGCCCCTGGCGTTGCGGCTACTGCCACAACCCCCATCTGCTCGCGGCCAGTAAGGGTTCGGAAGCATGGGGCGACGTCCTCGCGTTCCTCCAGAGGCGGGCCGGTCTGCTGGATGCCGTCGTGTTCAGCGGCGGTGAGCCGACGCTGCAACGCGGCCTGTGTGTCGCCGTGCGCGAGGTGGCGGTGCTGGGCTATGAGGTGGCGCTCCATACGGCAGGGATGTATCCGCATCGCCTGGCGCGGCTGCTGCCTGTCGTCCACTGGATCGGCCTGGATGTCAAGGCACCCCTCGATGCCTACGAAAGGGTGACCGGCGTGCCCGGCAGTGGCCGTGCGGTCGGCAGCGCCCTGCAGCTGCTGGCGGGCTGGACGGGGGGCTACGAGGTGCGGACGACGGTGGACCCGAGAAGACTGGCCAGCCACGATGTGCTGCGTCTGGCCGGACAGCTGGCCGCCCTGGGCATCCGCCGCTATGCCTTGCAGGCCTGCCGGGAGGATGGCCACCCCTTGCCCATTCCCTGGCTGGAGGAGGTCGCGGATCAGATCCGCCCCTGGTTCGACACGCTCACGATTCGCTCCTGACCGCCGTCACCAGCGGGGCGGTGGACCGGTCCGGTTTCAGGTGGTGAGGCGTCGGTAGATGTCCGCCACCTTCAGGGGCAGCTTGCGCACGTCGTCGATGAGAGCGTAGTGGGCTGCGCCATACATGTGGGGCAGATAGTCGCGCGCCTCCTGATCGATGGTGATGCAGAAGGAATGGATGCCGGCCCGCTTGGCCTCGATCAGGGCCTGGCGGGTATCCTCGATGCCGTACTGGCCGCGGTAGATGTCGAAATAGTCGTCCGGTTTCCCGTCGGAGAGGGTGATGAGGAGCTTGGTGCGCGCTTCCACCTGGGTGAGCAGCCGGGTCAGGTGACGGATGGCAAAGCCCATGCGCGTGTAGTCCTGGGGCCGGATGCCGCTGATGCGCGCCCGCACCAGGTCGCTGTAGGGCTCGTCGATGCGCTTGACGCGATACAGTTCGCAGCGCTTGCGTGTTTGGCCGGAGAAACCATAGATGCCATAGCGGTCACCGAGCGCTTCCAGCGCCTCGCACAGCAGGATGAGGGATTCGCGTTCCGCGTCGTTGATCCAGCCGCGCGTGGATCCGCTCATGTCCACCATGAACATCACCGCGATGTTGCGCTCCGCCCGGTGCATGCGTGTGAACAGGCGATTGGACATTTCCCTGCCGTCCCGGGCGTCCGCAAGCGCTTCCACGAGGGCATCGATATCCACTTCATCGCCATGAGGCTGGCGCTTGAAGATCCTGTTCTCGTCGCGCATGGCCTCGAAGCTTCTGCGCAGGTGTTTGACCACGCCGCTGTATCGCCTGAGCGTGTCCTCGACGAAGCCGTCGTACACGGGCGGGACCTCCTTCTCCCGCATCACGCACCAGTTCTTGCGGTAGTGCTGGCGGCCATAGTCCCATTCGTCGTAGAGCGTCGCCCCGATCTCGTGATAGGTGCCCTGCCACACCTCGTCGGGATCGGGTTGGCGCGGCTGGAGCAGGCTGAGGTCATATTCGCCAGGGCCGGCCGGGGTCAGATATTCGTCCGGTATCTGGCCGAGATCGAGCTGAATGGAGGTGAGGAGGGCCTTCACGTCCTCCGGCGGCGTCAAGGGCGTGCCATCCAGCGTCAGCTCCATCTCGCCCGTGTCGGAAAGCACATCCTCCTTCTGGCTGAGTTCGAAGCGGGGGGCGGATTCCCGGGCCGGGGCATGCTCGCGCTCCTGCTTGCGGTGGTCTTCCAGCAGCTCCGCCAGCTTGACGCGAAGCAGCATCTTTTCCCGGGCGATGCGCGCGGACATGCGCTCGGCCACCGCATCCGGGCGGAACTCGCCCTGGTAGCAGAAGCGGGGCGGTTCGCCCGCTGCCATGGCCGGCGCGAGCAGCCGCAGACTGTCTTCCACCCTCGCTCCCGCCCCGGCCAGCGTCGCCGCGAAATCCTGCCACGGGGGCGCGAGCACATCCTGATGGAGCAGGGCCTTGAGACGCTGCATTTCGCGATGGAGTCCGGGCAGGTGCCGGGCGATGCACGCTTCCAGCCGCAGGGTCTCGAGTGCCGTGAATGCGCGCAGCGCGCGGTCCGGCTCCGCCGTCGCGCCCAGGGCCGCCGAAAGGTCCGCGCGAAAACTGCCGAAACGGGTCTGCGCCCAGAGCATGGCCACGGTGGCCTTGGCCAGCTGGAAATTGTCCTCGGCGCTCTCCATCTCCGCGATGACGTTGGGCAAGAACAGGGTCTCGCTGTCGGTGTAGGGCGCATCGGCCTGGGCCAGCCCGAGCCTGCGGCCGGACAACCCGCGCACGAAGGTGAGCAGGATGCCGTCGATGTCCTCGAACAGGGCGCCCGCCACGCGCGCATGCCTCTGCTGTGCGAAGCTTTCCACACCTTCGATCACGAGCAGGGCCGCGCGCAGGCCGCTGCGGTCGTAGGTGTCCATGGCATGCAGCGCCCAGGCCTCGATCATGCGCCAGTCCATCCGCCCCAGCAGGGCGGGCGCCCGCCGCGCATACTGGTAGGCGATCTCGATGTTCGTCGTGGCGATGCGGCGGATCCAGTCGAGTAGGAAGTCCTGCTCGGTGCGGGGCCGGGCCGCAATGTCTGCGGCGAGATCCTCCACCTTGTAGAAAGTGAACTCCACATCGAGCCATTTCTCGAGCAGGGGAAGGATGGTATCCGCGGTGAATCTGGCTGGACCGGACATGGCGCTCACCGGGGCATCAGAGGAGGTGCGGAGGGAAGGGGACGACGCGCATGCGCGTCATGCGCTGCCGCGCAGCCATGGATCAGAACACCGAGGAGGAGAGCTCCTGCACCGCCGCCAGCATTTCCTCATCGTCCGTCACCGCCTGGGCGATCGCGCTGCGGCAGGCGGAGGTCGGGGCGATCCCCGATGCGATGAGTTTTCCGGCATGGACCAGCAGGCGTGTGCTGGCGCCTTCCTCCAGGCCGCTGCCCTTGAGGTTGCGGGTCATGTGCGCGAAGCGCACCAGTTTCTCGGCCGTGTCCATGTCCACGCCGGCTTCCGTGGCCACGATTCTGCGTTCCAGGTCGGGGCTCGGGTAGCCGAACTCGAGCGCGACGAAGCGCTGGCGGGTGCTCTGCTTCAGATCCTTGAGCACGCTCTGGTAGCCGGGATTGTAGGACACCGCCAGACAAAAGCGGTCATCGGCTTCGACGAGGATTCCCAGCTTCTCGATGGGCAGGGTCCGGCGATCGTCGGCCAGGGGATGGATCACGACCATGGTGTCCTTTCTGGCTTCCACGATCTCGTCCAGATAGCAGATGGCGCCGCTGCGAACGGCCCGGGTGAGGGGGCCATCCACCCAGGTCGTCTCGCCTCCCTTGACCAGAAAGCGTCCCACCAGGTCGGAGGCGGTCAGGTCGTCATGGCAGGAGACGGTGATCAACGGCCGCTTGAGTCGCCACGCCATGTATTCCATGAAGCGGGTCTTGCCGCAGCCGGTCGGACCCTTGAGCAGGACGGGCAGCTTGTTGCGGTAGGCCGCCTCGAACACGGCCACCTCGTCTCCGGTGGGCTCGTAGTAGGGTTCCGCCTCGACGTAATAGGCTTCGGTATCCAGGGTGCGCGCGTTCATGTCAGTCCGAGGCGTACTTGTATTTATCCTCGACCTCGTCCACGCGCACGCCTTCGATGGGGCCGATCTTCTGGGCGATCTCATCCAGCATCCGCTCCCGCTCGCGCTTGCGCGCGATGCGCTTGTCCAGGGCATCGGGGCGGATGGGGATCGTCATTTCGTTGAACATGACCTGGCGCAGGAGACGGAAGCCGAACTGCATCAGCGCGATGTCGTCGGTTTTGATCTTCTCCCGGGTTTCGGCCTCCACCTCGTAGAGGTCATTGAAGCTGTCGGACGTGACGAACTCGCGGAACTGATCCAGATCGTAGCAGGTCATGAAAAACATCTGCAGGCTTCGTTTGCTGGGCTTGCCGACCGTGGGCCCGGCGGACTTCTTCTTCAGGATCAGCTGACGCCATCCCCGGCTCAGATCGTCGTACTCCTCGATGCCCTGTTCCTTGCGGTATTCCGCGATGGTCAGGCGGCGGTCCTCGGCGTGACCGAGGCAATGCTCTTCCTTCACCAGGGCGTAGGCGTCACGGTCGAAGCTTTCTCCCTGCCGCCGGATGGACAGCAGGCCCAGGGGATAGTAGCGACAGGCGGTGGGCCTGTCCTCATACACGCTGCAGCCGTCTTCGGTCATGAAGCGGCAGGCGGTACCCCCGTCCACCGGCTTGAGCTTGACCCCGGCGATGCCGTCCTTCTCCATCTCATAGGGCACGGTGTAGGCATTCAGGAACTCGCCCGAGGTCATGTTGAGCCGCTTCTTCAGCCTCAGGATGTCGTAGGGGGTAAGGGAGATGTCGATGTTCCTGCAGCAGGCATTGAAGCAGGCAATGTCCTTGTGGCAACGGAACTGGATCACCGTTTCCGGCTCGAGCAGGCGCGGCACCACCGGGCTTTCCGGAAAGGGCGAATCTTTGACTTCGAATTTGTCCATGGCATCACCTCATTTGACGGGCTGCAACGGCTTGCCCCGCGGGTTCGCGGAGCCATCAACCGTATTCCTGGCATGCCTTCTTCCGTGTGTCGCGGGAAAAAGCATGCCGCGAATAGTGTTTATGGACCTGAAAGAAAACCGGGCGCCTTGCGGCGCCCGGCCTCCCAGACCCAGCTACCCCCGATGCTCAGTGGGCAGCGGTCTTGAACAGTTTGCTCTTGTCAACCAGATCATAGTGCTGACGCTTGAACACCGTCCACTTCTTGGTGTTCTTGTCGTAGACCGAGTTGACGAAGCACTTCCAGTTCTTCTCGTCGATGAAGTTCTTGTCGGCGCGATAGTAGAAGCCGGGATAGCGCGACTCCTCGCGGAACTGGATATGCTTCATGTGGGCTTCCGCGGTCAGGATGCGGTGGTAGTTCTCCCACGCGCGCAGGAGCTCGTGCAGATCCTTCGCACGCATCTTCTCCGCGTCTTCCTTCAGCATCTCCAGCTTCTCTTCCGCCACCTTGAGCATGTGCGCGTTGGTGGTGTAGTAGGTCGCCACACCGGCCACGTACTCGTCCATGATCTTCTGCAGACGGAACTGGAGCATCTTCGGCGTGATGTAGTGCGGGTTCACGTCGATCGCGGTGGTGTAGTCCTTGTACTGCAGGAAGTTGCGCACCGGCTTGTAGATTTCCTCCACGAGCTGCTCCACCGGGGTGTCCAGCTCGGGCTTCCAGTCCTTGTTGTCGATGCAGAACTTCACCATCGCCTTGGCCGCGATGCGACCTTCGGCGTGGGAACCGGAGGAGAACTTGTGGCCGGAGGCACCCACACCGTCACCCGCGGTGAACAGGCCCTTGACCGTGGTCATGGAGCGATAGCCCCAGTGCCAGCCCTGCGGCAGGTGTGCCGGGATCTTGTCCTTCTCGGGATGATCCTCGGTGGTGGGGGCGCCCACGTCATCGGGACCCGACACCCAGATGCCGCAGCAGCCGGAATGGGAGCCCAGCAGATAGGGCTCGGTGGGCATGAGCTCGGAGTTCTTCTTGTCCGGCTCGATGTTCTCGCCCACCCAGATGCCACACTGGCCCACGCACATGTCGAGGAAGTCTTCCCACGCTTCGGCTTCCAGGTGCTTCACCTCGCGGGGGGAGAGGGTTTCCTTGAGCTTGGCCAGGGCGGTCACGGTGTCCATGTAGATGGGGCCGCGGCCTTCTTTCATCTCCTTGAGCATCAGGTGGTTGCGTAGGCAGGAGGCGGGCACCGCAGCCTGGCCGTAGGGAGGATAGTCGTTCAGGAGATCCTTGTTCTTCTCCATGTAGACTTCGCCCAGCGCGTTCACGGCCTTGGCCTTGAACAGCAGGAACCAGGCGCCCACCGGGCCGTAGCCGTCCTTGAAGCGGGCAGGCACGAAGCGGTTTTCCATCATGGTGAGCTCGGCCCCGGCTTCGGCAGCCATGGCGTAGGTGGAGCCGGCGTTCCACACGGGGTACCAGGCGCGGCCGGTGCCCTCGCCGACGGAGCGGGGACGGAAGATGTTCACGCAGCCACCGGCGGCCAGCAGAATGGCTTTGGCCTTGTACACATAGACCTTGTGCTCGCGCACGGAGAAGCCGACGGCGCCGGCGATGCGGTTCTTGTCGTTCTTGTCATTGACCAGCTTGACGATGAACACGCGCTCCTGGATGCGGTCCATGCCCAGGGCCTTCTTGGCGGCCTCCGCCACGATCCACTTGTAGGACTCGCCGTTGATCATGATCTGCCACTTGCCGGACCGCACGGGTTTGCCACCGTCCTTCAGCGCGGGCAGGCCCTTGGAGCCGTCATGGCGCTCGCCGTTCTCGTCCGTCTTCCAGATCGGCAGACCCCATTCCTCGAACAGGTGGACCGACTCGTCCACGTGGCGCCCGAGGTCGTAGGCCAGGTCGTCGCGGGTGATGCCCATGAGGTCATTGGACACCATGCGCGCGTAGTCGGCCGGATCCTGCTCCGGACCGATGTAGGTGTTGATGGCGGACAGGCCCTGGGCCACGGCGCCG
>JBBINK010000034.1:0-16912 GCA_037443925.1 Betaproteobacteria bacterium
TGACCCCGTCAAATACGCCGCTTGATTCAAGTTTATCTTGGCCGGATCAATAGTACCTTTCCGTTCTATTTCGGGAAGCCGCACGCCGACGGAGAGGTTCAGCCGGTCGCCGAGCATGGAGATCTGGTCTTCGACATACAACTGCCGTGCGGTGCTGATCGTCAGCTGATCGCGTCCCTGCAACACCTTGCCGTTCGGGCCGGTGACCAGATGGCTGTCCGCCCAGAGGTCGAGCGGTTTGCCGTCGGCGCCGACCGCGACGAAGGGTTGCGTCTGGCGATGCTCGGCGCGCTCGTACCACAGACCGACGGCCAGTTTGTGATTGTCGATCTGGCGCGTCAATTTCACATTGATGCCGGGCCGGGTGGTGTGGGTGTATGAGGTGCGCCAGAACAGCACCTTGTCGAGCGTATCACCATCGCCGTTCAAGTCCTTGGCCACGGCGCCATAGACGCTTGCCTTGAAAGCATTCGCTTCATTGAGCGTGGTGCCAAAGCCGCCGCTGCCATCGCCATACCAGAAGTAAGGCTCGACATCGAGCCGGGTCTTCTCGTCAAGCTGCAGATTGGCCTTGAAGGTGGCGATATAGTTTTCGAATGGGTTCCACTGCAGGTTGTAGTAGTTGGTCAGACCGGACTCGTCCTGGGGTCCAGCGCCGGGTGTCTTGCGGCCGGCAAATACGGTGTCATAGTCGTAATACCGGCCATTGGCCTGATATTGCGCCTTGGTGAGGTTGCGGTAGAAATTGTTCTCGGCGCGGTTATAGACGATGCCCGCCGACAGACGGCTGCCGCGACCAAGGTCATGCACGATCTTGGCATCGACGTGGTCGCGGTCCGCCTCGCCCTTGCCGCGCCATTTGTCGACCATCGATTTCGAATAGGAGGCAAAAAGCCGAGTCGCTTCATTGTTGAACCGGCCGGTATCCACCCGGAGGAAAGTCCGGGATAGGGACTGGTCGCCCAACGTCTGGGCAAAACGAAAGCGTCGCTGCCCGGATGGATTCGATGACACGATGCCGATGTTGCCACCCGCGGCGCCGATGTGCGGCGCATCGAGGTCGGTGGCGCCCTGGGTGATGAAGATCTCCTCCAGGTTTTCCAAGTCGACGTATTCCTGCGGATAGACGGCGTAGTTGCCAGAGTCATTCACCGGTGCGCCATCGATGGTGAAACCCAGTTGGTCGGAGTTGAAGCCGCGCACGGTCAGGCTGCCGCCGAACAGGCCGGTGGCGTCGGTGGAATGCGCATTCACGCCAGGCAGGAGTCGGATACCTTGATACGGGTTGGCGGTGGGTATTTGGGTGACCAAGTGTTCCTTGGTTGCCGTGCTGCGCGCCTTCGGGGCCTCTTCCGGGATCATCAGGCCAGCGCCCGTGGTGACGGGTTGGCCCTCGACGGTAATCTGCCCAATCGCGGTGCTACCCTGGGCAAAAACCAGTCCCGGAAAGGCGAGCGCGATGGCGATGGAGATGGGATTGCGAACGAAGTGCATGGAAGGCTCCTTGTGGAAGGGGCTTAAATGTCCGGAATGACGAAATCGATATCGACATGGAAACGGCGCTGGGTCTGCCCAGGCCAAAGCTCTTCTGGAAACGGCGGATAAGCAGCGCTGGAAACGGTCCTCAGCGCGGCGTTGTCCAGCAACAGAGACTGTGAGCTGCTTTCGATGCCCCGATCCAGCAGCCGGCCGCCCCGATCAAGCACAAGCCAGACGCGCACGGTACCGCTCGGACGCAGCAGGCTGGCTTCTCGTCCCGTGGGGTAGCGCTTGATGGCATTCAGCAGCTGCCGGACCCGGCCGATGTACGCGGCCTCCAGATCCGCAACGGCATTTGTGCGTGGCGGGGCTGGTGGCGGGGCGAAAGGCGTCGCCACCGACTCGGCTGGCGGTGTGGCCTCGGCCTTCTGGGGTGCGGCGTGGCGTGGCACCGCCATTGGCAGATCCGCTGTGGTGGTTTCAACGGCTGGATCGGCAACGGGGATCGGTGCATTGGCTTGGCGAGCTGGACTTTCCTTCGGTGTGACCATCGGGCGAGGCCGTGCCAACGGTGGTGGCACCGCTTCGGATTCATGGGGCTGCGGCGGCGATGGGCGTGGATCCTGTGCGGGGGCCAACAGCGTAATTTCGATGGGTGTTTGCGTAGTCCAGGCGGGTGCAGGGGATGGGCGCGCGATCAGAAGCTGCATAGCAGCCAGAAGCAGCAGGGCTGGCGCGGAGGCCAAGCCGTCGCGGTACCGGTAAATCGCGCTCATGCGATGGCCTATTTGCGCTTGGCGGCGAGGGCCACCGAGGTAATCCCGGCCGCCTTGATGGCATCCATGGCGTCCACCAGGCGCTGCAGCTCGACGTCGGCATCTCCGGCCAGCACCACTATGGGTGGGTGGCCATGCTGCACCTTGGCGCGCAACTGGGCGGTCAATTGCGCGAGCGATATGAGCTTGCCGTCGAGCTTGAAATCCCCACTACGGCTCAAGCCGACGATGAGGGTCTTGGTATCCTGTAGTTTCTCCGGCGCTGCTGAGGCGGGCAGATTGGCCTTGACACCGCTCGCAGGCAGGACATTCAGGCTTACCAGGACGAAAAAGACGAGCAAGAACATCATCACATCGATCATCGGAATGATTTCGATGCGGGCACGTTCGGGTTCTTCGTCTTTCCATCGGCGCATGACGGATAGGCCGGGTTGAACACGGACCATGATTGTTGCCGAGCGCTGTTACCGCTCCGTGTCGTTTTGCTGACACGTGAAGACGCTACTCGGGTAAGCCCGATTCGGGCCTGAGGTGGGGCTGCGCGGTCAGGACGGTCAGACAATCTTTTCGCGGGTGGTCCCGCTGAGTGTCGTCCCAAATTGGCCGTGGCTCGCTCAACAAAGTGGAGGCTGGAGCAAAACGTCCCTGGTGGCAGCGCAACGCGGTATCGGCTGCTGGGATACGCAGCAATCTGTCGCAGGTGCGGCCAACCCGTGCAAGGTTTGGTGGAGAAACCGTGCCCAGCCGTTCTGGCAACAGCTCTGGCCAAGGTCCCGCGACCTGGCCGCCCCGCGCATTGCTGAGTCCTTGTCTCGTCTAGTCGTTGCTGCCCGAGGCGAGTTTCCGGTGGCCCTGGCTGCTGTGTAGGACTGGCTGCAACCGATCGGACAGCCCGCCCTCATCGAATCGGCTGGGGCTGTGGCCGGCTGCGCGCGCGCCACCATGCCAGCAGCGCGATTCCGGTCAGCACCAAGGCGCCGAATCCTGTGGCAGCCGTCACGACCGGGACGCCGGCTTTGGTCAGCAGCACGTAGAAGCCCACCATGAGCAGCATGCTCAGGTTCTCGAAGAAGTTCTGCACGGCGATGGCATGGCCGGCGCCCACGGTCTCATGGCCGCGCTCCTGCAGCAGGGCGTTGAGGGGCACGACGTAGAAGCCGCCACAGGCGCCGATGACCACCAGCAGGGCCACGGTCGCGGGCATGGTGGTGACGTGGGCGAACGCCATGATGAGCAGTCCGAGCAGGATGCCGGCGGGCAGTGCCCGTTCCACGGTATCCAGCGTGACCAGGCGCGCGGCGGCGGCCGCACCCAGGGCAATGCCGATGGCGACCACGCCGCTCAGCGTGGCGGGCACGTGGTTGTTGGTGATGAGCAGGGCCACCGGCACCCATGCCACCAGCAGGAAGCGCAGGGTGCTGCCCGCGCCCCAGAAGAAGCTGGTGCCCAGCAGGGAGAAACGCGCGTCCCGGTTTTGCATCAGCGTGCCCATGGCGCCGAGGAAGTCCCTCGCCAGCGCGCGCGGCGACAGGCGCTCGAGCGGGTGGGCGACAGGCAGGCGCGGGATCAGCAGGTTGGACAAGGCAGCCAGGCCATAGCCGCCGACGATGGCTGTCAGTGCCCCCTGCACCGACCAGTCGGCCAGAAAGCCGCCGGCCACGGCACCCAGCAGGATGGCGACGATGGTCGAACCTTCCATCAGGCCGTTGGTCTTGATCAGTTTGTCGGGCCCCACCAGCTCGCTCAGGATGCCGTACTTGGCCGGTGAGTAGGCGGCCGCGCCGATGCCCACCAGGTTGTAGGCCAGCAGGGGGTGCGCGCCCAGAAGCATGCTCGCCGCGCCCAGAAGCTTGATGGCGTTGGCGATGGCCATGGCGCGTCCCTTGGGGATGGCGTCGGCGAAGGGCCCGACGAAGGGCGCCAGCAGGATGAAGGCCACGACGAAGGCTTCCTGCAGCAAGGGCATTTGCCAGTCCGGAGCCTGTTGGGATTTCAGCAGGGCGATGGCCGCAAACAGCAGGGCATTGTCGGCGAGCGCCGAGAGGAACTGTGCCACCATGACCGCGATCATGGCGCGCGAAAGCAGACGGCCGTTGGCGACGGGGTGAGGGGTCATGCAGGCGTCCTTTCGAAAAAGCGGCGCGTCTCGAACACGCGGGCGGGAAGGCCGCCCTGTCGCGAGCGCAGCAGGCGTTTGAGCGCGAAATCGAACAGGAGGGGATTGTGCTTCCTGACGGCCTGAAGCCAGGGCACGGCGGCCTGGTCGATCAGATCCACGCGGGCCAGGTTCCTCAGCGAGAAGAGGGGCATGACGCCAGGCAGAGGATAGTCGGAGCCGTTCAGCAATCGTGGATGCCAGTCACGCCGGCGCAACACGGACTCGAGCGCCCAGGCCCGGTTGAGCTGGGTGAGGGCGGAGACATCGCCATAGAGCCGGCCGGCGTGACGCGGGTCGTCCATCATGCGGGCGAACAGGTCGTGGCTGCGTATCCTGGGGCCACGCGGCCCGGCGTCCAGATCCTGGTCGTCGCCGTCCGAGGCGCAATGGGCGATGACGACCCGCACGCCGTGATCCAACGCCCGCCGCAGGCGCAGCGGGTTGCCCAGGTCTTGGCTGCCCCCGGCCACCGCCAGCTCGCGTCCGGCGTGGCTGATCAGGGGCAGGTCCGCGGCGGCCATCGCCTCGTAGAGTCGGTCGCAGCGCGGGGACGAGGGATCGATGCCCATGGCCGAGGGCAGCCATTTGATCGCCCGGGCGCCGTTGGCGAGGGCCCAGTGCAACGCCTCCACGCAGTCTTGCCGATAGGGATGGATGGACGCCACCCATTCGAAGTCCCCGGGGTAGGTCCGCGCGATGCGTGCCGCATACGCGTTGGGAATGTGGAACACGGACCGCGCCGGATCCGGTCTGCCCTTTTCGTCGTGGAACCAGTCGAAGGCGAACAGCATGGCCTTGAAGCCCGGCCGCATGCCCGCGACCAGACTGCGCAGGCGCGCCACGTAGCCCGCGTCCAGACGGCCCGGGGCGGCATCCACACAGCTGGCATTGGTGTAGAAGCGCTTCTGCACGTACAGCATGGGGTGGGCGAGGCTGTCCAGGTCGGGGCTGTACCACGTGCCGTTGCCGTCATCGCCCCCACCCACCAGATGCACGTGGCAGTCCCATACCTGTGTGGCATCCAGATCCGCCCACACCCGCTGCATCAGGGGATGGTTTGCGACCGCGTCGGGCAGGCCGGCCAGACAGGGATTGGCCAGGCCCTGCTCCGGCCAGAACTTCCAGCCGCCCGCCACGCCAGCGGCCAGGCCGATGGCGCCCAGAGAACCCACGAAGCGGCGGCGGTTCATGACGCGGCTGTCGCCCTCTGCTTTAGGCAGACGTAATCGACCTTGCCCGTGCCCAGGAGCGGCAACTCGTCCACGCACACGATGCGGCGCGGCACCGCCAGTTCGGGGCTGCCCAGGCTGCGCGCGGCGGCCAGCAGCGCGTCGCGATCGAGGCCGGGGTCGGTGGTGAACAGCACGATGTTCTCCCCCCGCTGGGGATCGGACTGCGTGGTCGCGGCATGCTGGCAGGCCGGCGAGGCCAGATGGGCGATCTGTTCCACCACTTCCAGCGACACCATCTCGCCGGCGACCTTGGCAAAGCGCTTCACCCGCCCCAGGATGTGGACGAAGCCGTCAGCGTCGATGTCCACCACATCGCCGGTGTCATACCAGCCATCCGGCGGGGGTTGCAGCACGCCGGGCGCATCGAACAGGTAATAGCCCTTCATCACATTGGGCCCGCGCACGCTCAGGCACCCGCCTCGGGTGATGCCCGGCACGCGCTCCAGCCTCGCCGCCACGCCGGGCAGCAGCTGGCCGACCGTGCCGGCACGGCAGGCCATGGGCGTGTTCACCGCCAGCACGGGCGCGCATTCCGTCGCGCCGTAGCCCTCCAGGATGCGGATCCCGAACTTCTCCATCCAGGTTTTGCGCACCTCTTCGTTGAGCTTCTCGGCCCCGGCGATCACGTAGCGCAGCTTGTAGAAATCATAGGGATGGGCGAACCGCGCATAGTTGCCCAGAAAGGTGCTGGTGCCGAACAGGACGGTGCAATCGCGGTCGTAGATCAGCTCGGGAATGATGCGATAGTGCAGCGGCGAGGGATACAGGAACATGCGCGACCCCGTCACCAGGGGCATGACGCCGCCGCAGGTGAAGCCGAAGGCATGGAACAGGGGCAGCGCCACCATGAACTTGTCCGCAGGCGAGAAATCGATCACGGCCCGGACCTGCGCGATGTTGGACAACAGGCTGCGGTGGCTGTGCACGACGCCCTTGGGCTTGCCTTCCGAACCCGAGGTGAACAGCACGACGGTGGCATCGTCCGGGTGTCCCCGCGGAACCGCCAGCGCAGGCAGCCAGCGGGCGAACCCCATCAGCCACAGCCTGTCCCACCAGTCGAACCGCGCGCGCAGGTCTTCCAGATAGACGATCCGGACATGGCTCAGACCGGCCAGCGCGGCGTCCAGCCTGGCGGCCTCGACGAATTGCCGGGAGGTGATGATGGTGCGCACCTTCGCGGCGATACAGGCGTTCTGCATCCCGGCCGTGCCGGCCGTGTAATTGAGCATGGCAGGCACCCGTCCCATGGCGCTCATGCCGAACACCAGACAGAGGGTGTTGCTCACGTTGGGCAGCAGCACGCCCACGTTCTCGCCGGGCGTGCTGATTTTGCTGGCGAGCCGTCCCAGCGCCAGGGTCTTCTTCAGGAGCTGGCCGTAGGTCTCCTCCACCTGCTGCATGTCTTCCAGCAGCCGGGCGCCGCGGCCATGGATGCGCATGGCATCGAGCAGGGCGCTGAACAGGGTCTGCACCGGCTGGGACGCGAACAGCATCTCCTGCATCAGGCGCCGCATGGCCTCTCCCGCCATGCGACGGCGCTGCCGGGCCGTGGGGGCCTCGGGCATGGCGATGGACGTGGTGGGCAGAAGGGACAGGGTGATCTTCGGAAACAGCGCGGGTACTGTCCGCTCAGGCGGCTGAAGTAGGACCGCGCCGCGCCGTCGAGCCGGACCGGAAGAATGGTCGCCCCCGTCTTGGCCGCCACGAAACCCGGGCCGTCATAGACCTTCATCAGGCTGCCGGTCCGGGTGATCCGCCCTTCGGGAAAGATGACCACGGGCTGCCCGGCCTCCAGCAGCCTGATGACTTTCTTCATGGCCAGCGGGCTGGTGGGGTCCACCGCCAGATGGGGCACGCGCGCGAGCAGCAAACGGAAGAAGGGATTGGCCAGCACCGTGGTGTGCACCACGAAGGTCGGCCTGATGGGCAGGAACAGGCCCAGCAGCAGACCGTCCAGAAACGACTCGTGGTTCGCTACCACCAACAACCTGCCGCCTTCCGGCAGATTGGCGCTGCCACGGATTTCCACCCGGAACAGCATCGTGCAGAGCAGGCGCAGCAGCGCACGCAGCATTCACTCCTCCCTTCTCGTTGTACGGTTTTCTCGCGCAGCCCCGCCGGGCCTGCGTCAGCCCCGGGTCGATCCCGACCGTTCCGGGGGAACGCACGCGAGTATGCCAAAGGAATGACCGGGATGGGAGGCGGACCAGGCCCATGCCCGCAGCGCAGCCACCCGGCGCCCCTGCGCCGGGAGTTCGCGCGTTAGCGCGGTGGCGGCTCCCCTCGAGCTCGTGGAGCCAGGCGTGCAGAAGACCCGGAGGGGAAGAAACAGACCTGCCTTCCCAGTACATCCAGGCTTTCCTGACCCGTTCGGTATCCGTAGTGGCCGGAGAAGGTCAAGTCACGGGGCCAGCATGTCCGCCAAGGCTTGCGATGACGAATGCCAAAGCCGGTAGAGGCAGCGGGTTCGGGACCATCCGGGCCCAACCATGGGGCATCGTTACGCTCCGTGTCAGGGCTTCTTTTCCGGACGCCCTCTCAGGGGCCTGTCCACGCTTGACGCAAGAGCGCGCCCAGCCCCAGGCCAGCCAGCAGCAAGGCATAAGCCAAGACCAGCGATCCCACGGGGATCGCTGGTCTCAACCGCGTTCTGTTCAGGGCAAGAAGCGGCATGGCGGTGAGCAGGAGGACCAGCGTGGATCGCCCGTACGAGCCGGTCAGGGTCACCAGCAGGCCTCCCCAGACCAAACCCAGCAGCATCGGCCCGACCGCCGCCACAGGCCGACTCAGAGCCGGCGTCTTCCAGCGGCTGCCCTCCGTCGATCCACGGCCCTCGTCGCTCCGAACATGCCAGCCGATACCGAATGTCAGCCCCAAAATGACGGTCGTGATGGCCGCTGTCGCGTCGAAAAAAGGCACGAAACGCGAAAACAGGACGGCCACCACGATGGAAGCGGCAAGCGAACAAGCAATGCGCCAGAATAGCAGCAGGCCGACCAGATGCTCGAGGATCTCCCACATCATTTTCCCCTCCCGACGATCATGCCAAGCGCGGAAGCGGGGATCCGATGGGAAGCCGTCGCTTCCATGGCTCCCTTGGCGGGGATGACCCCGCGGTGTTCACCCGGTGCGGAGGCCAGTCGGCGCGCGCCGGAGGGGGCTAGTGAGTATAAATTAAAGCCCTGCCCCCGGTTCCTGCAGTTCCTGACCCCGGTTCTCCAGCAACGGCGATGGAGGAGGAGTTCAGTACCCCTTCGGGTTGCCGTCCATGAATGCTTTGTACGTCTGTACGGGAGTCCCATCAACGATGCGCTGGTAGGTGCCGTCGCCGTTGGCGACAAAGCTGCCGCATGTCCTCGCGGACAGATTCGAAGCCGTGCAATGCAGGCCATCGCTAGTGATTTCCCAATTCCCTTTTATCTTCTTTTTTGCAGTAAGGTTCTCACCCACGAGCGTGCCATCCGGGGAGAAGTACAGCTCGATCTCAAACCCCTTCTCCAGATTCGTTAGCGACACCGTCTTTCCCACCAGCAACGAGCGGAGTTGGTCAGCAGACAAGGGCTCCGCCGCCATGCCATGACCGGCATGGCTCATGCTCAAAACGAAAAAGCTGGAAACGATGGAATATCCGGGCCATTTCTTCCCTGCCGTTTTCATGTCGCATCTCCTCGTGTAAGCGCCACGACCCACCTCCAAGACACCGTCGCACCCTTGTGGCGAAGGCGCGACGCCCAACGCGGTACCCACGGGCGCACCGTTTGCGGCGCGTTCCGCGTGACCGCGGTGTGTGGCAATGTCTGCCAGACAGGTGAGGCTGCCCGTACACCACGAGAGCGGCGGGTTTACTTCAGATGTGTGGGCAGGTCACCGCTATCCTTTAAGCCAAGTTTCTTCCAACGTGACAGACTCGGGCAAATGCCGGTGAGGCCCGCGAAGAAAAGACCTGCCACCATGAGGCAGAAGATCCAACTGGCCTTATCGAACCCCGGCGAGCCCAACGCCCGGAAAACTTACCAGGGCCTGCGTTAGAAACAGCATTCTTTGTGTACTCATCCCGATTTCCTGGCGGCTGAACGGTCAGAACCATTACTGCTGCGTGGAACGTCTGAAATAGATGGCATCGGGATGGGCGTTGTAGCCATAAAAGCAAGAACCAAAGCTTGTGACCTTGACTTGGTTTTTCCCGAAGTTGAAAACCAAGAAACAGTTGTCCTCCGGATCCGCGTAGTGGCCAACACACCAGCGCACCTGAAACTCACCGGAGAAAATGCCCTGCGTCGTCGAGCTTCCGTCGTCGTCAGGCTCTGGTGCCCAGTAGGACTCCAGCTCGAAGCGAAAGGTGTCTTCCTTGTTTGAGGGGGCCACGACGAGAGTACCAGGCAGATGACCCTTGGGTTTGGGCGCAACATAGCGCCCGTCAATCCTGGTGCCAGGCGGGCAACCATGCGGTGAAGCGGTTGCCAGGACGGGAAACAGCAGCAACGAAGAGAGGGCTACAAACCGCACGGCTTTGGGCTCCAAGGAGAAACCTCAGGGGCGACGAGTCAGCTCAATACAGCATCGAGGGCAACAGCCCATGGTGCCAGCCCCAGCAGAAGTTGAAGGCCAACGGAGATCTTGCGCTGCCAGGGCTCCCGTATGATGTGCTCGAAAGCGGTAAGCTGGGGCGGCGGCATGTCTTGCACGAACCAGACAAACCCGAGCAGAGGAAACCCAAGGAACAGCACGACATGAACCCCTCCAAGGGTGGTGCTCTGGGGGGCGAGTACGAGCCAGAGTGCGAGCAGGCAACCCGCGACAAGGTTGGCTTTTCCGAGGAAAAGCAAAACTCGCCCATCAGGTTGCGCCGCCACCACCTCGCGGAAATAGCGGGAAACGGGCCAGCGTGAGACGTCCTCAAAGGGCTCTGGCATGGGTACTAACGAATGAAATCAACCACCGCGTGCCCCACGGCATCGCGTGTGGCGGGTCGAAGATTGCGGAAACGATCCATCGAGCGAAGAGCACAGTCCGCCATGCCAATACTCGGGAGCCGGGTGGGCCGGAACATCGCGGAGCATAAGACAAAGTTGTCGCTGGTGGAACTGGCGACGGGCAAACGGGGCCTGTTCAATGGCCTGATGCGGGAGGCGCTGCCGACCGTTCTCGAAGGCGAGATGATCGAATTCCCGGGAGCGGCGCCGGGCGAACGTACGGATAACCCCAAGGGCTACCATGCCGACTACTCCAGCCGCGACCTCGTCACCCGCACCGGCAAGCTCGAGCACTTGTTGCACAACTTGACGGACACAATCCAGGCCGCTCAAAGCCGGCGCCTACCAGCGGCTGCCCTCCGTCGATCCACGGTCCTCATCACTCCGAACAGCCCAGCCGATACCGAATGCCAGCCCCAATATGGCGACCGCGATGGCCGCTGTCGCGTCGAAAAAAGGCACGAAACGCGCAAGCAGGACGGTATCCGCCCCATCCTGACATCAGCGCACGCTTGCAATGGTGCTCGCCCAATCGATGATTTCCCTGACCGAGGCGGATGGCGCACCAGTGTGGCTCGACGCCGGTTCGTAGAGCTTCGTGTGAGGGTTCTTTGGAAGGGCATCAAACATTTCCTGTTTGACCTTCAGCAGGCCGGGATAGTCCCTTGTCGGCACGATGAACAGTACAGGCGTGGTCGGGCTCATACTTTGAACTGCCTTCGACTGGTTCATGGCCCCATCCGGATCGAACCAGCCTACGTAGGCCTTCGGGGTGGTGATGATCGGATAGGTGCCCTTGGAGCTTTCAAAATCGAGAAGCCGCGTCTTCTCCTCACCCTTGCCTTCCGCGAGCAGCTTACGGGCGAGCTCAAGGGATTCCCCCAGGTTTTGCCGGAATAGCGGGCTGCTGACGTTACCGCCGGGAGCAATGGCGATGATGCCATCGACTGGATGCTTGGTTCCGAAATAGAGCGCGAACAAGCCGCCTTGGCTGTGCCCGGCAACGAATACCTTCTGGGCGCCTTTGCTGCGTAGCGAACTCAATGCCGCCTCGACTTCGGATTCCGCATCCTGCACCGTGACATCGTAATCACGCCTTCCGGACCACGGCATTTCCAGGTTTGCGACAAGGAACCCCTGCTGTTCGAGCCGGTTCGCCAGGTCGGAGACACATTGCGGCGAGCAGCCTTTGCCATGCATGAGCACGAAGCCGATCGCGCCGTTGTGGGTTTCAGCGGTCGCATTGAGGGACACCAGCGAGCCGATGATTGGGAATGTCAGGAGGGCAAAAAGCCGGTAAAAAACGGGAGCCATCATTTCCTCCGTAAAAAAAGGCCAATGAATGGGACGGGCTCGCGTGCCCCACGGCTTCGCGTGTGGCGGGTCGAAGGTTGCGGAACCGATCCATCGAGCGAAGAGCACAGACCGCCATGCCAATACCTCAGGAGCGGGGTGGGCCGGGGACCTATGCAGTATGGATGGCGGCGATGCGCACGGCAAGGTGGTGCTGAGGACGACCCTCCTCGGCGGCGAGCGGCCGCCCTGCCTGGCCGGCGTGGGCATCTGCACCGCCGACGCTCAGCGGGGCCGGTGCCGGACCTTCATGGCGCCATGTTGCCGGAAGCGGGCATGCACCTGAGCGGCAGGGCTGCCGCTCGTTCTTCGCGGGCGTTGCTGCCATCGTTGCGGCGGCAGACGTGACGGGCCCCCGTGATTGTGCTGCCCGCCACCGCTACCGAACGGGCGTGGGCCTTTGAGGGGAGGACGGAAAGGGTGGCCCGGCGGTCAGAAGACCCGGTCGCGCAACAGGGCCTCGAGATACGCCCCATAGCCGCTCTTGCCCAGGGCCTGGGCCAGGCGCAGCAGCTGCGCGTCGTCGATCCAGCCCTTGCGCCAGGCGATTTCCTCGGGACAGGCGATCTTGAGTCCCTGGCGGCGTTCGATGGTCTCGATGAAGTGGGCGGCTTCCAGCAGGGTTTCGTGGGTGCCGGTGTCGAGCCAGGCCATGCCCCGGCCCATGATGGAGACCTCCAGCTCGCCCCGCGCCAGGTACTCGCGGTTGACGTCGGTGATTTCCAGCTCGCCGCGCGCGGAGGGCTTCAGGGCGCGGGCGATGTCGATCACCTGGTTGTCGTAGAAGTAAAGCCCGGTCACCGCGTAGCGGGAGCGGGGCTGGCTGGGTTTCTCCTCGATGGAGAGCACACGCCGGTCGGGACCGAACTCCACCACGCCGTAGCGCTCCGGGTCCTTGACCGGATAGGCGAACACGGTGGCACCGCGCGTCTTGGCCGCGGCGCGCTCCAGGTCCTGGGCGAGCTCATGGCCGTAGAAGATGTTGTCCCCCAGCACCAGCGCGCAGCCGCCGCAGCCGATGAAGGTGGCGCCGATGAGGAAGGCCTGGGCGATGCCCTCCGGCTTGGGCTGCAGGGCGTAGGAGAAGTGCACGCCCCACTGGCTGCCATCCCCGAGAAGCTGCTGGAAGCGGGGCGTGTCCTGGGGCGTGGAGATGACGAGGATGTCCCGGATGCCCGCCAGCATGAGGGTGGACAGCGGGTAATAGACCATGGGCTTGTCGTACACCGGCAAAAGCTGTTTGGAGACCGCCAGGGTGACGGGATGCAGCCGGGTGCCGGCGCCGCCGGCGAGCAGGATGCCCTTCATCGGACACGCTCCGGGCCATAGTGGGTGGCCACCCATTTCCGGTATTCGCCGCTCGCGACCTCGCGCACCCAGTCCAGGTGGGCGAGATACCATGCGACGGTCTTACGGATGCCGGTCTCGAAGCTCTCCGCGGGCCGCCAGCCCAGCTCGCGCTCGATCTTGCGGGCATCGATGGCGTAGCGCCGGTCGTGGCCCGGCCTGTCCTTCACGAACGTGATGAGGCGCGCGTGGGGTGCGCCCTGGGGGTGCATTTCATCGAGCAGGGCGCACACCGTTTCCACCACCGCGAGATTGGTTTTCTCGTTCCATCCGCCGATGTTGTAGGTTTCTCCGGGCGCGCCCGCCTCCAGCACGCGCCGCAGCGCCGCGCAGTGGTCGCCCACGTAGAGCCAGTCGCGGATGTTCTGGCCGTCCCCGTAGATGGGCAGGGGCTTGCCTTCCACCGCGTTGAGGATCATCAGGGGAATGAGCTTCTCGGGAAACTGGTAGGGCCCGTAGTTGTTGGAGCAGTGGGTGACCAGGGTGGGCAGGCCGTAGGTCTGCCACCAGGCGCGCGCCAGATGGTCGGAGGCGGCCTTGGAGGCCGAATAGGGGCTGTTGGGCGCATAGCAGGTGGTCTCCGCGAAGGGAGGATCCGCAGGGCCCAGGGAGCCATACACCTCGTCGGTGGACACGTGCAGGAAGCGGAAGGCCGCGCGCTCCGCTTCGGGCAGCGCCATCCAGTACGCCCGCGCCGCCTCGAGCAGATGGTAGGTGCCGTCGATGTTGGTGGTGATGAAATCCTCCGGCCCATGGATGGAGCGGTCCACGTGGGATTCGGCCGCGAAATGCACGATGGCCCGCGGCCGGTGTTCGGCCAGCAGCGTCCCCACGAGGGCCCGGTCGTTGATGTCGCCACGCACGAAGATATGGCGGGCGTCACCTCTGAGGCTGTCCAGATTACGCAGGTTGCCGGCATAGGTGAGCCTGTCGAGGTTGACGACGGGCTCGTCGCACCGGGCCAGCCAGTCCAGGACGAAGTTGGCCCCGATGAAGCCCGCGCCGCCGGTGACCAGGATCATGCCGTGCGTCCTCCGTAGTAGCTGAGATACCACTGGACGAAACGGGCGATGCCCTCCGCCAGGGGCGTGTGGGGCTCGAAGCCCACGGCCTCGCGCAGCAGGGTGGTGTCCGCCCAGGTGGCCTCCACGTCCCCGGGCTGCATGGGCAGGAACTGCTTCTTCGCTTCCCGGCCCAGGGCCTTCTCGATGGTCTCGATGAAGGTCATGAGGGGCACCGGCTCATGGTTGCCGATGTTGTAGATGCGGTAGGGCGCGTGGCTGGCCGCCGGGTCCGGGTGGCCATGGTCGAAGCCGGGGACACCCTCGGGCACCTTGTCCAGCACGCGCACCACGCCTTCCACGATGTCGTCGATGTAGGTGAAATCGCGCTGCATGCGGCCCTCGTTGAACACGCGGATGGGCTCGCCCCGCAGGATCGCACCGACGAACAGCGACGGCGACATGTCGGGCCGGCCCCATGGCCCATAGACCGTGAAGAAACGCAGGCCCGTGGTCGGCAGGCCGAACAGATGGCTGTAGGTGTGGGCCATGAGCTCGTTGGCCTTCTTGGTCGCGGCATACAGGCTCACCGGGTGGTCCACGTTGTCGTGTTCGGAGAAGGGCAGCTTGGTGTTGGCGCCATATACCGACGAGCTGCTGGCATAGACCAGATGCTCGATGCCATGGTGGCGGCAGCCCTCCAGCACGTTGCCGAAGGCCACCAGGTTGGCATCGATGTAGGCCTGGGGATGCTTCAGGGAATAGCGCACGCCGGGCTGGGCGGCCAGATGGACCACGCGATCGAAGCGGCCCTTGGCAAACAGCTCGGCGCAGGCGGCGCGGTCGGCGAGATCCAGCTCGGCGAAGCCGAAGCCCTTCCTGCCCTCGAGCTGGCGCAGCCGGTCCAGCTTGAGCTGCACGTCGTAGTAATCGTTGAGGTTGTCCACGCCCACCACTTCGTCGCCGCGGGCGATGAGCCGGGCAGCGGTGTGCATGCCGATGAAACCGGCGGCGCCGGTGACCAGGATTCTCAAGACGGATCCTTTCCTTGCAACTCCCACAGCTTCGCATACTTGACGAAGCTGTTGTGGCAACCGATCAGAATGTGCACCAGACCCGGCACCCCGTCCAGGAAACCGAGCCGGAGCCCGTAAAACTTCACGAAGCGCACCAGCGGGCTCAGCAGCAGATGGCCCGCATGGACGCGCCTGCCCTGCCGGTAAAGCAGCTCCGCCTGCAGGCTGGTATAGCGGTTCTGCTTGTCGAGATACGTGGCCAGATCGTCGCAGGACTCGTGCAGCAGATCGCCCGGAAGCCGCGCTACCGGCCCGTCGCAGATCACCTTCTCGTGGACTGGGTCGGCGCTCCAGCGGGCCCGCCTGCGGTCGAACAGGCGCAGCGACCAGTCGGGGTAGCCTTCCCCGTGGCGCAGCCAGCGGCCGAGAAAGCGGTTGCGCCGGGCCATCTCGTAGCCCGCCGCAGCCGGCGCGGCCAGCGCCCCTTCGATGGCGGCGCGAAGCCGGGGCGTGACCCGTTCGTCGGCATCGATGCACAGCACCCAGTCGTGGCGTGCGGCCTCGACCGCGAACTGCTTCTGCGGTCCATAGCCCAGCCAGTCCTGGTGGATCACCCGCGCGCCCAGGGCCGCGGCCCGCTCGGGGGTGCCGTCGGTGCTGCCCGAGTCCACCACCAGCACCTCGTCGGCGAAGGCCACCGATTCGACGGCCGGGCCGATCTGGTGGGCGGCATTGCGGGCGATCAGCGTGACGGAGAGGGGCAGACGGGCCATGAAGCCGCCATTCTATGCGCAACCGGGGGTTTCCGTGTACGCTGTCGCCCCCATGCGCGTGCTGCTCGTCAAGACCTCCTCCATGGGGGATGTGATCCACAACCTCCCCATCGTCGCCGACATCCGGGCCCGGCACCCCGGGGCGACCCTCCATTGGCTGGTGGAGGAAAGTTTCGCTGACATTCCGCGCCTGCATCCGGGCGTCGACCGGGTGATCACGGTCGCCCTGCGCCGCTGGCGCAGACGACTCTTTGCGCCGGGCACCTGGCGCGAGCTGAGGGCGTTTCGCCACAGCCTGCGGGCCACCGCCTATGACGTGATCCTCGACACCCAGGGCCTGATCAAGAGCGCCCTCCTCGCACGGCTGGCCACCGGCGTGCACGTGGGCTGCTGCGCCGACTGCGCGCGGGAACCCCTGGCCGCCCGGCTGTATGATCGTTGCCATTCCGTGGACGCCCGCGCCCACGCGGTGGTGCGCTATCGTGCCCTGGCCGCGGCGGCCTTCGGGCTGCCCCCACAGCAACCCCTGGACTATGGCCTTCCACGCCCGCCCAAGCCACCCGCCTTTGCGCCCGGCGCGCCCTATGCCGTGCTGCTGTCGGCCACCAGCCGCGAGGAAAAGCTCTGGCCCGAGCCCAACTGGATCGCCCTGGGGCAGGCCCTGTGCGCCCGGGGGGTGAACCTGATGCTGCCCTGGGGCAACGGCGCCGAATACGAGCGGGCCCGGCGCATCGCCGACGCCCTGCCCCAGGCGATCGTGGCGCCGCGCATGCGCCTGGCCGAGGCCGCCGCGCCGGCCGAGCT